>CP119753.1:930794-1241058 GCA_029319145.1 Microbacter sp. GSS18 | reverse complement strand
AGGTGCCGGGTCTGGGCGAGGCGCGGATCAAGGCTCTGCTGCGGCATTTCGGCTCCGTCGCGGCGCTGCGAGGCGCCACCCCGGCCGAGATCGAGCAGCTTCCGGGCGTCGGTCCCAAGCTCGCCGCGGCCGTCCATGCCCACCTCGCGAACGGCTAGGCTGGGTCCGACGACGGGGGTGGTCATGGCGGGCGCGCAGCCGCGGGATCCGGGAGAGATCCTGATCGTGACAGGAATGTCCGGCGCGGGGCGGTCGACCGCCGCGAACGCGCTCGAGGACCTCGACTGGTACGTCGTGGACAATCTGCCGCCGCAGATGCTCCGGCCGCTGCTCGACCTGAGCGAGATGGCCGGAGACACGCTGCCGCGCATCGCCGTCGTTGTCGACGTGCGCGGCCGCGATCTGTTCAGCGACCTGCCCGAGGCCGTGCAGGCGCTGCGCGAGCGCTCACGCCTGCGCGTGCTTTTCCTCGACGCCGCCGACGACGTCCTCGTGCGTCGCTTCGAGGCCGTGCGGCGCCCGCACCCGCTGCAGGACGAGGGGACCGTCATCGACGGCATCCAGCGCGAGAGAGCGCGCCTGGCCGTCGTGCGCGAGGACGCCGACGTCATCGTCGACACGTCGCAGTTCAACGTCCACCAGCTCGCCAACCGCATCGTCGAGCTCTTCTCCGACGAGACTTCGGCGCGGCATACGCTCACGGTCGTGAGCTTCGGCTTCAAGTACGGACTGCCGCCGGACGCCGACCTCGTCGCCGACATGCGGTTCCTGCCCAACCCCTTCTGGAACGACGATCTCCGCTCGCTCACCGGCGAGGACGAACGGGTGCGGGACTTCGTGCTGTCGCAGCCGGGGGCCACCGAGTTCCTGGACTCCTACACTCGCGCGCTCGGTCCCGTGCTCGAGGGGTACCAGCGCGAGAACAAGCGCCACTCGGTGGTCGCCGTGGGCTGCACCGGCGGAAAGCACCGCTCGGTGGCGATGGCGATTCAGCTCGCCGAGCGGCTCGGTGATCTCCCCGGCGTCGCCGTGCGCGTCAAGCACCGCGACCTCGGGCGGGAATGACCGCGCGCAGGTAGGCTGGACGATCGTTCCTGAACCCTGAGGAGAACCGTTGTCGCTGACCGCCGACGTCAAGACCGAGCTCATCGCGGTGCGTGACCCGCGCCCGTCCGCTCGAGTCGCCGAGCTCACCGCGCTGCTGCGCTTCTCCGGCGGCCTGCACTCGATCGCCAACCGCGTCGCGGTCGAGGCCGAGCTCGACTCCGACCTGCTCGCCCGCCGCGTGGCGCGCGAGCTCATGGAGATCTACGGCGTCCGGCCCGAGCTCGTCCATGTGCAGGCGTCCAGCGCCCGCACCAGCGGGCACTATGCGGTGCGCGTCATCGAGGGCGGTGAGACCCTCGCGAGGCAGACGGGCCTGCTCGACCAGCGTCGGCGTCCCGTCCGCGGCCTGCCCAACAAGCTCACCACCGGGGCCCGCCCCGACCTCGCCGCGGTGTGGCGCGGCGCGTTCCTCGCCGCCGGGACGCTGAGCGAGCCCGGCCGCTCGGCCGCTCTCGAGATCAGCTGCCCCTCGGGCGAGGCGGCGATGGCGCTCGTCGGAGCCGCGCATCGCGCCGGCATCGCGGCGAAGGCGCGCGAGGTGCGCGGCGTCCCTCGCGTCGTGGTGCGCGAAGGCGACGCCATCCGCACGGCGCTGGCGACGATGGGCGCCGTGCGCGCGGCGTCGGACTGGGAGCAGATGCGCCAGCGTCGCGAGGTGCGCGCCGGCGTGAACCGCCTCGTCAACTTCGACGACGCGAACCTGCGCCGCTCCGCGCAGGCGGCCGTCGCCGCGTGCGCGCGCGTCGAGCGGGCGCTGGAGATCCTCGGCGACACGGTGCCGGATCACCTGCGCGAGGCCGGCGAGCTGCGACTCGCCCACCGCGACGCGAGCCTGGACGAGCTGGGTCAGCACGCCGACCCGCCGCTGACGAAGGACGCCGTGGCGGGCCGCATCCGGCGCCTGCTGGCGATGGCCGACAAGAAGGCGGAAGCCGACGGCGTCGCCGGCACCGAGTCGGCGGTTCCGGCCGGCGAGGACGTCGCGGGCTGAACCCGGATTCCGTACGTCATTCGGGAAGCAACCCCGGCCGCGGTGCGTTGGGCGTCAGTAGGATGACAGTCGTCCCCTCGCTGCGCCGAGGCTTTCGGTGCGGCGCCGACAGGAAGAAGAGAACATGGCGAAGTACACGCTGCCCGACCTCCCTTACGACTACGCCGCGCTCGAGCCGCACATCAGCGGCAAGATCATGCAGCTGCACCACGACAAGCACCACCAGGCGTATGTGACGGCCGCGAACACCGCACTGGACCAGCTCGCCGAGGCCCGTGAGACGGGCAACCTCGCGAACGTGAACAAGCTCGAGAAGGACCTCGCGTTCAACCTCGGCGGTCACGTGAACCACTCGATCTTCTGGACCAACCTCTCGCCGGACGGGGGCGGGCAGCCCGAGGGCGAGCTCGCGGCCGCGATCACCGAGTTCTTCGGCTCGTTCGAGAAGTTCCAGGCGCACTTCACCGCCGCCGCGACCGGCATCCAGGGCTCGGGCTGGGCCGTCCTCAGCTGGGACCCGGTGGGCGAGCAGCTCATCATCCAGCAGCTGTTCGACCAGCAGGCCAACACCGCGATGGGCACGGTCCCGGTCTTCCAGCTCGACATGTGGGAGCACGCCTTCTACCTCGACTACCTCAACGTCAAGGCCGACTACGTCAAGGCCGTGTGGAACATCGCCAACTGGGAGAATGTGGCGCAGCGTTTCACCACCGCCCGTGAGAAGGCCGTCGGGCTGGTCTAGTCTGCGGTAGTGTCGGACACAGGTGAGGATGCCTCGAATCCTCCCGGCTTCGGGCGGATTCCAGGCATCCTCTCTGTATCAAGAGATCGCGTGACAAGGAACGCCGATCGGGCGTGGCCGGCGCGACGAGAAACGGGAGACCGGGAGACAACGTGTCTGTCAAGATCGGCATCAACGGCTTCGGCCGCATCGGACGCAACTACCTGCGCGCAGCACTCGCTCAGGGCGCGGACCTCGACATCGTGGCGGTGAACGACCTCACCGACAACAAGACCCTCGCCCACCTGCTCAAGTACGACTCGATCCTCGGTCGTCTCGACGCCGACGTGTCGTACACCGAGGACTCCATCACGGTCGGCGACAAGACCATCAAGGTCTTCGAGGAGCGCGACCCCGCCAACCTCCCGTGGGGCGAGCTCGGCGTCGACATCGTGATCGAGTCGACCGGTCGCTTCACCAAGGCCGCCGACGCCGGCAAGCACATCGCGGGCGGCGCGAAGAAGGTCCTGATCTCGGCTCCCGCCTCGGGCGAGGACGCGACCTTCGTCATCGGCGCCAACGAGGACCTGTACGACCCCGAGAAGCACCACATCATCTCGAACGCCTCGTGCACGACCAACTGCCTCGCGCCGCTGGCGAAGGTCCTCAACGACGAGTTCGGCATCGTGAAGGGCCTCATGACGACGGTCCACGCCTACACGGCCGACCAGAACCTGCAGGACGGCCCGCACAGCGACCTGCGCCGCGCGCGCGCCGCCGCCCTCAACATCGTCCCCACCTCGACCGGTGCCGCCAAGGCCATCGGCCTGGTCCTGCCCGAGCTCAAGGGCAAGCTGGACGGCTTCGCGCTGCGCGTCCCGGTTCCCACCGGCTCGGCCACCGACCTCACGGTCGAGGTGGCCAAGGAGGCGACCGTCGACGAGATCAAGGCCGCCTACAAGGCTGCGGCCGAGGGACCGCTCAAGGGCATCCTCAAGTACACCGAGGACCCGATCGTCTCCAGCGACATCGTCACCGACCCGCACTCGTCGATCTTCGACGCCGGCCTCATCCGCGTCATCGGCAACCAGGTCAAGGTCGTGTCGTGGTACGACAACGAGTGGGGCTACTCGAACCGCCTCGTCGACCTCACCGAGATCGTGGCCGGCAAGCTCTGACGATCATGGCTCTGCGCACCCTCGATTCGCTGGGTTCGCTCGCAGGCAAGCGCGTCATCGTCCGTGTCGACTTCAACGTCCCCCTCAAGGACGGCGTCATCACGGACGATGGCCGCGTGCGTGCGGCTCTCCCCACGCTGAACCACCTCATCAACCAGGGCGCGCGCGTCGTCGCGTGCTCGCACCTGGGGCGCCCCGACGGGGCGCCGGACCCGAAGTACAGCCTCGCGCCGGTCGCGCAGCGCCTGTCCGAGCTGCTCGGCAAGCCCGTCGCGTTCGCGCGCGACACCGTGGGCGAGTCGGCTCACGAGGCGGTCGCCGCCCTCGAGGACGGCGACATCGCGGTCATCGAGAACCTGCGGTTCAACCCCGGCGAGACCTCGAAGGACGAGGCGGCGCGCCGCGCGTTCGCCGAGCAGCTCGCCGACCTCGGCGACGCGCTCGTGTCCGACGGATTCGGCGTCGTCCATCGCAAGCAGGCTTCGGTCTACGATCTCGCCGAGATCCTGCCGTCCGCCGCCGGCTACCTCATCGAGAAGGAGGTCGACGTCCTCGACCGCCTCACCGAGAACCCCGAGCGCCCCTATACGGTCGTTCTCGGTGGCTCGAAGGTGTCGGACAAGCTGGGCGTCATCGCGCACCTGCTCCCGCGCGTCGAGAAGCTGTGCGTCGGCGGCGGCATGATGTTCACCTTCCTCAAGGCCCAGGGCTACGAGGTCGGCAAGAGCCTCCTCGAAGCCGACCAGCTCGAGACGGTCAAGGGCTACATGGCCACGGCCGCCGAGAAGGGCGTCGAGCTCGTGCTCCCGGTCGACGCGGTGGTCGCGGCGTCGTTCGCCGCAGACGCCGAGCACGTCACCGCGGATGCCGACAAGCTCGAGGACACCGCCTTCGGCGCGGACGGCCTGGGTCTGGACATCGGCCCCAAGACGGCGGAGCTCTTCGCCGACGCGATCCGCGGTTCGAAGACGGTCTTCTGGAACGGTCCCATGGGCGTGTTCGAGATGGAGGCCTTCGCAGCCGGCACCAAGACGGTCGCGCAGGCGCTCACCGAGGTCGACGGCCTCAGCGTCGTCGGCGGCGGCGACTCCGCCGCGGCGGTGCGCCAGCTCGGGTTCCCGGACGACGCGTTCGGTCACATCTCGACGGGCGGCGGCGCGAGCCTGGAGTTCCTCGAAGGAAAGAAGCTCCCCGGACTGGAGGTCCTCGGATGGCAGTGAGCCGCACCCCGCTCATCGCGGGCAACTGGAAGATGAACCTGGACCACCTGCAGGCGGTCGCGTTCGTGCAGAAGCTGCACTGGACGCTCAAGGATGCCAAGCACGAGGACGGCTCGGTCGAGGTCGCGGTGTTCCCGCCCTTCACCGACATCCGCACCGTGCAGACGCTCATCGACGCCGACAAGATCCCGTTCTCGCTCGGGGCCCAGGACCTGTCCACGCAGGACTCGGGCGCGTACACGGGCGAGATCTCGGGGGCGTTCCTGTCGAAGCTCGACTGCGGCTACGTCATCATCGGCCACAGCGAGCGCCGGCAGTACCACGCCGAGACCGATGAGGTCGTGGCGGCCAAGGTGAAGGCCGCGCTCAAGCACGGCCTCGTGCCGGTCATCTGCGTCGGCGAGACGCTCGAGCAGCGCGAGGAGTCCGGCCCCACCGCGGTGTCGGTCGCACAGCTCGAGGTGGCGCTGGCTTCCGTGCCCGCCGATGCGGACATCGTCGTCGCCTACGAGCCGGTCTGGGCGATCGGCACCGGCCAGGTCGCCTCGCCCGAGCAGGCGCAGGAAGTGTGTGCGGCGCTGCGCGAGGTGATCGCGTCGAAGCTCGGTGACGATGCGGCGGCCCGCACGCGCGTGCTGTACGGCGGCTCGGTGAAGGCGGCGAACATCGCCAGCTTCATGCGCGAGCCCGACGTGGACGGCGCTCTCGTGGGCGGCGCCAGTCTCGTCGTCGACGAGTTCGCGGCCATCGTCCGGTACCAGAAGCACGTCGGCGTCTGACGTCGGCGGGTATACTCGACCATCGGTGCCCTGAACCGGGCGCCGACGAAAGGCTTCAACGACTGTGCAGATCCTCGAGTTCGTCCTGCAGGTGCTCCTGGGCATCACGAGCCTCCTGCTGACCCTCCTCATCCTCCTTCACAAGGGACGCGGTGGCGGCCTGTCCGACATGTTCGGCGGCGGCATGACCTCGTCCCTCGGTTCGTCGGGTCTCGCCGAGCGCAACCTGAACCGCTTCACCATCGTCCTCGCGCTGGTGTGGTTCGTCGCGATCGTCGCACTCGGCCTGATCACGAAGTTCCAGGGGCTCTGATGGCAACAGGAGGCAACGCGATCCGCGGCACCCGCGTCGGTGCCGGACCCATGGGCGAGCAGGATCACGGCTACCACGCCGATCGCATCGCCGTGTCGTACTGGGACGCGATGGGCAACGAGACCGTGCGGTACTTCGCCGCGGGCATCCCCGAGGAGGAGATCCCCGACGTCATCGACTCGCCGCACACCGGCCTCCCCGCCGGGCGCGACAAGGAGAACCCGCCGGCCGTGGCCAAGACCGAGCCGTACAAGACGCACCTCGCCTACGTGAAGGAGCGTCGTACCGACGAAGAGGCCGAGGAGCTTCTCGACGACGCGCTCAAGCAGCTGCGCGAGCGTCGCGGTCAGGCGTAGACCCGAGAACGCGAAAAGGAGAGCGGATGCCGGACGGGCATCCGCTCTCCTTTTCGCAGGTGTGTCAGTACTCCTGGTCGATGAGCTCCGGCGGGACCCTGGCGGCGGCCGCATCGTCGACGAAGAACACGGTGCGCCGACGGCCCTTGGCGCCGCCCGCGGGAACGTTGACGTAGTTCGCGCCCGCGAGGGCGAGTCCGAGCGCGGCAGCCTTGTCCTCGCCGGCGAGCACCATCCACACGCGCAGCGAAGAGTTGATCACCGGTCTGGTCACGGTGATGCGCTCGGGAGGCGGTTTGGGGGAGTCGCGCACGGGGACGACCGCGCGATCGACGATCTGGATCTCGGGACGGTCCGGGAACAGCGATGCGATGTGCGCGTCGGAGCCGACGCCGAGGAAGCAGACGCAGAACTTGGGCCACGGGTTGCCGCCGCTGCCGAACGAGGCGAGCTCGGCGGCATAGCGGTCGGCGGCCTCGTCGAGACCGATGCCGTCGTCGCTCGCCGGGACGGTGTGGATGTTCTCTTCGGGGATGTCGATGCGATCGAGGAGCGCGGCACGCGCCATGACCTCGTTGCGGTCGGCATCGCCACGTGGGACGAAGCGCTCGTCGCTCCACCAGAAGTGGACGCGCGACCAGTCGATCTGCTGGGCGCGGGGGTCGCGCCCGGCAGCGGCGAGCACGGCCTCCGCCATGGTCCCGCCGGTGAGCGAGACATGGGCGGCACGGCCGTTCGCCGCGCGCTTTCTCACGCGGGTGAGGAAACGCGCCGCGACGGATTCGGCGAGAGAGTCCGGGTCGGACGCGATGACGACCCGCTTCTCAGCCCACACCTCCACCATGCCGCTCTTCCTATGCCTCCCGGGTCTTCGGCGGGTCCAGCAGGTCCCAGCCGTCCGTGATGACTCGACCATACAGGAGGTCGGGATCCAGACGCCGCAGCTCCTCCGCGAGGCACTCGCGCAACGTCCGCCGCGGGAAGGTCAGCTCGTGGCTGGGCTGTCCGGGCTGCGTCAGGATCGCCACGCCCGGGCTCGGCCGCTCGAGCAGCACCTCTCCGCTCGCGCGGGTGAGCGCGACCGACTTGATGCCGTGCGGCCACTCGTCGGCGTCGAGGTACTCCCACTCCACCGGAACGTCGAGGGCGACGCGCAGCCAGGCGGCGAGGAGCGCCGTCGACGGCGAGTCCGCGGCGCCACGCACGCGCACCGCCGTGACCTGCTCATACGGCGGCTGGTCGAGGATCGCGGCGAGCTGCTCGCGCCATCGGGTCAGGCGGGTCCACGCCAGGTCGGTGTCGCCCGGTGCGTAGCATTCGCCGAGCTGGCCGACCCACGCCGCCGGATCGGGCTTGGTCGCCGCGTCGGTGATGCGGCGCTGCGCGATCCGACCGATGCTGGTCTGCGAGGGCTCGGGGGGCGTCTCGTTGGGCCACCACACCACGACCGGTGCGTCCGGCAGCAGCAGGCCGGTCACGAGCGACTCCAGGTTCGAGCGGCCGGCCTCGCCGCGTGCCTTCAGCGTCACCACCTCGCTGGCCCCGGCGTCGCCGCCGACGCGGATCTGCGCGTCCAGGCGAGGGTCCGGGTCGTCGGGGTCGGTGATCATGAGCGAGATGACGCGCATCGGGTGCTCGCGCGAGGCGTCGTTGGCGGCCTCGATGGCCTCCTCCATCGCCCCGGCGCGCGTGATGATGATGAGCGTGAGCACACGGCCGAGCGCGACCGCACCGCCCTCTTCACGGACGCTGACGAGCGCCCGCGAGATCTTGCTGACGTTGGTGTCGGGAAGGTCGACGATCACGGGCGCCTCCAAGCGCGTCCGTCGCGGGTGAGCATCTCGTGAGCGGATGCCGGGCCCCACGAGCCGGGTGAGTACTGTTCGAGCGGGCCGCCCTGGGACTCCCAGAACCGTTCGATCGGGTCGAGGATCTTCCACGACAGCTCGACCTCTTCGTGCCGCGGGAACAGCGGCGGGTCGCCGAGCAGAACGTCGAGGATGAGACGCTCGTAGGCCTCGGGGCTCGCCTCGGTGAAGGCGTGGCCGTACCCGAAGTCCATCGTGACGTCGCGGACCTGTGCGCTGGCTCCGGGCACCTTGGATCCGAAGCGGATGGTGACGCCCTCGTCGGGCTGCACGCGGATCACGAGCGCGTTCTGGCCCTGGCCAGAGCGGTCGCTGCGCGAGAACAGCATCTCGGGGGCGCTCTTGAAGACGACGGCGACCTCGGTCACGCGTCGCCCGAGCCGCTTGCCCGTGCGCAGGTAGAAGGGGACGCCCGCCCAGCGGCGCGTGTTGACCTCGAGGGTGATGGCGGCATACGTCTCGGTCGTGGACTGCGGGTCCATGCCTTCCTCGTCGAGGAAGCCGCGCACCTTCTCGCCGCCCTGCCAGCCGCCGGCGTACTGCCCACGGGAGGTCGAGCGCGACAGGTCGTCGGGCAGCGTCACCGCGGCGAGCACCTTCTCCTTCTCCGCCCGCAGATGCGCGGCGTCGAACGAGATCGGCTCCTCCATGGCGGTCAGCGCCATGAGCTGCAGCAGGTGGTTCTGGATGACGTCGCGCGCGGCGCCGATGCCGTCGTAGTAGCCCGCGCGCCCGCCCACGCCGATGTCCTCGGCCATCGTGATCTGGACGTGATCGACGTAGTTGCGGTTCCAGATCGGCTCGTACAGCTCGTTGGCGAAGCGCAGGGCCAGGATGTTCTGGACCGTCTCCTTGCCGAGGTAGTGGTCGATGCGGAAGATCGAGTCCGCCGGGAACGCCGAACGCAGCGCGTCGTTGAGCGAGCGCGCCGTCTCGAGGTCGCTGCCGAACGGCTTCTCGATGACGACACGGCGCCAGCGCTCTGGCTGGTCGGCCGTGTCGTCGACGAGTCCGGAGTCCTTCAGCTGCTCGGCGACCAGCGGGAAGTCCTTCGGCGGGATGGAGAGATAGAACGCGTGGTTGCCCATCGTGCCCCGCTCGCTGTCGAGCCTCTCGACGGTCTCGCGCAGGCGGCGGAACGAAGCCGGGTCGTCGAACTCGCCCGACACGAAGCGGATGCCCTGGAGAAGCTGCTTCCAGGTCTCCTCGCGGAACTCGGTGCGCGCGTTCTGCTTGACCGCGTCGTGCACGACCTTCGCGAAGTCCTGGTCGTCCCAGTCGCGGCGCGCGAACCCGACCAGGGCGAAGCCGGGCGGAAGCAGGCCGCGGTTGGCCAGGTCGTACACGGCGGGCATCAGCTTCTTGCGCGACAGGTCGCCGGTGACGCCGAAGATCACGAGCGCGCTGGGACCCGCGATGCGGTTCAGGCGCCGGTCTTCGGGGTCACGCAGCGGATTGCGTCCGCGCGAGATCTCGACGGTCATCGGGGGAGGGACTCCTATTGGGCGGCTTCGAAGAGCGAGAGCACTTCGATCTGAGGGTCGGTCAGGGTGAGAGTCACGACCGGGCGTCCATGGCCGTTCGCGAGGACGTCGGCGTCGCCGGCGGCCTGGGCTTCGATGAGCTGGCTGAAGGTGAACGGACGGCCGGGGATCTCGAGATCCACGTCGGTCCGCTCGAGGATCTGCACGAATACGCCGTTCGCGGGCCCGCCCTTGTGGTACTGGCCCGTCGAGTGGAGGAACCGAGGTCCCCACCCGAACGTCGTCGGCTTGCCCGAGTCGGCGGCGATCATCTCGCGCAGACCCTGCAGCTGCGGCAGCTCGAGGCGGTTGACGTACGCCTGCACGGCGACGTAGCCGCCGTCGGGCACGACGGCCCACAGGGCGTCGAGGACGCCCGCGACGGTGCCGGATGCCGCCAGTGCCGGATCCGAGACCCGCACCTCGACGCCGTCGGCGGTGAAGGCCGGCGCCTGCGGCGTCGGCCGTGCCTCGAGCAGACCGCGCGCGGCGGCCTTGGCCGACTCGACGTCGGGCTGGTCGAACGGATTGATGCCGAGCATGCGCCCCGCGATCGCCGTGGCGTACTCCCACACCACGAATTGCGCGGCGAGCGAGCCGCTGACGAGGATCTCGCCGACGTGACGCTCGAAGAGGTGGAACTCGTCGGCTTCGTCGACGAGGCGCAGCAGCTGCACGTCGTCCCCGGGTTCGTCGACCTCCGGCGAGACGGGGAGCAGGACGACCGGCAGGATGCCCGTGCCGTCCTTGCCCGTCGACTCGGCGACGAGCTGCTCGATCCAGTCGGGCAGGCCCACGATGTGGGTGCCGTCGGTGATCAGACCCAGCTTGTCGCGTCGGGGCGAGCCGCCGGCGATCGCCGCGGCGAGCACCAGCGCGGGGTTGTCGGGGCTGTCGATCGCGACCTCGAGCAGTGTCGCGTCGGCCTCGTCGAGCAGCTCGCCGATGTCGGCGCCGGCCAACCCCGCCGGCACGAGGCCGAAGGCGGTGAGCGCCGAGTACCGGCCGCCGACGCTCGGGTCCGCGTTGAAGACGCGGTAGCCGTCGGCGCGGGCGGACTGGTCCAGCGGAGAACCGGGATCGGTCACGACCACGATGCGCTCGGAGGGGTCGATGCCGAGATCGCGGAACGCGGCCTCGAAGGCGCGCTTCGCCGAGTCGGTCTCGACGGTCGAGCCCGACTTGGACGACACCACGAGCAGCGTCTGCGTGAGCCCGCCCGACTCGGGGTCGCCGTCGAGCGCGGCGAGCACCTGACCGGGCGAGGTGGAGTCGAGGATCACCAGCGGGATCCCCGCCGTGCGTGCGATGACCTCGGGAGCGAGCGATGAGCCTCCCATTCCGGCCAGCACGACCCGGGTGACCCCGCGCGCGACGAGGTCGGCGCGCAGCGCCTCGATCTCGGCCACCAGCGGGCGTGAGACGCTGACCGCCTGGACCCAGCCGAGACGCTGCGACGCCTCGGACTCGGCGTCCGCGCCCCACAGCGACGCATCGCCGGCCGTGATGCCCGACGCGATCAGATCCGCGACGAGGCCCGGCAGGGTCTCGTCCACCACCGACTTCACGTGGCCGGTGACGTGGATCTCGAAGCTCATCGCGTCGACTCCAGCGCGTCTTCCAGCGCGGTCTTCACGGTGTTCTGGAGGTCGTGCCACGAGGCGATGAACTTGTCGACGCCTTCGTCCTCGAGGACCTGGGTGACGTCGGCGAAGTCGACGCCGATGCTCGCGAGGGCGTCGAAGTGGGCGTGCGCGTCGCCGTAGTTCGCCGTGACGGTGTCGCCCTCGACCACGCCGTGGTCGAAGGTGGCCTCGAGGGTCTTCTCGGGCATCGTGTTCACCGTGCCGGCGGCGACGAGCTCGGTGACGTAGAGGGTGTCGGGCAGCGCCGGGTCCTTCACGCCGGTCGAGGCCCACAGCGGACGCTGCACCTTGGCGCCGGCGGCGACGAGCGCCGTGGCCTTCTCCTCGGCGAACTTCTGCTCGAACAGCTCGTACGCCAGGCGCGCGTTGGCCACGCCCGCCTTGCTCTTGAGGGCCTCGGCGGCGTCGGTGCCGATCGCGGTGAGGCGCTTGTCGACCTCGGTGTCCACGCGCGAGACGAAGAACGACGCGACCGACTCGATCGTGGCCAGGTCGATGCCCGCCGCCTGGGCCTTGGCGAGCCCCGCGAGGTAGGCGTCGATGACCTCGGCGTACCGCTCCAGCGAGAAGATCAGCGTGACGTTGACGCTGATGCCCGAGCCGATGACCTCGGTGATCGCGGGGAGCCCGGCCTTGGTCGCGGGGATCTTGATCAGCGCGTTGGGACGGTCCACCCGCTCCCACAGCGCCTTGGCCTGCGCGATCGTCTCGTCGGTGTCGTGGGCGAGGTCGGGGGAGACCTCGATCGACACGCGTCCGTCGACGCCGCCGGAGGCGTCGAACACGGGACGGAGGATGTCGCACGCGTCGCGCACATCGTCGGTGGTCGCGGCGAAGATCGCCTCGTCGACCGACGCGCCGGCCTTGGCGAGCTCGGTGATCTGTCCGGCGTACGCGGCGGCCCCGGAGCCGATCGCGCCCTGGAAGATCGTCGGGTTCGTGGTGACGCCGGAGATGTTGCGGGAGGTGATGAGGCCGGCGAGGTTGCCGGTCACGATCCGGTCGCGCGAGAGATCGTCGAGCCAGATGCTGACGCCTTCGGCGACGAGCTGTTCGGTGGGAGTGCTCATGGGTTGTCTCTCCTCGTACTCACTGTGCCGCCGCGACGGCGGCGAGGGATTCGCGTGCCGCCTCGACGACCGCTTCGGCGGTGAAGCCGAACTTCTGGAACAGGGTCTTGTAGTCGGCCGACGCGCCGAAGTGGTCGATCGCGACCGAGCGCCCGGCGTCGCCGACGATGCCCCGCCACGACAGGGCCGAACCCGCCTCGACCGACACGCGCGCCTTGACCGACGCCGGAAGCACGCTCTCGCGGTACGCCTCGTCCTGCTCGGCGAACCACTCCAGCGAGGGCGCCGACACGACGCGGGCGTTCACGCCGTCGGCGGCGAGGGTCTCGCGCGCCGCGACGGCGAGCTGGACCTCGGAGCCGGTGGCGATGAGGATCACGTCGGGCGTGCCGCCGGGTGCCTCGGCCAGGACGTAGGCGCCCTTCGCCGCTCCGGCGGCGGAGGCGAACACGTCGCCGTCGGCGTCGCCCTCGCCGCGCTCGAACACCGGGATGTTCTGACGGGTCAGCGCGATTCCGGCCGGACCCTCGCTTCGGCGGAGCATCTCGAGCCAGGCGGCGGCGGTCTCGTTGGCGTCCGCGGGACGCACGACCGTGAAGTTCGGGATCGCGCGCAGCGACGCGAGCTGCTCGATCGGCTGGTGTGTCGGCCCGTCCTCGCCGAGCGCGACCGAGTCGTGCGTCCACACGTAGATCGAGGGCACGTTCATCAGCGCCGCCAGACGCACGGCCGGACGCATGTAGTCGCTGAAGATCAGGAACGTGCCGCCGAAGGCGCGAGTCTTGCCGTGCAGCACGATGCCGTTCACGATCGCACCCATCGCGTGCTCGCGGATGCCGAAGTGCATCACGCGGCCGTACGGGTCGCCCGACCACTCGTCGGTCGACCACTCGGCCGGGACGAAGGACTTCGCCGACTTGATCGTCGTCAGGTTCGACTCGGCCAGGTCGGCCGAGCCGCCCCACAGCTCGGGCAGCACCGATGCGAGGCCGTTGATGACCTGTCCCGACGCGGCGCGCGTCGACACGTCCTTGCCGGCCTCGAACGTCGGCAGCGCGGCCTCGAGGTCCGCGGGCAGCTCTCCGGCCTCCAGACGGTCGAACAGCGCCTTGCGCTCGGGGTTGGCCGCAGCCCACGCGTCGAACTTCTCCTGCCACGTCGCACGGATCCCGGCGGCGCGGTCCGCGAGCCCGCGGGTGCGGTCGATGACGTCGTCGGCGACGACGAAGCTCTGCTCCGGGTCGAAGCCGAGGACGTCCTTGGTGGCGGCGAGCTCGTCGGCGCCGAGCGCCGAGCCGTGGATCTTGCCGGTGTTCTGCTTGCCGGGCGCCGGCCAGCCGATGATCGTCTTCAGCACGATCAGCGACGGCTTGTCGGTCGCGGCCTTGGCCGCCTCGATGGCGGCGTACAGCTCGGCGACGTCCTCGACGTACTCGCCGGTCTTCTTCCAGTCGACGGTCTGCACCTGCCAGCCGTAGGCCTCGTAGCGCTTCACGACGTCCTCGGTGAAGGCGATGTCGGTGTCGTCCTCGATCGAGATCTGGTTCGAGTCGTAGATGGCGATGAGGTTGCCGAGCTGCTGGTGACCGGCCAGGCTCGAGGCCTCGCTCGTGACGCCCTCCTGCAGGTCGCCGTCCGAGGCGATCACGTAGACGTAGTGGTCGAAGGGGCTCTCGCCGGCCGGGGCCTCGGGGTCGAACAGACCCCGCTCGTAGCGGGCGGCATAGGCGAAGCCGACAGACGACGCCAGGCCCTGACCGAGCGGGCCGGTGGTGATCTCGACGCCGTCGGTGTGGCCGTACTCGGGGTGGCCCGGGGTGAGCGACCCCCACGTGCGCAGCGACTTCAGGTCGTCCAGCTCGAGGCCGAAGCCGCCGAGGTACAGCTGCACGTACTGCGTGAGCGAGGAGTGGCCCGCGGAGAGGATGAACCGGTCGCGGCCCACCCAATGCGTGTCGGCGGGGTCGTGGTTCATGACGCGCTGGTAGAGCAGGTAGGCCGCCGGCGCCAGGCTCATCGCCGTGCCGGGGTGGCCGTTGCCCACCTTCTCGACCGCGTCCGCGGCCAGGATGCGGGCCGTGTCCACGGCGCGCGCGTCGATCTCATCCCATAGCAAATCCGGCACTCGGTGACCTTTCCTGAGGGTGCACCCGCGGGAAGATCTCTCCGCGGACGCCCGTGACATGGGGGTCGGATCAGGAGGAGCTGCGCGAGCGCGAATGTGTGGTTCAGCTTAGCGAAGCGGCACGCCGCACGGGCGATGCGTCTCGTTGTGTGACATGCCGGGGTGACATGCCATCACGCTGATGTTACCGGTAACACTCTGCGTTCGGAAGTTCCGATCCTCACCGCCGGCGGAGGGTGGCCGCCGGCACGCGAGCAAGTATTGCGGGACGGGATGCCCCCGAGGTGTCGTCGGCGTGACGTCGCGATGTCGGTCTTCTCACGTCGCCCCGGCCCCGGCGAGAGGTCGATCGCACAGCGTGGCGGTCGGGATCGACCGCGACCCGGACGCTGCGGCGGACGTGGGGCCGGGGGGCGATCCGGTGGGGTGCGGGCCATGCCATAGAATGGGGTGGTTTCCTAGGCGGCGATTGCGGGGGCGATGGACATCACGACGACGGCGGGCGCGCGAACGCCCGTTCCGGCACCGCGAGACGTCCGCCCCTCCCTCGGCCGCACGATCCGCGCGTACATCGCGCTGACCAAGCCGCGCGTGCTCGAGCTGCTGCTGGTGACCACCGTTCCGGTGATGATCCTCGCCGAGGGCGGGTTCCCGTCGCTCTGGCTCGTCGTCGCGACCGTCATCGGCGGGTCGATGAGTGCGGGGTCGGCCGCGGCTTTCAACATGTACCTCGATCGGGACATCGACGCGCACATGCAGCGCACGGTGAACCGCCCGCTCGTGACCGGCGAGGTGTCGCCGCGGGGAGCGCTCGTGTTCGCGTGGGCGCTCGCGGTCGCGTCCACCGTATGGCTGTGGGCGACCACGAACCTCCTGGCGGCGGCGCTTTCGGCCGGCGCGATCTTCTTCTACGTCGTGATCTACACGATGATCCTCAAGCGCCGCACCGAGCAGAACATCGTGTGGGGCGGCATTGCCGGCTGCTTCCCGGTGCTGATCGGCTGGAGCGCGGTCACCGGCTCGCTCGCATGGCCGCCGGTGATCCTGTTCGTGCTCGTCTTCCTGTGGACCCCGCCGCACTACTGGCCGCTGTCGATGAAGTACAGCGACCAGTACGACTCCGTCGACGTCCCGATGCTCGGGGCGACCCGCCACGGGTCGCAGGTCGGTCTCCACGTCATCCTCTACACGTGGGCGACGGTGGTCAGCTCGCTCCTGCTGATCCCGGTGGCGGGCATGGGGCTGGTGTACACGGCATCCGCTCTCGTCTTCGGCGGATGGTTCATCTACGAATCGCACCGGCTGTACAACCGGGCGATCCGGGGCACCGAGCCGCGCCCGATGCGCGTCTTCCACGCATCGATCACGTATCTGACGCTGATCTTCGTGGCGATCGCGGTCGACCCGCTGCTGCCGTTCTGAGCCTGCGGCTCAGCGGATGCTGAGGCCGGCGTCCGGCGTGTAGCCCAGGGCGGGGTCGTAGCCCAGGTCCTCGAGGCCGCCGGTCAGCACCGTGAACTGGCCGGTCGGGGTGGCGGTGTATGCGAAGTCCTTCATGTCGGTTCCTTTCGATCCGGTGGTCTGACCACAAGGATGGCAGGATGGGCGTGAAGCGGCCTGTGGCTTTGCTATGCGAGGGCTGTGAGGGGCGTCGTGCCGCGGGGATGCTCAGGCGCGGGCGGCGGCGATGGCCGCGGCCGCCAGCCCCAGAAGCACCGCGGCCGTCGCGACCGACGCCGTCGTCATGACGGCAGGCTGGCGCGCGACGGCCGCGGCGGGCAGGGGGTCAGCGGGAGGCTACGGCGGGCGTCGCGTCGGCGTCCGCGTCGGCGTCCACCGCCTCGAACTGCGACGTGTAGCCGAGACCGCGCTCGTAGCCGTGCTCGCCGGCTGCGGTGCTCTCGTCGATCTCGTCCGCGGCATCGGCCGGCTCGACGACCTCGACGGGGGCCGCCGGGCGCAGCGACGCGAGCGATGCGATCGCGAGAGCGAGGAGGATGCCGACGACGCCCGCGCCGAGCAGCACGGCGCCGACGACCGCGAGCGACTGCCCGACATAGACCTCGACGCCGGTCGCGGTGCCGTCGGTGAGCGTCGTCGTCATGACGCCGAGTCGCTCGACGAGGATCACAGCGCCCGCCGCGGCGCTGCCGAGCGAGGCGATGACGAGGCCCCAGAAGGGGATGCGGGTGGCGAGACGGGGGCGGGTGGTCATGGGGTCTCCCAGGGTCGGGTCGGCTGGTGTGCGCGCCGACCGTGTCGCCGACGCGGTCCTCACCGTGCCAGGCGCGCTCGTGCGGTTCCCCGGAGCCGCCTATGCGTCGGCTGTGTGTGCGGGCACCGCGCGCAGGCGCAGCAGGAGCCCCGTCATCGTCGCGACCAGCAGCGCCGCGAGCACCATGTGGATGCCGACGGCCAGCTCGGGCAGTCCGTTGCGGGCCTGGTACAGGCCGATTCCGATCTGGACGAGCTCGACGACCAGCAGGGCGGCGGTCCAGGCGAGCACGCGCGGAGCGGTGCGGCGGATCCGCCACGCGAAGACCAGCAGAGCGAGCGTCAGGGCGAACAGCGCGTAGGCGGGCCACGCGTGAAGGTGCTCGAGCACCTCGACATCGAAGCCGTTGCGTCCGGCGTCCGCGTCGCCGGAGTGGGGGCCGGCGCCCGTGGTGAGCACGCCCACGACGACGGTGACGAGCAGGACGGCGGAGGCCGCGTGCGCGAGGATGCGGTGTGCGCGCGAGACCACGGGCTCGCGCGGACCGGCCGGCTCGCCCATGCGTGCCAGGAACGCGGCGGTCACCGCCACGAGCGTCAGCGAGGCGACGTAGTGGAAGCCCACGATGAACGGGTTCAGGCCGGTCAGGACCGTGATGCCGCCCACGATCGCCTGCGCGACCACGCCGGCGAGCACGATGACGGCGAGCGTGAACAGGTCCCGGCGCTCACGGCGGATGCGCAGCAGCAGCACGATCACGATGACCGCGAGGATGCCGACGAGGCCCGTGAGCGTCCGGTTGCCGAACTCGATGACGCCGTGGATCCCCATCTCGGGCGTCGGGACGAGCGATTCGGGGGTGCACGTCGGCCAGGTCGGGCAGCCGAGCCCCGAGCCGGTCAGCCGCACGGCTCCGCCGGTGCCGATGATGGTCACCTCGGCGAGGAACGACAGCCACGCGAAAACGCGCACGCGCGCGTCGACGCGGTCGGGCAGCCACCTCCAGAACGCGTTCCCCGAGGGGGAGGTGGTGCGGGAAGCGGTGTCTGCGGACATGCGGCGGGTTCTCCTGGGCCGTGGCGTGCACGGGCCGCGTCGGGCCCGTGCGGTTCTCGGTTCGTCCGGGGTGGGGGTGGAACCTGTAGAATCTGAGGGTCGGCTGCGGGCGTGGAATCGCGCCGCGCACCACTGACAGTCTAGGCGCGAGGTCAGCGCCGAAAAGTGAGGGCCCACCAGCGGCATCCCCTCCCGGTAACTCCACCGGGAGAGCAGGAATGCCGGGGCGGATGACACCGTTTGGACCCGGAGGAGAAAATCGACCATGTCTGATGTGCTGATCGACCGGCCGGAGCTCGAGGGCCTCGGCGTATACGAGTTCGGATGGCACGACCCGGACGCCGCGGGCGCCAGCGCCAGGCGCGGCATCTCCGAGGCGGTCGTGCGTGACATCTCGGCTCTCAAGAGCGAACCCGAATGGATGCTGAAGACCCGGCTGAAGGGCCTGCAGCTGTTCGGACGGAAGCCGATGCCGACCTGGGGTGCCGACCTCAGCGCCATCGACTTCGACAACATCAAGTACTTCGTGCGGTCCACCGAGAAGCAGGCCCAGACCTGGGAGGACCTGCCCGAGGACATCCGCAACACGTACGAGCGCCTCGGCATCCCCGAGGCCGAGCGCGCCCGGCTCGTCGCCGGCGTCGCCGCCCAGTACGAGTCCGAGGTGGTGTACCACCAGATCCGCGAGGACCTCGAAGCCCAGGGCGTGATCTTCATGGACACCGACACGGCGCTGCGCGAGCACCCCGAGTTCTTCGAGGAGTACTTCGGCACGGTGATCCCCGCCGGCGACAACAAGTTCGCCGCGCTGAACACCGCGGTGTGGTCGGGCGGATCGTTCGTTTACGTCCCCAAGGGCGTGCACGTGGAGATCCCCCTGCAGGCGTACTTCCGCATCAACACCGAGAACATGGGTCAGTTCGAGCGGACGCTGATCATCGCCGACGAGGACTCCTACGTCCACTACATCGAGGGCTGCACGGCGCCGATCTACAAGAGCGACTCGCTGCACTCCGCCGTCGTGGAGATCATCGTCAAGAAGAACGCCCGCGTGCGCTACACGACCATCCAGAACTGGTCGAACAACGTCTACAACCTCGTGACCAAGCGCGCCGTGGCCCACGAGGGCGCGACCATGGAGTGGGTCGACGGCAACATCGGCTCGAAGGTCACGATGAAGTACCCGTCGATCTTCCTCATGGGCGAGCACGCCAAGGGCGAGACCCTGTCGGTGGCCTTCGCCGGTCCCGGGCAGCACCAGGACGCCGGCGCGAAGATGATCCACATGGCGCCGTACACGCAGTCGTCGATCGTGTCGAAGTCCATCGCGCGCGGCGGAGGGCGCGCCGGCTACCGCGGCGAGGTCCGCGTCGACGAGAACGCCCACCACTCCGCCAACACCGTGCGATGCGATGCGCTGCTGGTCGACACGATCTCGCGTTCGGACACCTACCCGGCGATCGACATCCGCGTCGACGACGTGCAGCTCGGTCATGAGGCGACGGTGTCGAAGGTCAGCGAGGAGCAGCTGTTCTATCTGCAGTCGCGCGGCCTCCCCGAAGACGAGGCGATGGCCATGATCGTGCGCGGCTTCATCGAGCCGATCGCGCGCGAGCTGCCGATGGAGTACGCCATGGAACTGAACAAGCTCATCGAGATGGGCATGGAAGGATCGGTCGGCTAGATGACGACCACGACGCAGGCACCCGCGACGGTGCCGGGATCTCGGCCGCATTCGGACGGGGCCGGAGCGTTCGTTCCGGTGCAGACGCGATCGGAGCGCCCCCGCTCGTACGAGCCCGCCGACTTCGCCGCGCCCACCGGCCGCGAGGTGAATTGGAAGCATTCCCCCGTGGCACGGCTCGCGCCGCTCTTCGAGGACGTCGCCACAGACGACCGTCCCGGAGACGCCGCGGTGGACTACGCGGTGGAGGCCCCCGAGACGGCGGTCATCGGCGTCCTGCGGCCGGGCGAGGCGCCGCGCGGCGACGCCTTCGAGCCCGAGGACCTGCCGGCCGCGATCGCCTGGGCCCGCACCGACGAGGCGCTGCACGTGCGCATCCCGGCGGGCGTCGAACTCGACACCCCCGTGGTGATCGCCGCCACCGGCCGCGGCGCCGACCGTCGCGCGAACGCGCACATCGTCATCGAGGCGCAGGCCAACGCGCGCGGCACGGTGCTGCTGCGCCACGGCGGCAGCGCGCAGTACGCGCAGAACGTCGAGATCATCGCGGGAGACGGCTCGCACCTCGAGGTCGTCTCGGTGCAGGAGTGGGACGACGACACCGTGCACGCAGCCTCGCACCAGGCGCGCGTCGACCGCGACGCGACCCTGCGCCACATCGTCGTCAGCTTCGGCGGCGGCGTGGTGCGCGTCAACCCCAGCGTCGAGCTGACCGGCACGGGGTCCCGCGGCGAGCTGTTCGGGCTCAGCTACTCGGACGCCGGGCAGCACCTCGAGAGCCAGGTGTTCCTGCACCACAAGGGCGCGTCGACCTCGGGTGATGTGCTGTACAAGGGCGCCCTGCAGGGCGAGAGCGCCCGGAGCGTCTGGATCGGAGACGTCCTCATCGGACCGGATGCCGTCGGCACCGACTCGTACGAGGCGAACCGGAACCTCGTCCTCACCGACGGCGCCCGCGCCGACTCGATCCCGAACCTCGAGATCGAGACCGGGGACATCCGGGGCGCCGGCCATGCCAGCGCCACGGGACGCTTCGACGACGAGCAGCTGTTCTACCTGCAGTCGCGCGGCATCGCCGAGGACGAGGCGCGACGCCTGGTCGTGCTCGGCTTCCTCGCCGAGATCGTCCAGAAGATCGGGGTCGAGGACCTCGAGGCCGAGCTGTTCGCCTTGATCGAGACCGAACTCGCCCAGGAGGTTTCCCGATGACCGCACAGCGTGCCTGCGCCCTGAGCGACCTCGAGCAGGACAGCGCGCTGCGCGTCGAGATGGACGGCGTGGCCATCGCCGTCGTCCTCGACTCCAACGGCGAGGTGCACGCCATCGGCGACACCTGCACACACGGCGACATCTCGCTCGCCGAGGGCTTCGTCGACGGCGAGACGCTGGAGTGCTGGGCCCATGGCTCGGCCTTCTCGCTGCGCACCGGCAAGCCCCTGAACCTCCCCGCTTATGAGCCCGTCCCCGTATTCGAGGTCACCATCGACGGCGACGACGTGCTCATCGACACGAACGTGAAGAAGGAAGTCTGAACTCTATGTCTGTCCTCGAGATCCGCGACCTGCATGTGACGGTCGAGACCGAAGCCGGCACGACCCCGATCCTCAACGGCGTCACGCTGACCATCCGCACCGGCGAAACCCACGCCATCATGGGCCCCAACGGCTCGGGCAAGTCGACGCTGGCGTACACCATCGCCGGCCACCCCAAGTACACCGTCACCAGCGGCACGATCACCTTCGACGGTGAGGACGTGCTCGAGATGTCCGTCGACGAGCGCGCCCGCGCCGGCCTCTTCCTGGCGATGCAGTACCCCGTCGAGATCCCCGGCGTGACGGTCACGAACTTCCTGCGCACCGCCAAGACCGCGCTCGACGGCGAGGCCCCGTCGATCCGCACGTGGACGAAGGACGTCAAGGAGTCCATGAAGAACCTGCGCATGGACGCCAAGTTCGCCCAGCGCAACGTCAACGAGGGATTCTCGGGCGGTGAGAAGAAGCGCCACGAGATCCTGCAGCTCGAGGTGCTCAAGCCCAAGATGGCCGTCCTCGACGAGACCGACTCCGGTCTGGACGTCGACGCTCTGAAGATCGTGTCGGAAGGCGTGAACCGCGCCAAGGAGGCGACCGACCTCGGTGTGCTCCTCATCACGCACTACACGCGCATCCTGCGGTACATCCACCCCGACTTCGTGCACGTCATGGTGGGCGGCCGGATCGTCGAGGAGGGCGGCCCCGAGCTCGCCACGCGCCTCGAGGATGAGGGATACGACCGCTTCCTCGCGCCGCTCGCGGCCGATACCGACGCCTGAGACCCTAGAATCGTTACATGACCGCAATACTCGCGACCGAGAAGTACGACGAGGTCATCGAAGCGCTCAAGGACGTCATGGACCCCGAGCTGGGGATCAACGTCGTCGATCTGGGCCTGATCTACGATCTCGCGTGGGACGACGAGAACGACGCGCTGGTCATCCACATGACGCTCACGTCGGCCGGATGCCCGTTGACCGATGTGCTCGAGGAGCAGACGGCCCAGGCGCTGGACCAGGTGGTCGAGCGCTTCCGGATCAACTGGGTCTGGATGCCGCCGTGGGGTCCCGAGCGGATCACCGATGACGGGCGCGACATGATGCGCGCGCTCGGTTTCGCCATCTGACGAGCCCGGCCCCAGGCCGCGGCCCGAGAACGAGGACTGTGCCGTGAGTGTCGCGCCCCTCGAGGCCCTGCCCATCGACCAGCTGCGGCTGCGTTCGAGCACGAAGTGGCGGCGGTACCCCGAAGACGTGCTGCCGCTGTTCGTCGCCGAGACCGATTTCCCGCTCGCGCCGGGGGTCACGGCCGCGCTCGCGCGTGCCGTCGGACTCGGCGACACCGGGTACACGCCTCCCGACCCGGGCATCCGCGACGCGTTCGCGGCGTTCGCATCCCGGCGGTTCGGCTGGGCCGTGGACCCCGCGCGCGTGCGGACGACGTGCGACGTGATGATGGGCGTCGTCGAGATCCTGCGATCGGTGATCGAACCGGGCGACCGCGTCGTGGTGACGCCCCCGGTGTACCCGCCGTTCTACGACACGATCCCCGAAGCCGGCGGCGTCGTCGAACGCGTGCCGCTCGCCGAGACGGACGCCGGGTGGGAGCTGGATCTGGCGGGCGTCGAGGCTGCGCTGGCCGACGGTGCCCGCGCCGTTCTGCTGTGCAATCCCCACAATCCGACCGGCACCGCGCACGCTCGCGAGACTCTGGCCGCTCTCGCCGACATGGCCGCACAGCACGGCGCCGTGGTCGTCAGCGACGAGATCCACGCCCCTCTGGTCCAGCCCGGTGCCGCGTTCACGCCGTTCCTGACCGCATCGTCCGCCGCCGCGCGCATCGGCTATGCCGTCACCAGCGCGTCGAAGGCGTTCAACCTGGCCGGGCTCAAGTGCGCGCTCATGGTGACCGCCGACGATGCGACCACGCGCGTCGTGAACGCGATGCCGGCCGAGGTCGAGTGGCGCACCGGGCTGTTCGGCGCGATCGCCGGTGTCGCGGCGTTCTCGGAGGAGAGCGATGCGTGGCTGGACTCGCTGCTGGCCCGGCTGGACGAGAACCGCAGGCTGCTGGCGGATCTTCTCGCCGAGTACGTTCCGGGCGCCCGCTATCGCATCCCCGACGCGGGGTTCCTGGCGTGGGTCGACCTCACGGAGCTCGGGTGGGGGGACAACCCGGCGGTGAGGATCCGCCGCGAGGCCCGCGTGGCCCTTCATCTCGGGCCCCACTTCGGCGAGCAGGGACGCGGCCACGTGCGCATCAACTTCGGCTGCTCGCCCGACGTGCTGCGCGAGGCCGTCGAGCGCATCGGCGCGCTGCGGCACACGTGAGCGCCTCGCCCGCGGGCATCTGGCAGTCCCGCAACGTCTGGGTGACCGGCGGCGCCGTCGCCCTCATCTTCCTCGGGGCGCTCGAGTCCCTCGCCGTGACGACCGTCATGCCGGTCGTCGCGGAAGACCTCGGTGGCACCGCGCTGTACGCCGTGGCGTTCTCGGGCACCTTCGCCGCGAGCGTCATCGGCATGGTGGCCGCGGGCGCCTGGTGCGACCGCAGGAGCCCGCTGGGCGCGCTGGCGACGGCCGTCGGGCTGTTCGTGCTGGGCCTGCTGGTGGCCGGGCTCGCCGGCGACATGGCGGTGCTCGTGGTGGGTCGCCTGCTGCAGGGGCTCGGGGCGGGCGGGCAGACCGTCGCGCTGTACGTCGTCATCGCGCGTGTGTACCCCGCATCGCAGCACGGCCGCGTCTTCGCGGCCTTCGCCGCGGCGTGGGTGATCCCGTCCCTCATCGGCCCCGTGCTCGCGGGCGCCGTGGCCGAGTTCCTGCACTGGCGGTGGGTGTTCCTGGGCGTGGCGGTGCTCACCGTCATCGCCTTCGCCCTCGTGTGGATGCGGATCCGCACGATGGCGCTGGCGACCGAGCACCCCGAGCGCTCCGCCGTCGGAT
Source organism: Microbacter sp. GSS18 (assembly GCA_029319145.1). NCBI lineage: Bacteria > Pseudomonadati > Bacteroidota > Bacteroidia > Bacteroidales > Porphyromonadaceae > Microbacter > Microbacter sp. GSS18. Next base: position 1,216,732 of record CP119753.1, on the reverse strand, counting down.
CGCGCCTGGGCTGGGCCGTGCTGGTCGCCGTCGCGGCCCTCGCGCTGAGTCTCGCACCCGAGGCGGGGGCGTGGATGCCGGTCATCGTGATCGCCGCCATCGCGGTGATCGCGGTGGGGATCCGTCCGCTCGTGCCCCGCGGGACGCTGCGGGCGGAGCGGGGCCTGCCGAGCGTCGTGCTCATGCGGGGCATGATCGCGGGATCGCTCTTCGGCGCCGAAGTGTACCTGCCGTACCTGCTCATCGCCGAGTACGGGCTCTCGCCGGTGTGGGCGGGCGCGGGGCTCACGGCGGCCGCGGTGCTGTGGGCGACCGGCTCCGCCGTCCAGGGGCGATGGGGGGACGCCCTGGGCAGCACGCGGATCGCGGTCGTGGGCGTCTCGCTGCTCGCGATCGCCACCGCGATCGCGACGGCCACGGCCGCGTGGCATCTCGCGCCCGCGGTGGTGGTCGTCGGGTGGGCGCTGGCCGGCGCCGGGATGGGGCTGATGTATCCGCGCCTCGCGGTGCTCACGCTGTCGTATTCGACGGCCCAGAACCAGGGCTTCAACTCCTCGGCGCTGTCGATCTCGGATTCCGTGGGCGCGGCGACGGTGACCGCACTGCTCGGCGTGGCCTTCTCGGCCGTCGGGGGAGGGGTCGCAGCGTTCACGACGGTGTTCGCCCTCGCGACCGTGGTCGGCGTGGCGGCCCTCGTGCCCGGGCTGCGGCTGGACCGCGGCGCGCGAAGCGACGTCGGATTTGAGGTCGACAGTAGGTAAGGCTAGCCTTACTGCCATGACGACTCCGACAGCGGTGCTGGCGCGGCCGGCATACCGGCCGTACATCGCCCGCGTGTCCGGGGCGCGTCGTCTGTCGCCCCACTTCGTCCGCGTGACCCTGACCGGCGACGACTTCGACGTGTTCGGGACGGCAGGGCTGGACCAGCGCGTGAAGCTGCTCGTGCCCCACGCCGACGGATCGGTGTCGGACGTCGGCCAGCGTGAGCAGGCGGTGATCGATGACGGCTCCTGGTACGACCGGTGGCGCGACCTGCCCGACGCGGCCCGCAATCCGCTGCGCACCTACACGATCCGGCGGATCGACCCCGCCGCGCGCGAACTCGACATCGACATCGTCCTGCACCACGACGCGGGCCCCGCGGGGTCGTGGGCGCAGCAGGCTCGTCCGGGCCAGGAGATCGTGGTCGTGGGCCCCGACGAACGCAGCGACATGCGCCGCATCGGCCTCGACTGGCACCCGGGCACGGCCCGCCGCGTGCTCCTGGCCGGCGACGAGACCGCCGCGCCCGCGATCTGCGCGATCCTCGAGTCGCTCGACGCGTCGTGGGACGCGGATGCGTTCATCGAGGTGCCCACCGCCGCGGATCGCCTGGACATCGCGGCCGCGCCCTCGACGCGGGTGACGTGGGCCGTGCGCGGCCGGCGCCCGCACGGCACCGCCCTCACGGACGCCGTCACCGCGTGGAGCGCACGGCACACGGAACTGCTCGCCGAGGCCGCCGCGCCGCGCCGGCAGGAGCTCGCCGACATCGATGTCGACCGCGAGCTGCTGTGGGACAGCCCCGGCGACGGCGAGGGCGACTTCTACGCGTGGATCGCGGGGGAGGCCGGCACCGTCAAGACGCTTCGCCGGCATCTCGTGCAGGGATGCGGCGTCGACCGTCGCCGCGTCGCGTTCATGGGGTACTGGCGGCTCGGTCAGTCCGAGCGGCAAGGGTGAGTGCGGCCCTGACCGCGACGCCACCGCGCATCACCCGCGGCGTCGCGGTGCTCATCGTGGGCGTCGTCGTGCTCGCCGCTGCGGTGCTGACGAGCCTCATGGTCGGCGCGCGCCCCGTCGCGCCCGGCGTGGTGATCCAGGCCCTCGTGAACCCCGATCTCGGCCTGGGAGATCACATCGTCGTCGTCACGCAGCGTCTTCCCCGCACCGTGATCGGCCTGCTCGCGGGCGCCGCCCTCGCCGTGGCCGGCGGGCTCATGCAGGGACTGACCCGCAACCCCCTCGCCGACCCCGGACTGCTCGGGGTCAACGCCGGCGCGTCGGTCGCGGTGCTCATCGCGATCACGGCGCTCGGGATCGTCCATCCCGCCGGATTCGTGTGGTTCGCCTTCGGCGGCGCCGCGCTGGCGGCCGTCCTGGTCTCCGCCATCGGCTCCGCCGGACGCGACGGCGCGAGCCCCGCGAAGCTCGCGCTGACCGGCGCCGCCCTCACCGCGGGGCTGACGTCGGTCGCCATGTTCGTGCTCACCACGAACCAGGCCGCCCTCAACACGTACCGATTCTGGTCGGTGGGATCACTCACGGGCCGCGGACTCGACACGGCCCTGGCTCTCGCGCCCGTCATCCTCGTCGGAATCGTGCTGGCCCTCGTCAGCGGCGTCGGGCTGAATCTGCTCGCCCTCGGCGACGACACGGCGCGGGGCCTCGGGCACAGCGTCGGACGGACGCGCGTGCTGGGCATCGCGACGGTCGTGATGCTGTGCGGCTCCGCCACGGCCATCGCCGGTCCGCTGGTGTTCGTCGGGCTCGTCGTCCCGCACGTCGTCCGCGCGCTCGTCGGGACGGACTATCGATGGATCCTCGCGGCGAGCGCCCCCCTGGGCGGTGCGCTGCTGCTGTTCGCGGACGTGATCGGCCGCGTCATCGCCGAGCCGTCCGAGGTCGAGGCGGGTCTCGTCGTCGCCTTCATCGGCGCGCCGGTGCTCATGGCGCTCGTGCTTCGGCGCAAGGCGGTGGCGCTGTGAGCACCGCCGGACCCACCACGACCGCGCGTGGCGCGACCGACGCGGTGCGTGCGCACACGCGCCGCCGCACCGCCGGCGTGGGGGCGTCGATCGGCGCCGTCCTGGCGCTCGCGATCGTCGTGTCGATGCTCGTCGGCGACTACGACCTCTCGCCCGCCGGGGTGGCGCGGGCGCTGTTCGGCTCGGGATCGAACATCGACGTCTACATCGTCACGCAGGTGCGTCTGCCGCGCACGCTGATCGCCGTGCTGTGCGGCGCGGCGCTGGGGATCGCGGGCGCCCTGTTCCAGACGCTGCTGCGGAACCCGCTCGCCAGCCCCGATCTGCTGGGCGTGAGCGGCGGTGCCGGCGTGGCGGCCGTCTGGGCGACCCTGATCCTGGGCCTGTCGGGCGCGGCGGTCGCGGCATCCGCCTTCGCGGGAGGTCTCGTGGTCGCCATGGTGCTGCTGGTGGCGGCGCGCCGGCTCTCCGACGGCGGCTATCGGCTCGTGCTCGCCGGCGTCGGCATCGCATTCCTGTGCGCGGCCGTCATCGGCTACCTGCTCAAGCGTGCGCAGATCACGCAGGCGCAGTCGGCGCTCGTGTGGATCACCGGGAGCATCGGCGCCACCGGGTGGTCCGACGTCCTGGTCGTCGGAGCCGTGCTGCTGGTCGCGGCGCCGATGATCGTCGCGGCCTCCCGGATGCTGACGGTGCTCGAGCTCGGCGACCACCTCGCCGCCGGTCTCGGCGTCCGCCCCGTCCTCGCGCGCATCGGCATCGTCGCGGCCGCCGTGCTCCTGGCCGCCGCGTCCACCGCCTTCATCGGCCCCGTCGCCTTCGTGGCGCTGTGCGCGCCGCCCATCGCGCGCGCCCTGCTCGGGCGCGGCACCGTCGGCATCGCCACGAGCGGCGCGATCGGCGCCCTGATCCTGCTCGCCGCCGACCTCGTGGCGCAGCACGCCTTTCCGGGGCTGACCGTCCCCGTCGGCGTGATCACGGGGGCCGTCGGCGCACCGTACCTGCTGTGGCTGCTGGCCACCTCGAGAGGAGGACGCCTGTGAGCGCTCCACGCCTGCGTGCGCACACGCTCGCCGCGGGGTATCCCGACCGGCGCGTCATCGACGGGCTCGACGTCGACGTCACGCCCGGGGTGATCACCGCGATCATCGGCGCGAACGCCAGCGGCAAGTCGACGCTGCTGTCGACCCTCGCGAGGCTGCTCCCGCCGCTGGCCGGCGCGGTCACCCTCGACGGGATCGATCTGCGCGGCATACCGCGCCGCGAACTCGCCCGCACCCTCGGGATCCTGCCGCAGCAGCCCACCGCGCCCGACGGCCTCACCGTCGCCGAGCTCGTCGGCCGCGGGCGCTATCCCCACCGGGGCCTGCTGGGACGGTGGGGGAGGGATGACTCGCGGGCGGTCGACGACGCACTGGCCGCGACCGGCATGACCGAGCTCGCCGACCGCCCGATCGGCGAGCTGTCGGGCGGACAGCGGCAGCGGGCGTGGATCGCGATGGCGCTGGCGCAGGATCCCCGGATCCTGTTGCTCGACGAGCCGACGACGTTCCTCGACCTCAGCCACCAGCTGGACGTGCTCGATCTGCTCGTCCGGCTCAATCGCGATCGCGGCACGACCGTCGTGGTCGTCCTGCACGACCTCAATCTCGCCGCCCGCTACGCCGACAACCTCATCGTCATGTCCGACGGCGGCATCCTCGCGCACGGCGCCCCGCGCGACGTGCTCACCGCAGACGTCGTCGCGTCGGCCTTCGGGCTCGAAGCCCTCGTGATCCCCGATCCACTGACCCACACCCCCCTCGTCATCCCCGTTCCGGGCGGTTCCCGCACCGCCGCGGACGGGGAGTGACCGCACCGAAAGGAACATCCATGACCCGTGTTCGCACACGAATCGGCATCGCCGCGACGACCGTCGCCGTCGCAGCCCTCGCTCTGACCGCCTGCTCCGGTGCCGGCGAGGAGACGCCGGCCGACGACGCGTCATCCGGGGCGTCCTCCGATGCGTTCCCGGTGACGATCGCCGACGCGTTCGGCGAGACCACCATCGAGGCCGAGCCCGAGCGGGTCGTCGCGTGGGGCTGGAGCGCCGCCGACGCCGTGCTCGCACTCGGCGTGGTGCCCGCGGCGATCCCCGCGCAGCCGTACGGCGGCGACGCGGACGGCGTGCTGCCCTGGATCCAGGAGGCTCTGGACGACATGGGCGCCGACGTCCCGGTCATCCTGGACTCCTCGACCAATGAGGTGCCGATCGAGGCGGTGGCCGCCGTCGACCCCGACCTCGTCCTCGCCCCGTACTCGGGCCTGACGCAGGAGGAGTACGACCAGCTCACGGGCCTCGGCATCCCCGTCGTGGCGTATCCCGATCAGCCCTGGGCGACGCCGTGGCGCGACGTCATCTCGATCACCGGCGAGGCGCTCGGGAAGTCCGCCGAGGCCGCTCAGCTGCTCGACGACATCGATGCCGAGATCTCGGCGCAGGCAGGCGCCCACCCGGAGTTCGCCGACGTGAGCGTCGCGCAGGTGTGGGACGTCGCGGGGACGTTCTACCTCTACCTCCCCGCCGACCCGCGCGTGGAGTTCACCGAGGATCTCGGCTTCACCACGGACGCGAGCGTCGCCGGTCTCGACACGGGCGAGTCGACGTTCTACACGACCGTCGGCTACGAGAGCCTCGACCGGATCACCAGCGACATCCTCGTGGCCTACGCCGACACGCAGGAGCAGCTCGACGCATTCCTCGCGTCCGACCAGGCGCGTCTGCTGCCGCAGGTCGAGGCCGGGACCGTCGCCGGTGTCGTGGGGCCCGCGCAGATCGCCGCGGTGTCGCCACCGACCGCGCTTTCGCTCACGTGGGGCGTGGACTCCTACGTGGACGCGCTGACGGACGCCGTCGCGGCGCTTCCGTAGCCGCGCGGACGACGCGAAAGCCCCGGCCGCCGGCCGGGGCTTTCGTCATGACGGGCGGATGCCGCGCGAGCGGGTCCGCTCGTCACGTCACTTCTTGGCGGCGTCCGCGCGGCGCACGAGCGCCCACGCGCCCGGGATGACGGCGGCGGCGATCGCCGCCTTGATGAGACCGCCGACGATGAACGGGAACAGTCCCGCCTCGAGCAGCTGCCAGAACGACAGCTCCAGCCCCATGACGCCGTTGAGGATGAGCGCCATGTACGGGATGCCGAAGAGGAAGGGCACGGCGCTCGCGGCTGCGAACCCGACGAACGCCAGCCACGGCTTGCGGTCCCACGCGCGCTCGGCGAACCAGCCGGCGACGAACGCCGAGAAGACGAATCCGACGATGAAGCCGAAGCTGGGGGTCGCGACGGCCGCGATCGAACCCGCGAAGCCGGCGAAGACGGGCAGGCCCGCGAGGCCGGCCAGCATGTAGACGGCGAGCGAGGTCGCACCGCGGCGGGCGCCGAGGGCCGCGCCGACGATGATGACGCCGAGCGTCTGGCCCGTGATCGGGACCGGCCACAGCGGGATGCTCACCTGGGCCAGGACGGCGACGAGGGCGGCACCGGCGACGACGAGGGTCGCATCCACGGCGAACGCGCGGGCGCGCGACGAGGGGCGCGCGATGACGTCCGCCAGGACGCGGCGACGGGACGGGGTGGGGGCGGCGAGAGTCATTCTTGGCTCCTTCGGCGTCGGGCGCGCGGCGGCGCCTCGGGTATTGCGACTTATACTAGGGGGCTGGCCGTCGGCCCACCCTTGTACCCCTTCACCGAACGAAACGGACATTCGCTGTGCTCGCCGTGCACGACCTCGAGATCCGCGTGGGAGCCCGCGTCCTCATGTCCGATGTCTCCTTCCGAGTTTCGGACGGCGACAAGATCGGCCTCGTCGGGCGAAACGGCGCCGGCAAGACGACGCTGACCAAGGTGCTCGCCGGCGATGTGCTGCCGTCGGACGGCCGCGTGGACCGCTCCGGCGAGCTCGGCTACCTTCCCCAGGACCCCCGCTCGGGAGACCCCGAGATGCTCGCCCGCACCCGCATCCTCGACGCGCGCGGCCTCGGCAGCCTGGCGATCGGCATGCGCGACGCGTCGCTGGCGATGGGTGACGACGATCCGGACGTCGCCGCCCGGGCGATGCGCAAGTACGCGAACCTCACCGAGCGGTTCGAATCCCTCGGCGGGTACGCGGCCGAGGCGGAGGCGGCGTCGATCGCCCACAACCTCTCGCTGCCCGATCGCATCCTCGACCAGCCGCTGAAGACCCTGTCGGGCGGACAGCGCCGTCGCATCGAGCTGGCGCGCATCCTGTTCTCGGACGCCCAGACGATGATCCTCGACGAGCCGACGAACCACCTCGACGCCGACAGCGTCGTGTGGCTGCGCGAGTTCCTCAAGGGCTACAAGGGCGGGCTCATCGTCATCAGCCACGACGTGGAGCTGGTCGGCGAGACGGTCAACCGCGTGTTCTATCTGGACGCCAACCGCCAGGTCATCGACGTGTACAACATGAACTGGAAGAACTACCTGCGCCAGCGGGTGGCCGATGAGGAGCGCCGCAAGAAGGAGCGCGCCAACATCGAGAAGAAGGCGACCGCGCTCCAGCAGCAGGCCGCGCGCTTCGGCGCGAAGGCGTCGAAGGCCGCGGCCGCCCATCAGATGGTCGCCCGTGCCGAGAAGATGCTGTCGGGTCTCGAGGACGTGCGCCAGGAGGACCGCGTCGCCAAGCTGCGCTTCCCCAAGCCCGCGCCCTGCGGCAAGACGCCGATCACGGCATCCGCCCTGTCGAAGTCGTACGGCTCGCTCGAGATTTTCACCGACGTCGACCTCGCTATCGATCGCGGCTCGAAGGTCGTCGTGCTGGGCCTCAACGGCGCCGGCAAGACGACGCTGCTGCGGATCCTCGCCGGCGTCGACCGCGCCGACACCGGCACCGTCGATGCCGGCCACGGCCTGAAGATCGGCTACTACGCGCAGGAGCACGAGAACCTCGATGTCGGCCGCTCGGTCCTCGACAACATGATGTCTGCGGCTCCGAACCTGAACGCGACCGAGGCCCGCAAGGTGCTCGGATCGTTCCTGTTCACGGGCGATGACGTCCTCAAGCCCGCCGGCGTCCTCTCGGGCGGCGAGAAGACCCGGCTGTCCCTGGCCACGCTGGTGGTCTCGAGCGCGAACGTGCTGCTGCTGGACGAGCCCACGAACAACCTCGACCCCGCCTCGCGCGAGGAGATCCTCGGCGCGCTCGCGCACTACGAGGGTGCCGTCATCCTCGTCTCGCACGACGAGGGCGCGGTCGAGGCCCTCAATCCCGAGCGCGTGCTCATCCTGCCCGACGGCGTGGAAGACATCTGGGGCCGGGACTACATCGACCTCATCACGCTCGCCTGAGCCCCCCGGCGCTCGTCGGCGGACCGACGCCTCAGCGCCGTCCGGCGGCGTCGAGCAGCGCGTCCTCGTCGTCGGCGTCGCGGTCGCGCCGTCGGCGCGGCTTGGCCACGGGGACCTCGGCGCGGGCGGGTGCCGGCTCGACGGTCCGCTCGGCGTCCTCAGCGGCATCCTCGCGGCGGTGCTGGATCTCGGTGCGGATGACGTAGCCGATGAACACGAAGCCCATGATGGCGAACAGGATCCACTGGATCGCGTACGACAGATGCGGGCCCGGGTCCTGCGACGGGTCCTCGATCGCGTTGGGCGCAGACGCCGGGGAGGGATCCTCGCTGAGCAGGATGCCGTAGGCGTCGACGATCATCGCGTCTCCGGCCTCGGCACCGAGCTCTTCGGCCACGAGCGGGAGGTTGATGGTGGGCACCTGGCCCTCGGGCGCCGAGCGTCCCGAGCGGGGGAGCGGCTCGCCCGGCTGGAGACGGGCGATGACCGTCACGTCGCCGGAGGGCGGCGCGGGGATGTCGTCGGGCAGCGGGCTCTGCGACCCGGGCAGAAGCCATCCGCGGTCGACGAGGAAGACACGGCCGTCGTCGAGGGCGAAGGGCACCAGCACCTCGAAGGCGGACGTGCCGCTGTGCGCACGGTTGCGGGCGAGCAGCTGCTCGTCGGCGAGGTAGCGCCCCGTGAGCACGACCGGCTGCCACTGGTCGGCGGGGTCGAAGGCGCTGCCGGCGGGGATCGCTTCAGCGAGCGGCAGGGGGTCGGCGTCGAAGTTGGCCTCGACGAGGTCGATCTGGCCGGTGCGCTCCTCGTTGCGGGCGAACTGCCAGTTGGCGAGGAACGCGCACGCGATCGCGAAGACGACGGCGAGGGCGATGTAGATCGCCCACCGGCCCGCCTTGGGCAGGTTCTGCATGCTCATGCCGCCGCTCATCGCGCCACCGGAGTGTCCGTCTCGAGCGGTCCGACCGACACGGGGAAGTCGCGCGCGGCGAGGAACTCGCGCAGATAGTCGCGATGCTCCGCGCAGGCGACCCACGTCTTCACGCGGTCGGCGGTGTGGATGCGCGGGTTGCGCCAGTCGATGCGCCAGGTCGCTGCGGCGCGGCAGCCGGCGCGGGAGCACACCGGCGCGTCGAGATCCGGGATCATGCCGGGGCGTCCCGATCGTCGACGTCCTGAGCCCGACCTGACCGCGGCGTCTCCTCGATGCGGATCACGCGGTCGCCGACGTCCGCCGGAGGAGCCGTCGGGGCGGTCGGCAGCGCGCGGGCCTCGGGAGCCTCCGGCTCGGTCGACCTCACGTCCGAGGCGACGTTCGCGGTGACCACGGCCACGTAGGGCAGGAACACCGCCGCGAGGCCGAAGACCCACGTGTACCAGCCGTACGGCGTGATGACGACCATCAGGATGAAGCAGACGACGCGGATCGCCATCATGATGAGGTACTTGCGGGAGCGCGCGGACGCCTCGTCGCGCGGTGCGCGCGGCAGTGACGTGGCCGACTGCGGCCGGTGCGAACTCTTCACGATCCCTCAAGCCTACGCCGCGACGGCGCAGCGGGATGCGTCGCGCTCGATCGGGTCAGCTGTAGGTGTAGGGGATGGTCGCGAACAGCGGTATGAGGATCGCGAAGACGAGGATGAAGCCGAGCACGCTGAGTCCGAGTCCGACCCAGCCGATGATCGTTCCCGCCAGGGCGAGGCCGTGCCCGTCCTCGCCGGTGCGCTTGATCTGCGACAGCGCCATGTGGCCGGTGATGACGCCCACGATCGAGCCGATGAACGGCACGATCACGAACGACGCGATCGAGGCGATGAGCGACACGATCGCGAGCGTGTTGGTCTTGTTCGCGGTGCCGTAGCCGGCGCTGCCGTACGTCGGCGCCGAGCCGTACGCGGGTGCCGCGCCGTACGCCGGCGGCGCCCCGTAGGCGGGCGGCGCCGCCTCGGTCTGGGCGGGCGGCGGCGGGGGATAGGCCGAGGGCGGAGGGTAGGCCGAGGGCGACGCGCCGCCGCTGGAGTCGGGGGGCTGGGGAGACGGTGCGCCGGACGTGTTGTCGCTCATGAGACGACCCTTTCTCGCTGTGCCCTCAGCGTCCCAGCGAACGAGCCCGGGTGTCAAACCCCCGCGCCGGTAGGCTGGGGCGGTCCTCGTCACACATCCCCGGGAGCAACACCATGTCCAGTGACCGCGTCGTCCTCGTCACCGGCGGCAACCGCGGCATCGGCCGCGCCATCGCAGAGCGCTTCGTCGCCGACGGCTTCACAGTGGCCGTCACCGCGCGTTCGGGCGAAGGGCCCGAAGGCACCCTCACGGTCCGGGCCGACGTCACCGACGCGGCCGCCGTCGACGCCGCCTTCGCCGAAGTCGAGAAGGAGCTCGGCCCTGTCGGGATCGTCGTCGCCAACGCCGGCATCACCAAGGACACCCTGCTCATGCGCATGACCGAGGAGGACTTCGACACCGTCGTCGCCACGAACCTCGGCGGCGCGTTCCGCGTCGTCAAGCGCGCCAGCAAGGGAATGCTGCGCGCGCGGTGGGGCCGCGTGATCCTGATCTCGAGCGTCGTGGGCCTCTACGGCTCGGCGGGTCAGGTGAACTACTCGGCCTCGAAGTCGGGTCTGGTCGGCTTCGCCCGCTCGCTCACGCGCGAGCTCGGCGGCCGAGGCATCACCGCCAACGTCGTCGCCCCGGGCTTCATCGAGACCGACATGACGGCCGAGCTGCCCGAGGACACGCAGGCCGAGTACAAGAAGAACATCCCGGCCGGGCGCTTCGCCACGCCCGATGAAGTCGCGGGCGTCGTGACGTGGCTGGCGTCCGACGACGCCGCCTACATCTCCGGCGCCGTGATCCCCGTCGACGGCGGACTCGGCATGGGCCACTGAGCCCGGTTCACGGCAGCAGCGGCAGGACCTCGCGCAGGTCGACGCGGCCGACCACGAGGTCGGCCCGCGAGCGCACCGCGGGCTTGGCGTTGAACGCGACGCCCAGGCCCGCGGTCGCCATCATGAGCAGGTCGTTCGCGCCGTCGCCGATCGCGAGCGTCTGAGACAGCGGCACGGCGTGCGCGGCCGCCCATTCGCGCAGCGATGCGGCCTTGGTCTCGGCGTCGACGATCGCGCCCTCCACGGTGCCCGTGAGCGCCCCGGCGTCGACGGTCAGCCGGTTGGCCCGCCACATGTCGACGCCGAGCGACGGTGCGACGACGTCGAGGATCTCGTGGAAACCGCCCGAGACCACACCGACCAGTCCGCCGCGCTCGTGCACGCCGTCGATGAGCTCGACGACTCCGGGCGTGGGCTCGATCCGCTCCAGGACGCGCGCGAACCGCTCGACGCGGACGCCTGCCAGCGCCGAAACGCGCGAGCGCAGGCTCGTGGCGAAGTCGACCTCGCCGCGCATCGCGGCCTCGGTCGCGGCGGCGACCTCGGGACCGCGCCCGGCCTCGTCGGCGATGAGCTCGATGACCTCGTTGCGGATCAGTGTGGAGTCTGCGTCGAGCACGACGAGGAAGCGTGCGGGGGTCGAAGGCATGCACTCCACGCTAGCGGCGCTCGGCGCGGCATCCGCACCGTCGCGCCGGCGGATGTCAGCGCTGGATGTGCATGCCCTTGCCGACGATCGTGATGCCGGAGTCGGTCACGGTGAAGCCGCGCGCCAGATCGCGCTCCCGGTCGACGCCGACGGTCGCCCCGTCGTCGAGGATGACGTCCTTGTCGAGGATCGCACGGTGGATGCGGGCGCCGGCGCCGATCGTGACCCGATCGAACAGGACCGAATCGGTGATCGTCGATCCGCCGCCGGCGAGCGTCCACGGTCCGACGACGCTGCGCTCGAGGTGCGTTCCCGACAGGACCGACCCGAGCGAGACGATCGAGTCGATCGCGTTGCCGATGCGTCCGACCGAGTCGCGCACGAACTTCGCCGGCGGCGAGTTGACCGCCTGCGAGTGGATCGGCCAGTCCATGTTGTACAGGTTGAACACCGGCAGCGTCGAGATCAGGTCGCGGTGCGCGTCGAAGAACGAGTCGATCGTCCCGACGTCGCGCCAGTACGCGCGGTCGCGGTCGGTCGACCCGGGAACGTCGTTGCGCTTCATGTCGTACACGGCCGCCTCGCCGCGCTCGACGAAATAGGGCACGATGTCGCCGCCCATGTCGTGGTTCGACGTGGGGAGCTCGCCGTCGGACTCGACGGCCTCGATCAGCGCATCCGTGTCGAAGATGTAGTTGCCCATCGATGCGAGGATCTCGTGGGGCGAGTCGGGGAGACCCGCGACCTCCTGAGGCTTCTCGAGGAATCGGTTGATCTTGACCGGATCGGCGGCGTCGAGGTCGATGACCCCGAACTGGTTGGCCATCGAGATCGGCTGGCGGATGCCGGCGACGGTCGCCCGGGCGCCCGACTCGATGTGCGCGTCGAGCATCTGCTGGAAGTCCATGCGGTATACGTGGTCGGCGCCGATGACGACGACGATGTCGGGCTTCTCGTCGTTGATGAGGTTCATCGACTGCAGGATCGCGTCCGCGGAGCCGGTGAACCACCGCTTGCCCAGGCGCTGCTGCGCCGGCACCGAGGCGACGTACGAGCCCAGAAGAGGCGACATGCGCCAGTTCGTCGAGACGTGCCGGTCGAGGCTGTGGGACTTGTACTGAGTCAGGACCACGATCTGACGCAATCCCGAATTGATGAGGTTCGAGATCGCGAAGTCGATCAGGCGGTACTGCCCGCCGAAGGGGACGGCGGGCTTGGCCCGATCCGCCGTGAGCGGCATCAGGCGCTTGCCCTCGCCCCCGGCGAGGATGATTCCGAAGACCTTGGGCAGTGCTGGCATGACCCCACACTATGACCAGGCAAGGGGTGAACGCACGGGGTTGTGTGCGCGTGTTCACGGGACATGTCCGGTTGTGCTCCCGAAGCGCCCGGACCGGTGTGCGGAAGTCCGGTCTGTACTAGCGTTCGAGACATGCGCGTCGACATCGTCACCAAGGAGTACCCGCCCGAGATCTACGGCGGCGCCGGAGTCCACGTCACCGAGCTGGTGAAGGCTCTGCGGGCGTCGATCGAGGTGCAGGTCCGCGCCTTCGGCGGACCGCGGGATGAGGACGACACCGCCAACTACGGCGTGCCCGGCGAGCTCGCCGCAGCGAACGGCGCGATCCAGACGCTCGGGACCGATCTGGAGATCGTCGGCGACGTCGCCGGAGCCGATGTCGTGCATAGCCACACGTGGTACGCGAACTTCGCCGGTCACCTGTCCTCGCTGCTCCACGGCATCCCGCACGTCGTGACGGCTCACAGCCTCGAGCCGCTGCGCCCGTGGAAGGCCGAGCAGCTCGGCGGCGGGTACGCCGTGTCGAGCTACATCGAGAAGACGGCGTACGAGGGTGCCGCGGCCATCGTGGCCGTGAGCAACGGAATGCGCGACGATATCCTGCGCAGCTACCCGGCCCTCGACCCCGCCAAGGTCCGCGTCATCTACAACGGCATCGACACGCAGGCCTGGCACCCCGTCGAGGACGACGAGCTGCTCGCCGGTCTCGGCATCGATCCGACGCGGCCCTCTGTGGTGTTCGTCGGCCGCATCACGCGTCAGAAGGGGCTGCCGTATCTTCTGCGGGCGGCAGAGCGCCTTCCCGACGACGTCCAGCTCGTGCTGTGCGCCGGTGCGCCGGACACGCCGCAGATCCTCGCCGAGGTCGAGGAGCTCGTGAAGGGCCTGCAGGCCACGCGCGAAGGCGTCGTGTGGATCGACCGGCTGCTGCCGCGGCATGAGCTGTGCGCGATCCTCACCGCCGCGACGACGTTCGTCTGCCCCTCGGTCTACGAGCCCCTCGGAATCGTGAACCTCGAGGCGATGGCGTGCGGCGCGGCCGTCGTCGGCACCGGCACGGGCGGCATCCCCGAGGTCGTGGTCGACGGCGAGACCGGGCGCATCGTCCCGATCGACCAGGTGCAGGACGGCACGGGCACGCCGACCGACCCCGAGGCCTTCGTCGCCGATCTCGCGGCGGTGCTCACCGAGGTCGTCTCGGACCCCGAGCGCGCTCGCGCGTACGGCGAAGCGGGTCGGCGCCGCGCGATCGAGGACTTCAGCTGGGGGCGGATCGCCGAGCAGACCGCCGCGCTGTACGCCGAGCTGGCCGCGGGCGGCCGGTAGGCTGGTCGCATGCCCCAGGTGCTCGAATTCTCCGACGTCGTCGTCCGCCGAAACGCCCGAGACATCATCGATCACCTGGACTGGCGCGTCGCCGACGACGAGCGCTGGGTGATCCTCGGCCCGAACGGCGCAGGAAAGACCACGCTGCTCCAGCTGGCCGCGACGACGATCCACCCCACCGCGGGCACGGTCGACGTGCTCGGCGAGCGACTGGGCCGCTCGGACGTTTTCGAGCTGCGGCCCCGCATCGGCTTCGCCTCGACGGCGATGGCGCGTCGCATCCCGGCCGACGAGACCGTGCTGAACGTCGTGCTGACCGCGGCGTACTCGGTGCTCGGGCGCTGGCACGAGGACTACGAGGACATCGACGAGCGCCGCGCGCTGCGCGTGCTCGCCGAGTGGCACCTCGACCAGCTCGCCGACCGCACCTTCGGCACGCTCAGCGACGGCGAGCAGAAGCGCGTTCAGATCGCACGGGCCGTCATGACCGACCCCGAGCTGCTGCTGCTGGACGAGCCCGCGGCGAGCCTGGATCTCGGCGCACGGGAAGAGCTGGTCGAGCTGCTCAGCGGCTACGCCCAGGCGCCCACGACACCGGCGATGATCATGGTCACCCATCACGTCGAGGAGATCCCCGCCGGCTTCACCCACGTGCTGCTGATCGACGAGGGGCGCGTCGTGGCGGCGGGCCCGATCGCCGAGACGCTGACCGCCGAGGCCCTCACCGAGACCTTCGGGATGCCGATCCGGCTCGACCAGGACGGCGGTCGGTACGCCGCTCGCGCGGCGCGCTGAATGCGCCGGCCCCGGGATTCCGCGTTCCCGGGCTTCGACTGGTAGAATCTCCCTTTGGTGCACTCGCACCGCCAGACTTTGTCCGTCCTGGCAAAATCCAGGGCACCACTTCCAAAGGACTCCCATGAAGACTGACATCCACCCCGAGTACCGCGCCGTCGTGTTCCGCGACCTCGGCTCGGGCGACACGTTCCTCACCCGCTCGACGGTGACCAGCGACAAGACGATCGAGCTCGACGGTGTCGAGTACCCCGTCATCGACGTCGAGATCTCGTCGGCGTCGCACCCGTTCTACACGGGCAAGCAGCGCATCCTCGACTCGGCGGGTCGGGTCGAGAAGTTCAACCAGCGCTTCAAGAACTTCGGCTCCAAGTAAGCCGCTTCACGAAGGGCCCCGCTTCGGCGGGGCCCTTCGTCGTCCCCGCGGGACACCGCGCGGCGCACCGACCGTCAGCGGATCGGCCAGCGCCCGTCGACGTGGTCTTCGGGGTCGAGGCGCCCGATGCGGATGAAGTACTCCGTGAGGCTCTCGGCCTGCGCGCGGGCCCACGAGACCTGCTGGGTGTGGAGCTCGGTGGCCGTCGCGGGCAGCGCGTCGGCGTAGCGCTCCGCGATCGCCTGCGCGACACGGCCCGCGGCCACGGCATCCGCCGAGGCGTCGTGAGCCCCGTCGAGACGGACGCAATAGTGGGCGGCGACGACCTCGAGCGTGCGCTTGCCGCGGCGGTAGCGGTCGTACGCCTTGTCGACGATGAGCGGGTCGATGACCGGGGACGGATCGATGATCGGCGCGACGCCGTGACGGACGGCCTCGTGCTTGAGGAGTGAGAAGTCGTAGGGGGCGTTGTACGCGACCACCGGCACCCCGGCGTCGAGCAGTGACCGGAGAGCCGCAACGACCTCCGTCACCACGTCCGCTGCCGGGCGGCCTTCCGTCCGTGCTCGCTCGGTCGTGATGCCGTGGACGGCGGTCGCACCCGCGGGGATCTCGATCGCGGGGTCGGCGAGCCAGTTCTGCGCACTGGTCACGTGGCCCGAGGCGTCGAGCATCCCGACATGCGCGGTCACGACGCGGTCGTGGGCGACGTCGATGCCCGTCGTCTCGAGGTCGAACACGCCGACGGCGCTCGTCCACTCGGGAACGTCGAACAGGGGGAGCGGCTCGGGCTGCCACGATTCCATGCCGCCCACGGTATGCCCCGTCGCCGACATCGCCGGTGAGGCTCACGGCGCGCCCTCAGCGTGACGCCTCCTAGACTCGACGGGTGCCGAGCGAGAACCCCTATGCCCCGCTCCTGGCGGACATCCCGGTGAGCCGCGCCGAGGTGGACGTGCTGGACGGGACGACGGCCTACTGGACGTACGGTCCCGACGACGCCGAGGTCACGATCCTCGCGGTCCACGGATTCCGCGGCGAGCATCACGGTCTCGAGCCGGTCGTCGCGCACCTGCCCGGTATCCGTGTCGTCATGCCGGATCTGCCCGGTTTCGGTGAGACGGCCCCGCTGCCGGACCGCGCGCATGACATCGCCGCCTACGCCGACTGGCTCACCGCGTTCCATGCGGCGGCGGCGCCGGACTCGATCGTCCTGGGGCACTCGTTCGGGTCGATCGTGTCCGCGGCCGCGGTCGCGCGGGGGCTCGACACGCGCGCGCTGATCCTGGTGAACCCCATCGGCGCGCCGGCGCTCGAGGGGCCGCGCGGCATCATGACGCGCCTCGCGATCTTCTACTACGCGCTCGGCGCGCGACTGCCCGAGAGCCTCGGGGACGCCCTGTTGCGCAACGGCCTCATCGTGCGCGTCATGAGCGAGACGATGGCGAAGACGCGGGACAAGGACATCCGCGCGTTCGTCCACGACCAGCACGACACGTACTTCTCGCGCTTCAGCGACCGCGAGGTGCTCCGCGAGGCGTTCGTGACGAGCGTGTCCCACGACGTGCGGGAGTTCGCGGGCGGCATCGACGTCCCCACGCTCCTCGTGGCCGCCCAGCGCGACGACATCACGCCGATCGAGAAGCAGCGCGAGCTTCACGCGCTGCTCGCCGACTCCCGGCTGGTCGAGATCCCCGACGTCGGGCACCTCATCCACTACGAGACGCCGGCGCAGGCGGCATCCGCCATCGAGGCCTTCCTCGGCGAGCTCAGCCCTCGCTGACGGCTTCGCGGGCCTTGCGTCGGCGGTAGGCGTTGACGTTCATGCGGTTGCCGCAGTTGCCGGTGTCGCAGTAGCGCTTCGAGCGGTTCTTCGAGTAATCGATGTAGACGCTCAGGCAGTCGTCCGCGGCGCACACCCGGACGCGCTCGTACTCGTCGGCGCGGATGATGTCGACGAACGCCATGGCCGCCTCGACCAGGATGCGCGTCGCCAGCGGCGCATCGGAGTCGGTGGCGTGGATGTGCCAGTCGTAGTCGTCGTGGATCACCAGCTGGGGGAGGGCGCGGCCGTCGCGGAGCATGGCGTTCACGATCGGCACGGCGCCGACGCGGTCGACGAGCCACAGCTCGCGCAGACGCGCCCGGATGCCGCGCACGGATGCCAGTTCGTCGGCGTCGCGCGTGATCGTCCCCGAGTAGGGGTGCCGACGCAGGTACGCGTCGAGCTCGGGCCACGACGACAGCGTGTCGAGGCGTTCGGTGTCCGTCGCGGGAAGCGTGTTGACCAGGTCGACGGCGGCCGCGAGGGCGGCGGTCGTGTCACGACCGAAAATCACATTGACTCCTGACATTGTCGGGCAGTACTGTCACCAGTGTAATCACGCTTCACTCATGACACTCAGGACGGCCCATGAGCACGTCGACCGCGCCGATCGCGATCGTCCCCACCCTCTCCGCCTCGCGCGGTGTCACCTCCGGTCTCGCCATGGCGGTCGGCTCGGCGCTGGCGTTCTCGTCCAGCGGCCCCCTCGTGAAGCCCCTGTTCGAAGCCGGCTGGTCGCTCACGTCGGTGCTCGCCGTCCGGATGGGGCTGGCGGGGCTCGTGCTCGCGCCGGCGCTCGTGCGCGCGCTCATCCGCGACCCCGGCCTCGTGCGACGACACGGGCTGCTCATCGTCGGCTTCGCGCTGACGGGCGTCATGGGCTGCCAGCTGTTCTTCTTCTCTGCGATGCAGCGCATGCCGGTCGCCGTCGCGCTGCTCATCCAGTACATCGCCCCCGTGCTCGTGGTCGTCTGGGCGTGGCTGCGGACCCGCCGCCGTCCGTCGAACCTGGTGATCGGCGGTTCGGTCATCGCCATGGCGGGGCTGGTGCTCGTGATCGACCTCGCGGGCGCGCGCTTCGACGCGCTCGGCACCGTGTTCGCGCTGGGAGCGGCGGTGTGCGCAGCGGCGTACTTCGTCATCTCGGAGCGCACCGGGGACGATCTGCCCCCGCTCGCGCTGGCCGCCGGGGGACTGCTCGTCGGGGCGGCCGTGATGATCCTGCTCGGCGTCACCGGCATCCTGCCCTTCCACGCGCCCGCCGTGAGCGTGGTCGTCGCGGGGATCGAGGTGCCGTGGTTCCTGCCGCTGCTGTGGGTCGCGACGGCGTCGACAGCTGTGGGCTACGGACTCGGCGTCATGGCCGTGCCGCGCGTCGGCTCGCGACTGGCATCGTTCGTCGGACTCAGCGAAGTGCTGTTCGCGCTCGGGTTCGCGTGGCTGCTGCTGGGCGAGACGCCCGCGCCGATCCAGTTCCTCGGCGGGGCGCTCGTGCTGCTCGGCGTCATCGCGGTGCGGATGGACGCCGACAGCGCGGGCACCCCGCACGGACCCGCGGCGGTGGTTCCGGCGCCGTAGGGGCTTATTCGGTCGGGAACGTGCAGGTCTCGCGGTAGGCACCGACGTGGGACAGGTACGTGTCCCACTCGGGGGCGGTGAGGTTGCGCCCGGCGATGCGGCAGACCTGATCGAACCAGACGTCCGGGTCCAGGCTCCAGCGGACGACTCCCGACGGCATACTGACGAGCATGGAGTCCCCCGACGGGTCGAGGTCGACCACCACGCCGGTCAGCGGATGCTCGGCCGGGATCGGGTCGCCGAGCATCCGACCCGCCTCGAGGTCGTAGACGGCGACGGCCGGGTCGCGCGTTCCCGCCACGAGGATCGAATCGTCCTCCGTCAATGCGAACTGATACAGCTCGCCGGGCGGCGCGGGCAGAACCGTCTGGGGCTCGAGCTGTTCATCCATCACGAGAAGCGATCCGTTTCCTCCGGTGATCACCCGCCCGTCTGCGGTCATGATGACGGCCGCGATGTCGGGTGAGGACCGTTCGGCCAGCATCTGGCCGTCCGTCGCATCGAAGACGCCGACCCAGAGAGCACCCTGCGCGTCCGGCCGGTCATCGGCAGCGAGGAACGCGACGAGGGACGCGTCGGCGTCGGAGGAGGCGTCGTAGCCCGGACCCGGGATCTCGAAGGTGGTGCCCGTCGGCTCGTGCGTCACCGGGTCGACGGCTGAGACGGCCCCTGAGCAGCACTCCATGTCGAAGAACACGCTGCCGTCGCGGCTGGTGCGTGGCTCCGCCCACGTGTTGCCGACGGACCTATCGCGGTCGTGGGGGTCGGCCGGAGTCTCCGTCCCAGCGGCGACGTCGATGTAGTAGTTCTCCCGCTCGCCGGTCACGGTGCGCAGGATTCCCGGCCCGACCCAATAGGCGACCATGGCGAGGAATCGATGCACGGTCTCACCGCTCGCGGCGTCCACGACCTCGTAGGGGACATCGGGCCACGGTGCGCCCTGCGGCTCGATGAGGAGGAACTCACCGCCGGGATCGAAGCCCGCGAGCGAATAGCCGGGCGCGACGACGTCCGTCACGTTGCGGGGCGTCCCGGTCAGCTGCCATCGGCCGATGCTCGGAGAGACGGCGCTCATGATGAGGAGTTGGCCATCGTCCGTGACAGTGAGCTCTCCGGTCCCGCCCAGCTGATAGTCAAGGCTGCGCCCGGTCCGCTCGCCGGTGGCGAGGCTTCGCTCCTCGATGAGTCCGTCCACGTCGCCGCAGTAGGCCAGCTCCTGCTCCTCCCACACCGCCGGAAAGATGCACGGGATTCCGTACTGCTCCTCCTGCGTCCACATCACCTCGCCGTCTTCGTCGAGCCTGGCGATGCCGCTGTGCCCGGCGGTGAGGTAGCCGCCATCGGCGAGAAGGACCATTCTCGTGTTCGCATACGATCGCGGAACCGCGGTCGTCGACACCACCTCGAGCGTGCGGGGATCGACCGTCAAGAGCCGTCCGTCGATCATGCCCACGTGGAGCAGACCGTCCTCGGTGAACGCGACGGTCCCCTGCCAGTCGCCACTTCCGTCCCAGCCGGTTCCGACCGACTCGCGCACGTGCAGTTCGCCGGTGCGCAAGTCGATGAGCACGAGGTCGCCGTGGACGTCGTCGACGTAAGCGGCATGGTCGCCCTCCGGGCTCAATGCGTATGTGGTCACGGCCCGCTCGAGATCGAGCCGGGGGATCGGCATCGTGCCGTCTTCCAGGTCGAGGACGCTCAGCACGCTCCCGTACTCTCCCGTCTGACTGATCTCGCCGTCGTCGACGAGGACGGCGATCCGTCCGTCCTCGGAGACGGTGACGAATGGACGCCTCGGGCTTCCCGTGGACGGCAGGTCCACGTCGAACGAGCGGATCACCTGACCGGTGTCCACGTCGCGGATCTCGGCGTACTTCTCTTCGCGGATAATCAGCGCCGTCTCCTCGCCGGGCAGAATGGCGCCCCCGACGCGCTGCTGCGTGTCGGGGATGTAGACGCTCTCAACGGCCCCGGCGTCCGACCCGAGCAACCCGAGCATCATGCCGCGTGCCCGGGCGTCGTCCGGCCATCGTCGGTAGGACTCCGCTGCCAGCAGCGCTGCCACCGTCCGGTCGGTGCCACGCAGCGCGCGGACTTCGTTCGCGAGCGCGTCGATCCGTGCGCTCTGGGCGGCCGCGGCTTCGCCCACCGCGCTGCGCACGGCCAGGCCGCCCGCGGCAACGGCGATGACCGCGATCACCGCGACCCCGGCGACGGCCAGTCGCAGTCGTCGATTCTGGCGTCGCTCGGCGGCGGCGGCCGCGGCGAGCGTGCGCTTCTCGTCTTCTTCGCGGGCGGCCGACGCCTCGACGAAGGCGATCTCAGAAGGTGTCAGGCTCGGGTCGACTCGCTCGCGGAGGTCGAGCATCGCCTGGAGGCGCACGCCGCGGGCCAGGTCATCGTGGCTGCGCCCTCCGGCCTCCCACGCGGCCGCCCCCGCCTCGAGGTGGCCCAGGACGGTGAGATCCTCGGCGCCGTCCTGCACCCACGCGCGGAAGCGCGGCCAGGCGCGCGTGAGCGATTCGTGCGCGAGGACGACCGAGTCGTCTTCGATGCTCACGAGGCGGGCGTGGGCGAGCTGTCCGAAGAGCCGGGAGTGGGCGGGGTCGTCGCGCAGCGGCGCGGCGAGCAGCCGCCGTCGCACCGGAAGACCGTCGGGGGCGAGGGCCACGAGCCGCAGGAGCGTCGTGCGGCACAGCTCCTGGTCTCCGCTGTCGAGGCCGCTGTACAGACGGTCGGCGGACTGAGCGATGGCGCCGCTGATGCCACCGGTCGCCTCGTAGCCGGCGACCGTGAGCACGGGACCCTCCCGGCGCACCCACGTCTCGGCGAGCGCGTGAGACAGGTGGGGGAGCACACCGGCCTCGCCCGCCGCGTCGCGGAGCATCAGCTCGACCAGCCCGGGCTCGAGGCGAAGCCCGGCACGCGCGGCTGGTTCCTCGATCACCGCGCGCAGGTCGTCGTCGCCCATCGGTGAGACGACGACGACGCTCTCGGACATCAGCGGTCCGAGTGACGGATCGGCGGCGCACCGGTCGAGGAAGTCCGACCGCACCGTGATGATGACCTTGCCGCCGTCGCGGATGAACGCGGCGAGAGTGGCAGCGACGTCGGCGCCGACCTCCGCGCCTGACTCGAGGACCTCCTCGAACTGGTCGACCACGATGGCGTCGGTGCGGCGCCCCGCACTCACCGCGTCGCGGAGCGTCTCGGTGATGGCGGGTCCCGGCCCGAGCACGAGCACACGCCGGCCGCGACGCCGCAGCGACGGCACGACCCCGGCGCGTACGAGGGAGGACTTGCCCGACCCCGAGGCGCCGGTCACGATCACGAGCCCCGTCGCTTCGAGACGGCGCGTGGCCGTCGCGATCTCGTCCTCGCGCCCGAAGAAGTCGCCGGCATCGCCCTCCTGGTAGGTCCCGAGGCCGCGGTACGGGCAGTCCGTGCGGGTCTGCATCGTGCTGGGGTTCGTCTCGAGCGCCTCGTCGTGCTGAAGGATCGCGGTCTCGAGGTCGGTGATCTCCCTGCCGGCGTCGACCCCGAGTTCGTCCGCGAGGCGTTCTCGCGCGGCCCGCAGCACCGCCAGAGCATCCGCCTGGCGCCCGGCTCGGTAGAGGGCGAGCGCCAGCAGGGCCCAGCGCGACTCCCGGAGCGGCTCTTGGCGGACGAGGCGCTCGGCGTCGGGGACCACGGCATCCGCGTCGCCGACGTCGAGCCGTGCGCGCAGCAGCGCCTCGGATGCCTGCACCCGCAGGTGCTCGAGGTCGGATGCGGCCGCCTCGGCTTCGGGCCACTCGCCGATGTCGTCGTACGGGCGACCTCGCCAGAGGTCGAGAGCGCGTCGGTAGCCGTCGATGGCGCGGCCGGGTTCGCCGTCGCGCTGATGCTCACGCGCGGTGGCGACGAGGGACTCGAAGCGTCGGGCGTCGACCTCGTCGGGATCGACGTCGAGGTGATAGCCCGACACCGTCGTCACGATCCGATCCGCGCCGAGCGCCTTTCGCAGCCGCGAGATCGACTGCGGGATCTGCTTGGTCCAGGTGGCGGGGCGCTCGGCATCCGGCCATATCGCCTCTGCGAGCTCTTCGGACGCGATCGGCACGCCGTCGCGAACGACGAGCGCCGCCAGCACGGCACGTTCACGCGGATAGAGCGTCGAGTCTTCGACCAGCACCGGCCCCAGTACGTCGATGGTCATGTGCGCCATGTTGGACCCGGTCCAATACCGGGTCAACAGCCTTGGTCGTGGACGAATATCGGGCGAATACCGTGCGCGCGAAGCCGATGACGTGCGGTATGCGGCTCGGCGGCGCGCGTGCCGTGTCGCCACGGACGGACCGCACGGCGCTTACTCGTCGGGGACGTCGCAGGTCTCGCGATATTCTCCGAGGCCGGACATGTGCGTGTCCCACTCGAGCTCGGTGAAGTTCCGGCCGGCCACCTTGCACACCTGGTCGAGCCACGTCGCGGGATCCAGAGACCAGCGCACCACGCCCGTGCTCGTACTGGCGAGCATCCAGTCGCCCGATGGGTCGAGGGTGGCGGCGAAGACCCGGTTGCGCGCGGTCGGCAGCGGCTCACCGAGCATGACGCCCGCGTCGAGGTCGTAGACTGCGACGCCGCCGCCGTCCATCGTGGCCAGGAGCGTCCCGTCGTCGGCGGACACCTCGAGGTCGCGGATCCCCGCGGAGGACGGGGCGCGGAGCTCTGCCAACGGCTCCAGATCGAGGTCGAGCACGATCAGCCGGCTGCTGGATCCGGTGATGATCAGGTCGCCGCCCGTCACGACGCTCGCGAAGTAGTCGGCGCCGTACGTGTCGGCGAGAAGCTCGCCGGTGCTCGTATCGTGCACGGACAGTTGCCAGCCGCCGTTCTCGTCGTCATAGCCCGAGAACACCACCGTCCCGCCGTCCTCGGTGGTGTCGGCGAAGAGCGCCGGACCGCGGCGTGCGAACTCGACTCCCGAGGACTCGCCGGTTCGCGGGTCGAGTGCCGTGACGACGCCGACGCAGCAGTCCATGTCGTACGTGACATCACCCGCGCGGCTCGTGTCGACCTCGGCCGTCGTGAACGGCTCCGCGGTGCGCTCGTAGTCGTGGACGGGCGCCGGCCACGACTGACCGGTCGTGACGTCGTAGTAGAAGTTCTCGCGTTCCGCGGTCACGGTGCGGATGATCCCGCTTCCCGCCCAATACGCGTTGGTCCCCGGCAGACTCAGGACGGCTTCCTCTTCAGCGACATTCCAGACGGTGTAATCGCGGGTCTCGGCGAAGGGGGCCTCCGGTTCCTCCAGGAGCACCCACTCTCCGCTGGGGTCGAAGCCGGCGCTCACCGCGAGTCCCGGCGCGACGAGCTCGCCCGATGCGAGCGCGCCATCGAGGCGCCAGCGGCCGATGCTCGGCGACATCGCGCTGAAGAAGAGGACCTCGTCCCCGCCCTCTCGGACCCACATCTCGCCGGGGTCTCCGATCTGGTAGTCGAGTGTCCGGCCGGTCGGCGCCCCGGTGTCCATGCGGCGCTCGGTGATCCCGGTCGCGAAGTCGTGCAGGAAGACGGTGTCCGTGGTGGGCGAGGGGGCGATCCGACGGCAGCCCTCGGGGAACTCCTGTCGCCACACGAGCTCACCGTCCGCGTCCAGCCGAACCGCCCCGAGCGCGCCGCACGTGATCGTTCCTCCATCGTCGGCCGCGACGATCTCGAGATCCGCCGTGCCCTCGGGAATGGTGACGGCACGAGTGACCTCGAACGTGTCGGGGTCGACCGACAGCAGCTCGCCCGAGGCCGTCCCGACGAGCAGGGTGTCGTCAGCCGCAAACCCGACGGCCCCGGCGAAGTTGCGAGCCGGCTCCGCCTCGACGGCAAGTTCCGACTCGAACCGCACGCGGGCATCCGGAACATCCACGACCACGATTCCGCCATCCGCAGGGACGTAGGCCGCATAGCGACCGGAAGGGCTGAGTGCGTAGGTATTCACCCACCGCTCGAGGAGTGTGGGCTCGCCGCCGACCACCCGCCCGGACGACAGATCGATGACCGTGAACCACGATCCGAACGCCTCCAGCGCCGAAGGGTCTTCGGCATCCGGGTCCAGATAGTCGGTCGCGACGGTGGCGATCGACCCGTCGGCGCTGACCATGACGAACGGACGACGCGTGCTGAACGGCTTCGGAAGCTCGAGGTCGAGCGTGCGGTCGAGCTCACCGGTGTCGACGTTCCGGATCTCGGGATACTGCCGATCGCGGAGCACCAGCGCCGTGTCGGTGCCGGGGATCATCGCGGACCCGATCCGGTCTTCTGTACCCGGCACGAACATGTTCTCGACGCCGTCCGCCGACGCGAGCACGGCGAGCAGCTGGCCGCGGGTGCGTGGATCCTCGGGCCATCGCCGGTACGACTCGGCGGCGATCAGGGCGGACACGATCCGGTTCGAGTCCTGCAGCGCCGCGGAGGAATTCGTCAGCGAGTCGATCCTCGCGTCCTGGGCCACGGCGGCTTCGCTCGAAGCGCTGCGCAGCGCGAGGCCGCCGGCGACGAGCGCGACGACGAGCATGCCGACCACTCCGGCGATCGCGAACCGAAGGCGACGGTTCTGTCGCCGCTCGGCTGCGGCGGCCGCCTCGAGCGCGCGCTTCTCGTCCTGCTCGTGAGCGAGGGATGCATCGAGGTAGGCGACCTCGACGGGACTGAGGCTCGGGCCGAGGCGCTCGCGGAGTTCGATGATCGTCTGCAGGCGTCCGCCGCGAGCGAGGTCGTCGTCGGACCGGCCGCCGTCCTCCCACGCCTGCGCGCCCGTCTCGAGGTGGCCGAGCACCATGAGATCCTCCGCACCCTCCTGCACCCACGCGCGGAAGCGCGGCCAGGCGCGTGTGAGCGATTCGTGGGCGAGGACGACCGAATCGCCCTCGACGCTCACGAGCCGGGCGTGCGCGAGTTGCCCGAACAGGCGTGCGTGGGCGGGGTCGTCCCGCAACGACGCTGCGAACAGACGCCGGCGGACGGGCAGTCCGTCCGGTGCGAGCGCGACCAGCTGGAGCATTGTGGAGCGGCACAGGGCCTGGTCGTCGCTGTCGAGACCGGAGTAGAGCCGGTCGGCGGATTGAGCGATGGCGCCGCCGATGCCACCTGTGGCCTCGTACCCGGCGACCGTCAGGACCGGACCCTCGCGGCGTACCCACGTCTCAGCGAGGGCATGGGAGAGGTGGGGGAGAACTCCCGGCGCGCCCGCGGCATCGCGGAGGATGAGTTCGACCAGCCCGGGCTCGAGGCGGAGCCCCGCACGCGCTGCGGGCTCCTCGATCACGCGTCTCAGATCGTCGTCGCCCATCGGCGAGACGACGAGCACGCTCTCGGACAGCATCGGGCCGAGCGACGGGTCCGCGGCGCAGCGGTCGAGGAAGTCCGAGCGCACGGTGATGATCGCCCTGCCGCCGTCGCGCACGAAGGCAGCGAGGAGTGCCGCGACGTCGCCTGCAATGCCGTCACCGGATTGGAGGACCTCTTCGAACTGGTCGACGACGACGGCATCGGTAGAGGTTCGCCCGCTCGTCGCGCTGCGCAGCGAGTCGGCGATGGCGGGGTCGGGCCCGAGCACGAGTACCCGTCGACCCCGCCGTCGCAGCGACGGGACGACGCCCGCCCGGACGAGCGAGGACTTTCCGGACCCGGAGGCGCCGGTGACGACGAGGAGTCCGATCGCGTCCAGGCGCCGGGTGGCGGTCGCGATCTCGTCCTCGCGGCCGAAGAAGTCGTCGGCGTCGCGCTCCTGGTATGTCCCGAGGCCGCGATATGGGCAGTCGGTGCGCATCGGCGCCGCCGGTAGTCCGGAGCTCAGAGCCTCGTCCTGCCGGAGGATCGCGGCTTCCAGCTGCTGGATCTCCTGCCCGGCGTCGACGCCGAGTTCGTCGGCGAGGCGTTCACGCGCCGACCGCAGCACGGCCAGCGCGTCCGCTTGGCGCCCGGCGCGGTAGCAGGCCAGCGCGAGCAGCGTCCAGCGCGACTCTCGCAGCGGCTCGTCGCGGACGAGCCTCTCGGCCTCGGGGATGACGCCGACGGCGTCGCCGGCATCCAGTCGCGCGCGCAGCATCCCCTCACCGGCCTCGACCCGCAGATGCTCCAGATCGGATGCCGCGGCTGTCGCCTCGGGCCAACCCGAGATCTCCTCGTACGGCCGGCCTCGCCACAGGTCGAGGCCTCTGCGGTATGCGGCGCCCGCACGGTCCGGCTCGCCCGCGCGGTGCAGGTCGCGCGCGCGCGACACGAGCGCTTCGAATCGTCGAGCGTCGATCTCGTCCGGGTCGATGTCGAGGTGATACCCCACCGCGGTCGTGACGATGCGTGCGGCGCCCAGAGTCTTGCGCAATCGGGCTATCGCGGCCTGGATCTGCTTGTTCCACGTCGCGGGCGGATCCGTACCGGACCAGACGACCTCCGCCAGCTCCTGCGCAGTGATGGGCTGCCCGTCGCGGACGACGAGCGCGGCGAGGACGGCCAGCTCCCTCGGATAGAGCGAAGCCGACTCGACGCGTACGGGCCCCAGGACGTCGATAGCCATGGCGCCATGGTCGTCCCGGTATCTGTCGCGGTCAACGGCCCTCCTTCAGAGCACATACCCGACGCATACCGCTCAGGACCGGCCGGATACCTCCGGGCGGGAGCGTGGAGCGCAGGACGTCGCACTGATCCGCAGTCGACGGCAGGTGAAACAGGAGCGAATCATGGACTACACCACATCGGTGGGAGACGGACTGTCGCAGCACCGCGCGGCGGATCTGACCAGCGAGAACGAGCGTCGTCGGAGCATCGCCGAGCGGCTCGAGCGGCGCACCCCTCAGGCGACGAAGGCGCGGCGCCCGGCATGGGTCCCGACGGGCAGGCAGCTGCGGTCGCCGCGCTTCGTGCTGCCCACGGTCGCCATCGCCCTGATGGGCAGCATCCTCGGCTTCGCGGCCATCCCGCAGGACGGCGCGCCGGTGGTTCCGGCGACCGTCGTTCCCGCGGTCGTCGATCCGCCGGGGCCCGGCTTCTCCGGCGCACGGTTCTCCCTGCGGTGATGTGCGCGTTGCAGTATCCGGCGGAAGGAACGTGCGCTGTGGAATGGGCCGATCTGCGCACCGAGCGGGTCGTCACTCCGTCGCGAACTCGCACGTCTCACGCCACGTGCCGACCTCGGACAGGTAGGTGTCCCATTCGACCTCCGTGAGGTTGCGCCCCGCGACGCGGCACGCCTGCTCGTACCAGGGCCCCGGATCGAGATTCCAGCGGGTGACGCCGGCGGAGGAGTTGACGAGCATGAAATCACCCGACGGGTGGAGCGCCGCCACCCGGGGGGTCATGCCGGGGTCCGCCGTGAGAGCATCGCCCATCATGTGGCCCGCATCGAGATCGTACAAGGCCACCCGGGGTTCGGAGGTGGTGAGAAGGAGGAGGGCGTCGTCGTCGCTCAGGTCGAGGGCCGTGGCGCTTCCGATAGGTGCAGGGAGCACGCTGATCGGTGCGAGCTCGAGAGAGGAGATCAGCAGCGATTGCTCCGAGCCGGTGATGATGCGGTCATCCGCCGTGACCGCAAGAGCTTCGTAGTCAGCCCCGTTCGCCTCCGCGAGCTTCTCGCCCGTCTTTGCGTCGAAGACCGCTATCTGCCAGTTGCCCGAGTTGAAATCGAGCGCGGTCGCGATCAGCTTGCTACCGTCGGCCGTGGTCTTCGCGGATCTGCCCGCATCGTTGAGGGCGAACTGGATGCCCAGCTTCTCTCCGGTGCGCGCGTCGAGCGCCTCGATCGCTCCGGTGCAGCAGTCCATCTCGTAGATGATCGTGCCATCGCGGCTCGGGCGGGGTTCTGACCAGACCCAGGGGTCATCGGGATACTTCTCGAAGTCCTGAACAGGAGCCGCCCATTCGTCTCCGGTCTCGACGTCGATGTAGCGGTTCTTGCCCCCGGGATCGAACGTGCGGATGAGACCGTTGCCGACCCAATACGGAAGGAGCGTCGAGATGTTCAGGGCGATTCGACCGGTCTCGGCATCCCAGACGGAGTACTCGGCGGGTTCGTTGAGGAAGTCGTAGGACTGCGGCCCCATCAGCAGATACCGCCCGCTGGGGTCGAACCCCTCCAGGATCGCCGTATCTTCGGCGATCAGCTGGGTGATGTTCGGAATGGCGCCGAGGTGCCAGCGACCGACACTCGAGCCGACGCCGATGTTGAGTACCGTGTCTGCTCCCACAAGGTAGAGCTCGCCGGTGGCCTCGACCTCGGTATTCACGCTACGACCGGTGCTCTCGCCCGTAGCCAGGGATCGCTCCTCGATGACGTTGTCCCTGCCACCGCAATAGAGGAGGTCGCGCTCGAGCGCGACCGTCATGAAGCTGCAGGGACGGCCGAGGTCCGCCTCCTGATCCCACAGGATGGTGCCATCGCGCGAAACGAGCATGAATCCGCTGTGGCCGGCGGAGAAGACGCGACCGTCGTCGAGCACGCGCATGGTGGTGTTCGCCCGGTCCTCAGGCACCGGCACGCGGCTTCGGACGTCCAGCGTCACCGGATCGACCGTCGTGTGCTCACCGTGATAGCTGCCGACAAGCATGGTGTCATCGGGGTGGAAGGCGACGGTGCCCAGCTGGCGGTAGGCGAACGGGGGTTCGCCGGCGAAGCCGGCTACCGTCCGGACGCTGCCATCGGGGGTGTCGACGACGATCAGGTCTCCGGTGGTGTCCGACACAGCGGCGACGTATCGTCCCGACGGGCTGAGTGCGTAGCCGAAGATCGACTGCTCGATCACGATCGGCTCACCGATCATGGTGCCGTCGGCGACGTCCATCACTGTGAGTACCGATCCCCAGTTGTCGCCGTCGCCGGGGAACTCACGGTCTGTGACGATGGTCGCGATGGAGCCGTCATCACTGAGCTGTACGTGGGGGCGCCGCTGACTGTCTCCGGCGGGGATCTCCTCCTCGAACTCGCGGATGAGAGCGCCTGTGCTCAAGTCGCGGATCTGCGGATGCTCGCCCATGACGACGAGCGCCGTCTCGGTGCCGGGGAGTGCGGCGGCGCCGATCCGAACGCCGGCCCCCGGCCAGTACATGCGCTCGGTCGTGCCCGCAGCGGACCCCAGCAGGCTGAGGAGCATGCCACGCGCACGGGCATCGTCGGGCCATCGCCGATACGCCTCCGCAGCGAGCAGTGCGGCGAGCGTGCGGTTCTCTCCTCGCAACGCCGCGGAGGCGCTTGCGAGCGCGTCGATGCGCGCGCTCTCGGCGGCCTGAGCCTCGCTCGACGCACTCCGCAGTGCGAGAGTGCCGGCGGTGAGTGCCACGACCAGCATCGCCGCGATACCCGCAACCGCCCATCGCAGTCGGCGATTCTGACGTCGCTCGGCGGCGGCAGACTCCTCGAGCGCGCGCTTCTCATCCTGCTCGTGAGCGGCGGACGCGTCGACGAACTCGCCCTCGATGGAGGTCAGGTTCGGATCGATCCGCTCACGCAGCTCGACCATCGCCTGCAGGCGCGCGCCTCGCGCGAGGTCCTCGACGGCGCGACCGTCGGCGTCCCACGTCTCGGCCCCCGACTGGATGTTCCCGAGGACGGTGAGGTCCTCCGCGCCCTCGCGCACCCAGCCGCGGAAGCGCGGCCACGCGCGCGTGAGGGATTCATGGGCGAGCGCGACCGAGTCGCCCTCGACGCTGACCAGGCGCGCCTGCGTGAGCTGATCGAACAGCCGCGCGCGGGAGGCGTCCTCCCGCAACGGGGCTGCGGTTATGCGGCGCCTGACCGGCAGTCCGTCGGGGGCGAGGGCGACCAGGCGGAGCAGCGTCGAGCGGCACAGTTCCTGATCATCGGCGTCGAGCGCCGTGAAGAGGCGGTCGGCCGACTGCGCGATGGCGCCGCCGATGCCGCCGGTGGCCTCGTAGCCCGCGACGGTGAGCACGGGACCCTCGCGCCGCACCCAGGTCTCGGCGAGCGCGTGCGACAGATGCGGCAGGACGCCGGGGGAGTCAGCGGCATCCCGGAGCATGAGCTCGACCAGGCCGGACTCGAGCTTCAGCCCCGCGCGTGCCGCCGGCTCCTCGATCACCCGGCGAAGATCGTCCTCGCTCATCGGCGAGACCACGACCACGCTCTCGGACACGAGCGGTCCGAGCGACGGGTCGGCCGCCGTGCGATCGAGGAAGTCCGAACGCACCGTGATGATCGCCTTGCCGCCCTCGTCGACGAAGTCGGCGAGCAGCCGAGCGACCTCACCGCCGATGGCGTCACCGGACTCGAGCACTTCCTCGAACTGATCGACCACCACGACATCTGTGCGCATGCGCGGTCCCATCGCGTCGCGCAGCGTCTCCACGAGGGCGGGCCCCGGGCCGACGACCAGGATGCGACGACCGCGGCGGCGGAGCGAGGGCACGAGTCCGGCCCGAACCAGCGACGACTTGCCGGAGCCCGATGCGCCGGTGACCACGAGGAACCCCGCATCGTCGAGGCGCCGGGCGGCCGCGGCGATCTCGTCGTCACGGCCGAAGAAGTCGCCGGCATCGCTCTCCTCATACGTTCCGAGGCCGCGGTAGGGGCAGTCCACGCGCGTCTGCGTGACCGAGAGGGTGTCGTCGAGGGCATCATCGTGCTGCAGGATCGCCGTCTCGAGGTCGGTGATCTCCTTGCTCGCGTCGACGCCCAGCTCGTCGGCCAGCCGCTCCCGCGCCGAGCGCAGCACGGCGAGCGCGTCGGCCTGGCGTCCGGCCCGGTAGAGCGCGAGAGCGAGCAGCGCCCAGCGGGACTCGCGCAGCGGCTCGTCGCGCACGAGCCGCTCGGCCTCGGGGACGACCCCGACGGCGTCCCCGACGTCGAGTCGGGCGCGCAGCAGACCTTCGGCGGCCTCGATCCGCAGCTGCGCGAGGTCGGATGCGGCCGCTGCCGCCTCGGGCCACGAACTCAACTCGTCGAACGGGGTTCCGCGCCAGAGGGCCAGCGCACGACGGTATCCGTCCACAGCGCGTCCGGGCTCGCCCTCGACGTGGTGCTCGCGCGCGAGGACCACGAGGTCCTCGAAGCGCTTGGCATCGATCTCGTCGGGGTCGACGTCGAGGTGATAGCCCGCCGGCGTCGTCACGATCCGGTCGGCGCCGAGCGCCTTGCGCAGGAGCGCGACCGCCTGCTGGATCTGCTTGTTCCAGGTCGCGGGCCGCTCGGCGTCCGCCCAGATCGCCTCGGCGAGATCCTCGGCGGCGATCGGGTTCCCGTCGCGCACGACGAGCGCGGCGAGGACCGACCGCTCCCGCGGGTGCAGCGAGACGGCTCCGACGTTCACGGGCCCCAGCACGTCGATGGCCATGGCCGCCATGTTCCTCGCGGATCATGGCGCGGTCAACGATGCCGGTGCCGGATGAATACCGGACGAATACCGTTCGGGACCGGCCGAATACCCCGCGGTACCAGCGTGGGCACCAGGACGCCGCACTGATCCGCAGTCGGCGCCGGGTGAAGGGAACGGATCATGGACTACACGACTTCGGTGGGATTCGGACTGTCGCAGCACCAGGCAGCCGACCTCGCACGAGAGACCGAGCAGCGACGCAGCATCGGCGAGCGGCTCGACCGCGGCGCCGGCGCCGCGAACGGCGGACGGGTGCGGCGCGCGCGGATGCGTGCGCCGCGCATCGTGATCCCCGTCGTAGGGGTCGCGCTGATGGGCGGACTGCTCGGGTTCGCGGCGCTGCCGTCGCTGGGGCCGGCGGCTCCGGTGTACCCCGCCACGGTGGTGGTGGACTCGGGCAGCGGCGGCGGATCGGCGATGCCCTTCACGGCGAACTGACCACGCCGCGACGGCACGGGGGAGCCGAGCCTCGGGGGAGGGCTCGGCTCCCCCTTTGTGTCGGCTACTGGTCCTCGTCGGCGAGCGCGAGCAGAGGACGCACGCGGTAGGGGATGACCTCGCCCATCACCAGCGATGTCTCGGTGCGCTCGACGCCTTCGATCGCGAGGATGCGCGCGTCGGTGTCGAACAGGTGCTGCGTGTCGCGGCACGCGACATGCACGAGCAGATCGATCTGACCGCTCAGGCCGTACGCCTGCACGATCTCGGGCACCCGCTCGAGCGCCTCGGCGATGCGGGGGAGATCGGCCTGACGGACGGTGACGCTGAGCACCGCCTCGAGGGGGAAGCCGAGCGCGCTGGACGAGATGGCGCGCTCGTAGGACATGAAGACGCCGGCCTTGTCGAGCCGGGTCATTCGGGCCTGGACGGTGTTGCGCGAGAGCCCGAGCCTGTCGGCGAGCGCCACCACGGTGGCGCGGGGGTCGTCTGCGAGAGCAGCCAGCAGCTCCAGATCGACGTGATCGAGTGCGCTCATAGTGCGCAACGATAGCACGGTCAATCGTCACTTATCTTGTCAACATGCTCAAGGGCATCCGGGATGCTTGAGCCAGATGCGTCTCGGACGTATCGTCAACCTTGTCGGCGACGTTGCCGGCGATCCGCGACGGTCTCCCTCACGAGGGGAGGACCGAGACGAGGAGTGATGACGATGACGCACACCCTGACCCCGACGGCCGAACCGGCCACCGATATCGATGACGTCGCCCGCCTGGTGACCGCCGACGGCGAGCGTGTCGCCGACCCCGAACTCGACCGGTGGGTCGAAGACGTCGGCCCCGAGCAGCTGCGGGCGATGTACCGCGACATGATGATCGCGCGACGCATCGACACCGAGGGCGTCGCCCTGCAGCGGCAGG
This sequence comes from Microbacter sp. GSS18, assembly GCA_029319145.1. Taxonomy (NCBI): domain Bacteria; kingdom Pseudomonadati; phylum Bacteroidota; class Bacteroidia; order Bacteroidales; family Porphyromonadaceae; genus Microbacter; species Microbacter sp. GSS18. The sequence goes on along the minus strand of CP119753.1, from coordinate 1,183,184 downwards.
GCCAGGTGGCCCTGTGGGCCCCGTACCAGGGGCAGGAGGCCGTGCAGATCGGCACCTGCCATGCCCTGCGCGAGGACGACTTCGTCTTCCCCAGCTACCGCGAACTGGGCCTCGTCCACGCACGTGGTGCCGCACCCGCCGACCTCGTGCGCCCGTGGCGCGGTGAGGAACACGCCAGCTACAACCCGTACGACATCGGCGTGGCGAACCCGCAGATCATCATCGGCGCGCAGGCCCTGCATGCCGTCGGCTACGCCATGGGCGTCCAGCGCGACGGCACCGATCAGGTCTCGGCGGCCTACTTCGGCGATGGCGCGTCGAGCCAGGGCGATGTGAACGAGGCGATGGTCTTCGCGTCGTCGTACCGGGCGCCGGTCGTGTTCGTGTGCACCAACAACCAGTGGGCGATCTCGGAGCCCGTCGCCGTCCAGGCGAAGTTCCCCATCGCCGGGCGCGCTCCCGGATTCGGCATCCCGAGCCTGCGCGTCGACGGGAACGACGTCCTCGCGTGCCTCGCGGCGATGCGCTGGGCGCTCGATCACGCGCGACGCGGCGAGGGGCCGGCCTACATCGAGGCGGTGACCTATCGCATGGGCCCGCACACGACGTCGGACGACCCGACGCGCTATCGCGACGAGCAGGAGCTCGAGCGCTGGCGCGAGCGCGACCCGATCGCGCGCATCGAGGCGCTCATGCGCGCCGAAGGCGCCTTCGACGCCGGATTCGCCGGCGAGGTCGCCGCCGAGGCGGACCGCGTCGCCGCCGGGATGCGCCAGGCGGCGATCGGCGCGGTGTCCCGTCCGCCCCTCTCCGTCTTCGACGACGTCTTCGCCGAGCCCCACGCGGGCCTCGACGAGGAGCGCCGCTGGTACGCCGCATATCTCGAGGGCTTCGCCGACGAGACCGCCGCCGGGGAGGTGTCGCGATGACCCAGCTCACCATGGCGAAGGCCATCAACGCGGGGCTCCACCGGGCGATGTCCGACGATCCGAAGGTGCTCGTGATGGGCGAGGACATCGGCAGGCTCGGCGGCGTGTTCCGCGTCACCGACGGGCTGCTCGACGAGTTCGGCGCGGCGCGCGTGGTCGACACGCCGCTGGCCGAGTCGGGCATCATGGGCACCGCGGTGGGGCTGGCGTTCCGCGGCTACCGCCCCGTCGTCGAGATCCAGTTCGACGGCTTCGTCTACCCCGCGTTCGACCAGATCGTCAGCCAGGTCGCGAAGCTCCACTACCGCACCAGCGGGAACGTGCGGATGCCGATCACGATCCGCATCCCGTGGGCCGGCGGCGTGGGCGCGGTCGAGCACCACTCGGAGTCCCCCGAGGCCTACTTCGTGCACACCGCGGGCCTGCGCGTCGTCGCGGTGTCGAATCCGCAGGATGCGTACGTGTGCCTGCGCCAGGCGATCGCTTCCGATGATCCCGTGCTGTTCTTCGAGCCGAAGCGGCTCTATCACACCAAGGGCGACGTCGACCTGGATCTCGACCTCGCCGATGCGCCGCCGATGGGTCTCGCGCGCGTGGCGCGGCCGGGCACCGACGTGACGCTGCTGACGTACGGCGCGCAGGTGTCCACAGCTCTCGACGCCGCCGTAGCCGCCGAGGACGAGGGGATCTCCATCGAGGTGATCGATCTGCGCTCGCTGTCGCCCGTGGATTACCGCACCGTGACGGCCTCGGTCCGCCGGACCGGTCGCGTCGTCGTGACCCATGAGGCCGCGCGCGAGGCCGGGGTCGCGGCCGAGGTGATCGCGAGTGTGACCGAACGCTGCTTCAACCACCTCGAGTCCGCACCGGTGCGCGTCACCGGCCATGACATCCCGTATCCGCCCTCGAAGTTCGAGAAGCACCATCTGCCCGACCTCGACCGGATCCTCGACGCGGTGGATCGCGTGCTGGACCGGCCGAACAGCCTGACGGGGGTGGACCTGTGATCGAGGACTTCCGCCTGCCCGACCTCGGCGAGGGGCTCCCCGAAGCGGAGCTCGTGCAGTGGCTCGTCGCCGAGGGCGACACCGTGGCGCTCAACCAGACCATCGCCGAGGTGGAGACCGCCAAGGCGGTCGTCGAGCTGCCGTCGCCGTACTCCGGCACCGTGACCGGGCTGCATGCGGCCGCGGGAGACGTCATCGAGGTCGGGTCGGTGCTGATCTCGTTCGACGTCGGGGGAGCGGATGCCGTCGAGCCCGACGCGGCGGACGAGGCGGCCGCGGCCGCTCCGGCGGCGGCGACGCCGAAGAAGCGCGCAGACGACGACGCCGAGACGCGGGACGTTCGCGACGACGCGCCCGTCGACGAGGAGCCTGCGACGCCGAACCTCGTGGGCTACGGCGCCGCGCCGCGCAGCTCAGCGCGTCCGCGCCGGCGCGCGCGGGTGCTCCCGGGAGCCGCCGCCCCGACCGATACGGCGGTGCTCGAAGCCGCGCCGCACGACGCCGTCGCCCTGAGCGAGCCCGATGACGTCACGCTCGAGCGGCCCCGTTCCACGCCGCCGGTGCGGGCTCTCGCGAAGAAGCTCGGCGTCGACATCGCGCTCGTGTCGGGAACCGGCCACACGGGGCTCATCACGCGCGACGACGTCGAGGCCTACGCCGCGCACGTCGACGCTCCCGCGCCGGCCGAGCGGTCGGCCCCCGCGCCCGCCGCAGCGCCGTCTCACACGGACGAGCGGGTCGTCCGCACCCCCATCCGGGGTGTGCGCCGTCACACGGCCGAGGCGATGGTGCGGAGCGCCTTCACGGCGCCGCACGCGACGACGTTCCTCACGGTGGACGTGACCGAGACGAACGCTCTCATCGCCTCGCTGCGGGCCGATCGCGAGCTCGCGGACCACCGGATCGGCATCCTCGCCGTCGCCGCGCGGGCGGTGTGCATCGCGCTCGCGCGCATCCCATCACTGAACTCGCGATGGGACGAGGCCGCGGGCGAGATCATCGAGCACCGGTACGTGAACCTCGGCATCGCCGCCGCGACGTCCCGCGGGCTCGTCGTGCCCAACATCAAGGACGCCCAGGAGCTCGGCCTCGTCGATCTCGCCGATGCCGTGCGCGAGCTCGCCGACACCGCTCGGGCCGGACGGACCGCTCCGGCCGACATGACCGGCGGCACGTTCTCGATCACGAACGTCGGCGTCTTCGGTGTCGACACGGGCACCCCGATCCTGAACCCGGGCGAAGCAGGCATCCTCGCTCTGGGCGCCGTCCGACGGCAGCCGTGGGAGCACGAGGGTGGGATCGCGCTGCGAGACATCATGACTCTGGCGCTGTCGTTCGATCATCGCCTGGTCGACGGTGAGCAGGCCGCTCGGTTCCTCGCGGAGGTCGGCGGAATCCTGCGTGAGCCGGGGAGGGGAATGCTCCACCGGTGACGGGACTGAGCGGGGGCCCAGGGGGCGCCTCCGCTCAGCGCCCGCGCGGCGATCAGGCCCGGAGCGCGGCGAGCGCCATCGATTCCAGGATGCGCCTGGCGGCGGCCGGGCCGGCGCCCCGCCCGCTGTGCGGCGTCGAGTTCATCAGCCCGAAGCACGCGTGGGCGCGCACTCGCAGGTCCTCGGCCGTCCGCCCGGGATGCAGGTCGGCGAGCACGCCGATCCAGATCTCGACGTACTCGCGCTGCAGCCGGCGCACGGCACGCAGATCGTCCTCGCCGAGGCTCGCCAGATCGCGATCCTGCACGCGGATGATGTCGGCGTCGGCGAGGGCGAAGTCGACGTGGAAGGCGATCAGTCCCTGCAGGCGCGTGAGCGGGTCGGTCTCGACCTCGACGACCGTCCGCCCGCCGTCCCGCAGGCGTTCGCTGACGCCGACTAGGAGGGCGCCCAGGAGCGCCTGCTTGCCGCTGAAGTGGCGGTAGAGGGCCGGCCCGCTGATGCCCACGGCCGCCCCGAGCTCTTCGAGGCTCACCCCGCTGAAGCCGCGCTCGGCGAACAGACGCGACGCTTCGCGCAGGATCGCAGCGTACCGATCGGCTTTCGCCCGATCACGGTCGGTCGTCCCGCTTGCCATTTCAGTTAATCCTCGCTAACCTGACTAATCCAGTTAGTGAACACTAACCGATCCGCGTGCGGAGCGACAAGCATCCGCGGGCGATGTGACGTCGATGGAGATGACATGAGCGCGCTGCGCACCGCCGTCGTGACGGGCGACGCCCACGCGAGCACGAGCGAGGCCCAGCGCACGCTCGCCGCCGACCTGCACCGCCGCCTCGAACGTGCGTCGCAGGGCGGACCCGCCGCCGCGCGGGAGCGGCACACGGCGCGGGGCAAGATGCTGCCGCGCGAGCGCGTCGACCGCCTGCTGGACGAGGGGAGCCCGTTCCTCGAGGTGGCCCCGCTGGCCGCCGAAGGCCTGTACGACGACCAGGCGCCGGCGGCCGGGGTCATCGCCGGCATCGGCCTCGTGCACGGTCGCCACGTGATGGTGATCTGCAACGACGCGACGGTCAAGGGCGGCACGTACTTCCCGCTCACGGTCAAGAAGCACCTGCGCGCGCAGGAGATCGCGCTCGAGAACCGCCTGCCGTGCATCAGCCTCGTCGACTCGGGAGGGGCGTACCTGCCGATGCAGGATGAGGTCTTCCCCGATCGCGACCACTTCGGCCGCATCTTCTACAACCAGGCGCGCATGTCCGCCGCGGGCATCCCGCAGATCGCGGCGGTCCTGGGATCGTGCACGGCGGGCGGCGCGTACGTGCCGGCCATGAGCGACGAGACGGTGATCGTCCGCGACCAGGGCACGATCTTCCTCGGCGGACCGCCGCTGGTCAAGGCCGCGATCGGCGAGGTCGTCACGGCCGAGGAGCTCGGCGGCGGCGATCTGCACGCGCGCAGGTCCGGCGTCGTCGACCACCTCGCCGACGACGACGAGCACGCGCTCGAGATCGTCCGCGACATCGTCGCCACTCTGCCGGCGCCCGCCCCGCCGGCGTGGGACGTGTCTGCCGCCGTCCCGCCCGCGGTCGACCCCTCGCAGCTGTACGGCGTGGTCCCGGTCGACGTCAACCAGCCGTACGACGTGCGCGAGGTGATCGCGCGACTGGTCGACGGCAGCGAGCTGCACGAGTTCAAGAAGGAGTACGCCGACACCCTCGTCACCGGCTTCGCCCGTATCCACGGGCATCCCGTCGGCATCGTCGCCAACAACGGCGTCCTGTTCGGCGAATCGGCCCTCAAGGGCGCGCACTTCATCGAGTTGTGCGATCAGCGTGGCATCCCGCTGCTGTTCCTGCAGAACATCTCGGGGTTCATGGTCGGCCGCGACGCCGAGGCGGGTGGCATCGCGAAGGACGGCGCGAAGATGGTGACCGCCGTCGCGACGACGCGCGTTCCCAAGCTGACCGTCGTGATCGGCGGCTCGTTCGGCGCGGGGAACTACTCCATGTGCGGCCGCGCCTACTCACCGAGATTCCTGTGGAGCTGGCCCGCGAGCCGCATCTCGGTCATGGGCGGCACGCAGGCGGCATCGGTCCTCTCGACCGTCAAGCGCGACCAGCTCGAGGCGCGGGGAGAGTCATGGGATGCCGCCGAGCAGGCGGCGTTCGAGGCGCCGATCCGCGAGCGGTACGAAGAGCAGGGCAGCCCGTACTACGCCACCGCGCGCCTGTGGGACGACGGTGTGATCGACCCGATAAGCACGCGCGACGTCGTGGGCCTGGCCCTGGACGTCATCTCGCGCTCTCCGCTTCCCGAGCCGCGCTTCGGCCTGTTCCGGATGTGATCGCGTGACCGACTCTTCGATCCTCGACCGATTCGACACCGTGCTGGTCGCCAACCGCGGCGAGATCGCCCGGCGCGTCATCCGCACGCTCCGACGCCTGGGCATCCGCTCGGTCGCGGTCTACAGCGACGCCGACGCCGGCGCACCCCACGTGCGCGAGGCCGATGCCGCCGTGCGTCTCGGGCCGGCACCCGCCGCGGATTCCTATCTCTGCATCGACCGCGTCGTGGACGCCGCGGTGTCCGCGGGAGCGCAGGCGGTGCACCCGGGGTACGGGTTCCTCTCCGAGAACGCCGCCTTCGCCCGCGCGTGCGAGGAGGCCGGGATCGTCTTCATCGGCCCGGGCGTCGGCGCACTCGAGGTGATGGGCGACAAGGTCCGCGCCAAGGAGCACGTCGCCGCTCACGGAGTGCCCACGGTGCCCGGCTTCAGCGCTGCCGGGATGACGGATGCCGAGATCGGCCGCGCCGCGCATGAGGCGGGGTTCCCGCTGCTGGTCAAGCCGTCGGCGGGCGGCGGCGGCAAGGGCATGCAGGTCGTGCGCGACGCCGACGGCCTCGCCGAGGCGCTGAGCGCCGCGCGACGCATCGCCGCCGCCTCGTTCGGCGACGACACGCTGCTGCTCGAGCGCCTCATCGAGCGGCCGCGGCACATCGAGGTGCAGGTGCTCGCCGATGCCCACGGCGGGGTCGTCCACCTCGGCGAGCGCGAGTGCACGCTGCAGCGGCGGCATCAGAAGGTCATCGAGGAAGCGCCGTCGCCCGTCGTCGACGCAGACACGCGCGAGCGGCTCGGCGCGGCGGCGTGCGCGGCGGCCGTCAGCGTCGACTACCGGGGCGCCGGCACCGTGGAGTTCCTCGTCTCGGCCGACCGCCCCGACGAGTTCTACTTCATCGAGATGAACACGCGGCTGCAGGTGGAGCACCCGGTCACCGAGGAGGTCACCGGCATCGACCTGGTCGAGCAGCAGCTGCGGGCCGCGGCCGGAGAACGGCTCGCCCTCGCGCAGGCCGACATCGCGCTGACCGGTCATGCCATCGAGGCCCGCGTGTACGCCGAGAGCCCCGAGCGGGGCTTCCTGCCGGCGACCGGAGATGTGCTCCTGTTCCGGCCGGCGCCGGGCGTCCGCACCGACGCGGCGATCGAGACCGGCAGCGTCGTCACCGCCGACTACGACCCGATGATCGCGAAGGTCATCGCGGTCGGACCCGACCGCGCAGCCGCCCTCGCCTCTCTCGGCCGCGCCCTCGCCGGCACCGTCGTGCTCGGCGTCGACACCAACATCGCGTTCCTGCGCGAGCTCGCGGTCGTACCCGAGGTCGTCTCGGGCGACATGGACACGGGGCTCATCGATCGAATGCCGGCCATGAGCGCCGAGCCGCCCACGGACGAAGCGCTGCAGGCGGCGGCTGCGATCGACGCATCGCCCGGCGATGACCGCTCGAGCGATCCGCCCGGACGGGCGGATCGCTCCGGCGCCGTCTGGCGCCACCTGGCAGGCTGGCGCATCGGCGCGGCCGCGCCCCGAGCCGTCGCGCGGTTCCTCGACGACGCCGACGGGATGCACGAGGTGCCGCTCGGCGACGCGGGCGCGCTCGGCGCCGGCGCGATGACCGCGCGGGACGCCGACGGCGCGCTGTGGGTCCACGCCGACGGCGCCGCGTGGCGACTGCGACCGCTCTCCCGCCGTGCGGCGATGACCCACCGCCGAGCCGCCGCCGAGCGTGCTCAGCACGCCGCCGACCCCGAGCTGCGGGCTCCGATGCCCGGCGCCGTCGTGGCCGTGCACGCGAGCACCGGAGCGCGCGTGGCGGCCGGCGACCGCATCGCGACGATCGAGGCCATGAAGATGGAGCACCCCGTCGTCGCACCCCACGCCGGCACCGTGACCGTCGAGGTCGCGGTGGGCGATCAGGTGCGCCGGGACCAGGTCGTCGCACGCGTCGTCGTCGACGAACAGCCCGCCGATGCACCCCGCGGCGAAGCATCCGCCGGGGCCGAACGATGACACCCCGAGGAGCAGACATGTACCCCTACGACATCAGCGACGACGAGCGCGAGCTGGCCGGGCTCGTCCGCTCCTTCTCGGAGGAGGTCGTCGCCCCCCGCTCGTACGAAGCCGACCGGTCGCACGCGCTGCCGATGGACGTCGTGGCGCAGATGGGCGAGATGGGGCTCTTCGGCCTGCCCTTCCCCGAGGAGCACGGGGGTCAGGGCGGCGACTACTTCGCGCTGTGCCTGGCCATCGAGGCGCTGGCGCGGGTGGACCAGTCGATCGCGATCACCCTCGAAGCAGGCGTCAGCCTCGGCGCCATGCCGGTGTTCCGGTTCGGAAGCGACGAGCAGAAGCAGCAGCTGCTCCCGGACCTGCTCTCCGGCACGGCCCTCGCAGGCTTCGGCCTCACCGAGCCCGAAGCGGGGTCCGATGCCGGCGCCACCCGCACCACCGCCCGCCTCGAGGACGGCGAATGGGTCATCGACGGGACGAAGCAGTTCATCACGAACTCGGGAACGGACATCACGCGATTCGTCACCGTGACCGCCGTCACCGGCGAGCACGACGGGCGCAAGGAGATCTCGACGATCATCGTGCCCAACGGCACTCCGGGCTTCACCGTCGAGCCGGCGTACGACAAGGTCGGCTGGCACGCGTCCGACACGCATCCGCTCACGTTCCAGGGCGCCCGCGTCCCGGCGGAGAATCTGCTCGGCGAGCGAGGACGAGGGTTCGCGAACTTCCTGCACATCCTCGACGAGGGGCGCATCGCCATCGCGGCGCTGGCCACCGGGGCCGCGGAAGGCTGTCTCGAGGCCGCCGTCGATTACGCCGGAACGCGCATCGTGTTCGGCGACCGGCTGTCCGCGCGCCAGGGCATCCAGTTCACGCTGGCCCGCATGCAGGCCCGCGTGCACACGGCGCGCCTCGCCTGGCACCACGCGGCACGGCTGCGGGATGCCGGGCGGCCGTTCAAGACCGAGGCGGCGATCGCGAAGCTCACCGCGAGCGACGCCGCCATGGACAATGCCCGCGACGCGACGCAGATCTTCGGCGGCAACGGGTTCATGAACGAGTACCCCGTCGCACGCCACTACCGGGACTCGAAGATCCTCGAAGTGGGGGAGGGCACCAGCGAAGTGCAGCTGCTCGTGATCGCGCGCAGCCTCGGGGTAGCGTGACTGTCAGAGGCGAAGGGGGAGCGGTGACCGACATCGTCCAGCGCGGGCTCTACTACGACGAGATCGAGGTGGGCGCCCGCTATCTCCACCGCCCGGGACGCACAGCGACCGAGGCCGACAACGTGCTGTTCTCGTCGCTGACGATGAACACGCAGGCGCTCCACCTCGACGCCGCCTTCTCGAAGGCTCAGCCGTTCGGGCAGCGCCTGATGAACAGCATGTGGACGCTGTCGACGATGGTGGGCGCATCGGTCGCGCAGCTCACGCAGGGCACGCTCGTCGCGCAGCTCGGCCTGACCGACGTCTCGTTCCCCGCCCCGCTCTTCCACGGCGACACGCTGTACACCGAGACCGAGATCCTCGACAAGCGCGCATCGGCCTCGCGCGACGGCCAGGGGATCATCACGATGCGCCACACGGGCCGCAATCAGGACGGTGCCGTCGTCGCCCTCGCCACGCGGGTCGCCCTGATGTGGTTCCGCGATGCCGCCGAGGAGGAACGATGAGCTTCGACATGGGACCCGCACTGCTGTTCTGCCCCGCGGATCGGCCCGAGCGGTTCGCGAAGGCGGCCGCCGCCGCGGACGCCGTGATCCTGGACCTCGAGGATGCCGTCTCGCCGGACGCGAAGGTGGCCGCACGCGGGGCGCTCATCGAGTCGGAGCTGGACCCCGACCGCACGATCGTGCGGGTCAACGGGGTCGACTCCGACCAGTTCGAGTCCGACATGTCGACGCTGTCACAGACGGACTACCGCACGATCATGGTCGCCAAGGCCGAGTCCGCCAAGCGCATCGGCCGCATCGACGCGCGATTCGAGGTCATCGCGCTGTGCGAGACGGCCCGCGGGGTGGCCCACGCGGAGCGCATCGCCGAGCAGCGCAACGTCGTGGCGCTGATGTGGGGAGCCGAGGACCTCGTCGCGTCGCTCGGAGGCACGTCCAGCCGCAGGCCGAACGGGCGCTACCGCGACATCGCGCGCCACGCCCGCTCCCAGGTGCTGCTGTCAGCCGGGGCCCGGGGCAAGGCGGCGATCGACGCCGTCCATCTCGACATCGCCGATGCGAAGGGGCTCGGCCGCGAAGCGCGGGATGCCGCCGCCTCCGGATTCGCCGCGACCGCGTGCATCCATCCGCAGCAGGTCGCCGTGATCAGGGATGCGTACCGTCCCGATGCCGACGCCGTGACGTGGGCCCGACGCGTGCTCGCGGCAGCCGACGGCGAGCGGGGCGTCTTCTCGTTCGACGGGCGCATGGTCGACGAGCCGGTGCTGCGCCACGCGCGCATGCTGCTGAGCCGGGCCGGCGCGCCGGCGGCCTGACGCCGGGCTCGCGGGTCAGGCCGCGATCGGGTCGTACGAGAGCAGCCGCACCCGATCGCGCTCGTACAGCAGCTCATGGATGGAGCCGTTGGCGAGGCGCTCGCCCTCGAGGGGCAGCTCGCCGCCGGAGGCATGGCCGATGAGCTCGCGGATGAGGGCACCGTGCGACACGACCACCAGCGTCGCAGGGCCCGGTGAGGTCGCACGGCGCAGATCCGCCACGACGGCGTCGAGCGCGCCGAGCGCGCGCACGCGCAGATCCGCGGGCTCCTCGGCGCCGGGCACGCCACCGCGGTGGCTGGCGCCGAAGCGGTGATGGAACTCCTCGATCTGCATCCCCTCGGCCTCGCCGTAGCTGCGCTCGCGGAGCGCGGGGTAGGCGGCCGGGGCCGGGAGCGCGAGGCGCTCGGCGATGATGCCCGCGGTCTCGCGGGCGCGGGACAGGTCGCTGGAGACCACGCCCACCGGATGCCGTCGGTCCAAGCGCTCCTCGAGCTCGGCGGCGGCGAGGCGGGCCTGATCGCGTCCGGTGTCGTTGAGCGGGATGTCGGTCGCGCCCTGAATTCGGCGGTCTCGGTTCCAGTCGGTCTCGCCGTGGCGGATGAGGAAGAGGGACGTCACTCGTCGAGCCTAGACTGCGCGCGCATCGCCACCCTGGACGATCACCGAGCGGGCAGCGCGTCGGCGATCATGCCGAGCACCTCGCTGGTGCCGGCGTCGATCTTGACCGTCGCCCGGGCGTCGGCGCGGGTGTCGCCGCGGTTGATGATGACCACCGGCATGCGCCGCCGCCTCGCGCGCTCGAGCAGCCGGATGCCGGAGTTCACCACGAGCGACGAGCCCGCCACGATCAGCGCCTCGCTGGAGTGCACCAGCTGCTCCGCCTCGCGGAACTTCTCGACAGGGATGTACTCGCCGAAGAACACCACATCGGGCTTGAGCATCCCCGTGCACACACTGCAGTCCGGCACGCGGAAGCCCTCGGTGCTCTCGGGCAGCACGTCGCCGTCGGGACCGAGCTTGATGTTCTCGGGAGCGGTCATCCACGGGTTGTCGGCCTCGACGCGCAGCGCGAGGTCGCGGCGGTCGAACACCTGCCCGCATCGCGTGCAGAACACCCGGCGCATCGTGCCGTGCAACTCCACGACGCGGCGGTTCCCGGCCTTCACGTGGAGCCCGTCGACGTTCTGGGTGATGATGCCCGACGCGACGCCGCGGTCCTCGAGCGTCGCCAGCGCGACGTGTCCGGCATTGGGCGCGGCCGCGGCGAACGCGTTCCAGCCGAGGTGGCTTCCGACCCAGTAGCGCCGGCGGGCCTGGTCGCTGCCGAGGAACTGGTCGACCGTCATGGGCTTTCGCACCGGGGTCCCCTGGCCGCGGTAGTCCGGGATGCCGGAGTCGGTGGACACGCCCGCTCCCGTGAGCACGGCGATGCGGCGGCCGGCGAGGGCGTCCACCGCGCGCGCGACAGACTCCATCAGCGTCTCGTCCCGATCCGTCACCATGGTCACCCGAAGGCCCCCTCCCGACGCTTCGAGTCTAGGACGCCGCGTTTTCCGGGATGTTACGGCGAGATGGGGGACCTGTGAGACTTGGTGCGGAGGTGGCGATGACGATCTGGCGCATCGACGACGCGGCGGACCCGCGGCTGGCGGACTACCGCGACCTGACGGACGTCGCGCTGCGCCGGGTCCACGAGCCCGCCGGCGGACTCTACATCGCCGAGTCGGCGAAGGTCCTGGACCGGGCGCTGGCGGCCGGACACCGCCCCCGATCGGTGCTCGTGCAGCAGAAGTGGCTCGATGACACGCTCGCCCTTCTCGCGGGACGAGACGACGACGTCCCGGTGTACGTCGTGCCGCCCGAGATCGCCGAGAACGTGACGGGCTACGCCGTGCACCGGGGGCTGCTCGCGGCGATGCACCGGCCGGCGCTCCCCGAACCCGCCGACATCCTGCGGCATGCGCGCCTCGTGCTCGTCCTGGAGGACATCGTCGACCACACCAACGTGGGTGCGGCGTTCCGGGGCGCCGCGGCGCTCGGCGCCGACGCCGTGCTGGTCAGCCCCCGCTGCGCGGATCCGCTGTACCGCCGCAGCGTCCGTGTCAGCATGGGCACGGTGTTCCAGGTGCCGTGGACGCGGCTGCCGGAGTGGACCGACGCGCGCGAGGTGCTGCACGCGGCGGGCTTCGACATCGCCGCCCTCGCCCTGGCGGACGACGCGGTCACCCTCGACGCGTACTCCGCGCGACGGCCCGAGCGCGTCGCGCTCGTGCTGGGCGCCGAGGGGCACGGCCTGTCGCGGGCCGCGCTCGGTGCAGCCGACACCGTCGTGACCATCCCGATGGCAGGCGGTGTCGATTCGCTCAACGTCGCCGCCGCGAGCGCGGTGGCGCTGTGGGAGCTGCGACCGGGACGGTGAGTCAGGCCTCGGGATCCGTCGGCGTGGCCACCGGGGGAGCGGCCGCCGGGATCGTGACCGGCAGCGGCTCGGGACGCTTGGCGGTGACGGTGTCGCCCGAGGACTGATGGCGCAGCCGCCGCAGCACCCACGGGACCAGGTGGGTGCGCGCCCACACCAGGTCGCTGCCGCGAGCCGCGCGCCACGTTCGGGCGGGCAGTGGCTCGGGCTGCATGGGCTGGAGGTCGTTGGGCACGTTCAGCACCCGCAGCGCCATGCGGGCGACCTCGTGGTGGCCGAGCGCGTTCAGGTGCAGGCGGTCGTCGTCGAAGAACCGCATGTCCTGGATCTCCTTGAGCGCCCACTGATCGGCCACGATCGCGTCGTAGCGGTCGGCGATGGCCCGGATGTTCTCGTTGTAGATCGCGACCTTTCCGCGGATGCCCCGGAATACGGGGGTGAAGTTGGTGTCGATCCCCGTGAACACCAAGACGGCGGCGCCGCCGCTGGACAGCCGCACGACGGCGTCCTCGAAGATCTCGGCGACCTTGTCGGGGTCGCTGCCGGGGCGGATGACGTCGTTCCCGCCGGCCGAGAAGGTCACGAGGTCGGGGTTGAGCGCCAGCGCGGGCTCGACCTGCTCGTCGACGATCTGCTGGATCAGGCGGCCGCGGATGGCGAGGTTGCCGTACGCGAAGTCCTCGACCTGGCTGCCGAGCACCTCGGCGACCCGGTCGGCCCAGCCGCGCAGCCCGTTGGGCAGCGACGGCTCCGGATCGCCGACGCCTTCGGTGAACGAGTCGCCGATCGCCACGTAGCGGTGCCAGGGGTGCGGCGTCGCGTTGGGGACGTAGGGTGTGCGATTCGGCTCCGGTGCGGGATCGTTGCGCGCCATGGTGCCTCCTGACCTGGTTCGTGACCGGAATCAGACTATCCGCCGCCGACCTCCCGTCGACGCCGCGCATCGGCCCGCCGTGACGACGATGTCGTCGTCGTCGCCTATGGTGGAGTCTCGCTGTCGGGAGCGAGGGGAGGATGCCGGTGCACGAAGAGTCGACGATCACAACCGACGCCGACACCTCCGCGACCGCACACATCGGGTCCTTCGCCGCCGAGCACCTGTCACCGACGTGGCCGCAGCGTGCGCCGTGGGGCACCGCACAGCGCCTGCGCGCGTGGCAGGCCGAGGCGCTCGACCTCTACTTCGGCATGGACGGGCCCGATGGGCCGGGCTCGGGCCCTCGCGACTTCCTCGCCGCCGCGACCCCCGGCGCCGGGAAGACGACGTTCGCGCTGCGCCTGGCCAGCGAGCTGCTGCGCCGTCGGGTCGTCGACCGCATCGTGGTGGTGGCGCCCACCGAGCACCTGAAGAGCCAGTGGGCCGACGCCGCCGCGCGCGTGTCCATCCGCCTCGACCCCGGCTTCTCCAACCGGCACTCCGCACCCGCACGGCACTACCACGGCGTGGCCGTGACGTACGCGCAGGTGGCGGTCAAGGCCTCGGTCCACCAGCGCCTGACCATGGACGCCCGCACCCTCGTGATCCTCGACGAGGTGCATCACGGCGGCGACGCGCTGAGCTGGGGAGACGCCCTGCGTGAGGCCTACAGCCGCGCGACGCGGCGCCTGCTGCTGTCGGGGACGCCGTTCCGCAGCGACACCGCCCCGATCCCGTTCGTGGAGTACCACCCCGATGCGAACGGCATCCGCCTCTCGCGCACCGACTACGCGTACGGCTACCGCCGTGCGCTCGAGGACGGCGTCGTCCGCCCGGTCATCTTCCTCGTCTACGCCGGTCACATGCGCTGGCGCACCAAGACCGGGGACGAGATGGAGGCGCACCTCGGCCAGGACAACACCAAGGACATCACCGCCCAGGCGTGGCGCACGGCGCTCGACCCCGAGGGCGACTGGATCCCGGCGGTGCTGCGGTCGGCGGACCGGCGGCTGAGCGAGGTGCGCGAGTCGGTGCCCGACGCCGGGGGCCTGGTCATCGCGACCGACCAGACGGCGGCGCGCGCGTACGCGGCCATCCTGGAGCAGGTCTCGGGCGAGAAGGCGACGATCGTCCTGTCAGACGAGGCCGAGGCTTCGGGCCGCATCGAGGAGTTCTCGCAGGGCACGAGCCGCTGGATGGTCGCGGTTCGCATGGTGTCCGAGGGCGTCGACGTGCCGCGCCTGGCTGTCGGCGTCTACGCCACGAGCGCATCGACCCCGCTGTTCTTCGCCCAGGCCATCGGCCGCTTCGTGCGTGCGCGCCGTCGCGGCGAGACGGCGAGCGTGTTCCTCCCCAACGTGCCGCAGCTGCTCGCCCTCGCCGGCGAGCTCGAACGCCAGCGCGACCACGCGCTGGACCGCGACGGCGACGGCGACGACTGGAACGCCGAAGAGGACCTCATGGAGGCCGCCGAGCGCGAGGACAAGGCCTCCGACGCGCTCACCGAGGAGTTCTCGTACCAGGCTCTCGGGTCGCTCGCGCATTTCGATCGCGTGATGTTCGACGGGCGCGAGTTCGGGCAGCTCGCGGTGCCCGGCACGCCCGAGGAGGAGGAGTTCCTGGGGATTCCCGGCCTCCTCGAACCCGAGCACGTGCACGACCTGCTGATGCAGCGGCAGGTCAGGCAGGGCCGTCATCGGCACGCGCGCGAGGCCCGCGAGGCGGAATCCGGCCCGACCGAGGCCGCCGTGCCGCAGGCGCTGCATCGGACGCTGAAGGAGCAGCGGCAGCTGCTCAACAGCCTCGTGGGGCTCTACGCGCGCCAGTCGGGCGAGCCGCACGGCGCGGTCCACGCCGAGCTGCGCCGCGTGTGCGGTGGGCCGGCCGTCTCCCACGCCACCGTCGCACAGCTGCAGGCGCGCATCGACGTGCTGCGCCGCCGCGTGCGCTCCTGATCCCCGGCGCTCTGTTCGGAATCCCGAAATGCTGGCAATCCCGCCGTTGGGTGCCGGACGCCGCCGTCGGCGCGGCTAATCTCGTGCAGTCCCGACGACCACAGGAGACCCCATGAACGAACCCGCTGCGCCGACCGACCGCGATCGCCGCCGCTGGGCCCAGTACCTCGTGAACGAACGAGCCGAGGCGCGCGTGTACCGTGAGCTCGCCGCCCGCCGCGATGGCGAGGAGCGCGAGATCCTGACGGCCCTCGCCGACGCCGAAGGCCGCCACGAGGCGCACTGGCTGACGCTGCTCGGCGGCGAGCCGCCGCGTCTGCCCCGGGCGTCCGCGCAGACCCGGACGCTCGGGTGGATGGCGCGCCGATTCGGCTCGATCTTCGTCCTGGCGCTCGCGCAGAACGCCGAGGCGCGCTCTCCGTACGACGGGGATCCGCACGCCACTCCGGCGATGCGCGCCGACGAGAAGATCCACCACGAGGTCGTGCGCGGTCTCGCCGCGCGCGGCCGTCGCCGGCTGTCCGGCACCTTCCGCGCGGCGGTCTTCGGCGCCAACGACGGCCTCGTGTCGAACCTGGCACTCGTGATGGGCATCGGCGCGACCGGCGTCTCGTCGACGTTCGTGCTGTTCAGCGGCGTGGCCGGGCTTCTCGCGGGAGCGCTGTCGATGGGCGCCGGCGAGTTCGTCTCGGTGCGGTCCCAGCGCGAGCTGCTGGATGCGACGGAGCCCAACGGATACGCCGACGACGTGCTGCCGGATCTCGATCTCGACGCGAACGAGCTGGCGCTGGTCTACCGCACCCGAGGACTTCCCGCCGATGAAGCGCTGGCGCGTGCGCGCCAGGTCGTCGAGGCGGCGCGCACCTCGGATCGCGGCCAGCTGTACGCCCGTCCCGCCGAGGCTGCCGCGGACCACGAGGTCGTCGGCGGAGCATGGGGCGCGGCGCTGTCGAGCTTCCTCTTCTTCGCGTCGGGCGCCATCATCCCGGTCCTGCCCTGGATCATCGGCCTGTCGGGCCTGGCAGCGGTGATCACGGCGCTCGTCCTCGTCGGCATCGCGCTGATGTCGACGGGTGCCATGGTCGGGCTGCTGTCGGGCGGCCCGCCGCTGCGACGGGCGCTGCGTCAGCTCGCGATCGGCTTCGGCGCTGCGGCGGTCACGTACGTGCTGGGGCTCGTCTTCGGCGTCAGCCTCGCTTAGTCGACCGGCCGGCGCGCCCACGGCGTCATCGCGCGACGCCGGCGCCCCGCACGGCGGGGAGACGAAACGGCCCCCGCCTGGGATTCCCAGGTCGGGGGCCGTTTCTCATGTGTGCGCGAGGGGGGACTTGAACCCCCACGCCCTAATACGGGCACTAGCACCTCAAGCTAGCGCGTCTACCTATTCCGCCACCCGCGCAGGTGGTTTCCGGTTTCGCAACCGAGGAACGACACTACCACGGTCCGAGCCATCCGACGAATCCGCGCGTCCCGGGCGCGTCGGCCCGAGGGTGGCGCGAGGAGCCTCGTGCGGCGGGGTAGGTTTGTCGGCATGCCCACGCCCGATGCGTCCCTGCCCGAGGTCGCCCGGATCGCCCGCGACCTCATCCGGTTCGACACCACGAACCACGGCGGCGGACGCGCCAAGGGCGAGCGCGAGGCCGCCGAGTACGTGGGGGAGTACCTGCGCGCGCTCGGACTCGAGCCGGAGTACTACGAGCCGATCCCGCGCCGGACGAACGTGTCGGTGCGCGTGCCCGGTCGCGATCGCGACAAGCCCGCGCTCGTGCTGCACGGCCACCTCGACGTCGTCCCGGCTGTGGCCGAGGACTGGAGCGTCGACCCCTTCGCGGGAGAGATCCGCGACGGCATGCTGTGGGGGCGCGGCGCCGTCGACATGAAGGACATGGACGCCATGATCCTGACGTCGGTCGCCGATATCCTCCGTGCCGGCGCACAGCCCGAGCGCGACCTGGTGGTGACCTTCTTCGCGGACGAGGAGAACGGCGGGGTCGAGGGTTCGGCGCTCGTCGTCGAGAACCGTCCGGAATGGTTCGCCGGGGCGACCGAGGCGATCAGCGAGGTGGGAGGCTACTCGATCGCGGCGGGTTCGGACCGCGCGTACCTGCTCCAGGTGGGGGAGAAGGCGCTGCTGTGGATCCGCCTCGTGGCGCGCGGCCGCGCGGCGCACGGATCGAGCTTCCACCACGACAACGCCGTCACGGCGGTGGCCGAAGCGGTGGCCCGGCTCGGGCGCACCGCGTGGCCGGTCGAGCTGACCGACACCACCGGCTCGATGGTGGAGGGACTCGCGCGTCTGACGGGCACCGATCCCGCGGACCCCGACGCGGTCGCGGCCTCGGTCGGTGCGGCGGCGGGCTTCGTCCGCTCGACGCTGCGGACCACGACCAACCCCACCGGGCTCACCGCGGGGTACAAGCACAACGTCATCCCCGACCGTGCCGAGGCCCTCATCGACGTGCGGGTGCTCCCGGGCACCGAGGAGCAGGCCCTCGCCGACATCCGCCGCATCGTCGGGCCCGACATCGACGTCGAGCTGGTCCACGGCGACATCGGCCTCGAGGTCCCCTTCTCGGGCGACCTGGTCGACGCGATGGTCGACGCACTGGGCCGCCACGATCCGGGCGTCCCGGTGATCCCGTACCTCATGGGCGGCGGCACCGACAACAAGGCACTGGCCGCCCTGGGCATCCGCGGCTACGGCTTCGCACCGCTGCGGCTGCCGGCGGACCTCGACTTCACCGGCATGTTCCACGGTGTGGACGAGCGCGTCCCGATCGACGCGCTCGTGTTCGGCCAGGCCGTGCTGACCGACCTCCTCCGCTCCTACTGACGACCCGGACGCCCTGCCGGGCGTCCTGCATCGAAAGGCGCTCCGCCCATGCTGCTCGAGGCGATCATCCTCGGCCTGGTCCAAGGTCTCACCGAGTTCCTTCCCGTGTCCTCCTCGGCGCATCTGCGGATCCTGGGGGAGTTCCTCCCGACGGCGCAGGACCCGGGTGCAGCGTTCACAGCGATCACCCAGATCGGCACCGAGGCGGCCGTCGTGGTCTTCTTCTGGCGCGACATCGTGCGCATCGTGTCGCACTGGTTCCAGGCGCTTCTGGGACGAATCCCGCGGGGCGACCCCGACGCCCGCATGGGGTGGCTGATCATCATCGGGTCGATCCCGATCGTCGTTCTCGGTCTGCTCTTCCAGGACCAGATCGAGACCACCCTGCGCTCACTGTGGCTCGTGGCGGGGATGCTGATCTTCTTCGGCGTGCTGCTGGGCATCGCCGACCTGGTGGGCGCCAAGCGGCGCAGGCTGAACGACCTGACGGTCGGGCACGGCGTCGTCTACGGGTTCGCGCAATCGCTCGCGCTCATCCCGGGCGTCTCGCGCTCGGGCGGCACCATCACCGCGGGGCTCTTCATGGGTTACGAGCGCGCCGCCGCCGCCCGCTACGCGTTCCTGCTGGCGATCCCGGCGGTGTTCGGGTCGGGCTTCTACCAGCTCATCAAGAGCTGGGACGAGCCGGGTGTCTTCACGCTCGGCGAGACCGCCGTGGCGACCGGCGTGGCGTTCGTCGTGGCGCTCGGCGTGATCGCGTTCTTCATGAGCTGGATCTCCAAGCGCAGCTTCCTGCCGTTCGTCGTCTACCGCGTGGCGCTCGGATCGACCCTGCTGGTGCTCCTGGCGATGGGCGTCATCGAGGCCTACTGATCCGCCGCCGGCGCGGGCTGCGCCGGTCAGCGCGCGGGGTCGTCGCGCCCCGGCTTGTGGGGCCCTTCGCCGCCGCCGCGACGCAGATACCGTTCGAACTCCTGCGCGATGGCGTCCCCCGAGGCCTCGGGGGAGTCCCACGTGTCGCGGGTGTGCTCGAGCTGGCGGATGTACTCCGTCATCTCCTCGTCATCGGCGGCGGCCGCATCGATCGAGGCCTCCCAGGCGGCAGCCTCGGTCGCGAGGCTCCCGCGCGGCACCGACGCCCCGGTGATGTCCTCGAGCCGATCCAGCAGCGCGAGCGTCGCCTTCGGCGACGGTGTGTGGCCGGCGACGTAGTGCGGCACGCTCGCCCACAGCCCGGCCGTGGCGATGCCGGCCGTGTCGGCCGCGTGCGTGAGCACGCTGAGGATCCCGACGGGACCCTCGTAGGTGCTGCGCTCGAGGCCGAGAGTCGCGCGGACCTGCTCGCTCTCACTGCCTGCGAAGACCGAGATGGGGCGCGTGTGGGGCACATCCGACATCATCGATCCCATCGAGACGAAGCCGGTGATGTCCTCGCGCAGCGCCACGTCGATGAACTCGGCTGAGAACGCCTGCCAGGCCCGAGCGGGCTCGACGCCCGTGAGCAGCCACAGCTGCGTGCCGCGGGTCGGGCGCGTGGGCTTGAGGATCGTGGCCTCGGGCCACTTGAGGATCCGCTGACCCGTGGTGCCGTCGGTCGCGATGTGCGGCCGCGTGTACTGGTAGTCGAAGTACAGCTCTGGGTCCACGGAGAACACCGGTTCGTACGCGCCGGACTCCCGCAGCTGCGTGATGGCTGACGACGCGGCTTCTCCCGCGTCGTTCCATCCGTCGAATGCGGCGACCAGCACCCGTCGACCCAGTGCGTTCACGCGACCTCCTCTGCCCGACGGCGGTATCAACCCAGGATAGGCGTCGCGGGCCGGCGGTGGGCCGGTCGCCCGGCGAGTCCGGGATCGGGCGCGCGCCCCGTTCCCAGCGGCCGCGGAAGAGGGCATCGGTAGCATGGTGCGGTGAACTCGCCAGCTGCGCCCTCTGCCGTCCTGTGGGACATGGACGGCACCCTCGTCGACACCGAGCCCTACTGGATGGAGAGCGAGAAGCCGCTCGTCGAGAGCTTCGGCGGAACGTGGACCCACGAGCAGGCGCTCGCCCTCGTCGGGCTCGGGCTCGAGGACGCCGCGCGGATCCTGCAGTCCGCCGGTGTGCGGATGAGCGAGCACGACATCGTCGACCACCTGACCGCCGAGGTCATGCGACGTCTGCGCGAGGACGGCGTGCCGTTCCGCCCGGGCGCCCGCGAGCTGCTGCTGGCGCTGCGCGAGGCCGGCATCCCCACCGCACTGGTCACGATGTCGATGCGCCGCATGGCCGAGTCCGTGGTCGACCTGATCGACTTCGACGCGTTCGACCTCATCGTCGCCGGCGACGACGCCACGCGACCCAAGCCCTACCCCGACCCGTACCTGCAGGCGTGCGAGGCCCTCGGGGTCGCGCCGGAGTCCGCGGTCGCGCTCGAGGACTCGCCCAACGGCATCCGCTCGGCCGTCGCCTCGGGCGCCGCCGTCGTCGGCATCCCGCTCATGGTCTCCGTCGCCGGGGCCGGTGCGCACGCCACGTGGCCGACGCTGGAAGGGCGGACGGTCGAGGACATCTCGGCCTTCCACGCCGCACACCGCACCACGACGGGGGACGCACGATGACCGAGCGACCCAGCGGACCGTTCCGCGTCGGAGACCGCGTGCAGCTGACCGGCCCCAAGGGGCGCCTGCACACCATCACACTGCGCGAGGACGGCGAGCTGCACACGCACCACGGCGTGCTGCGGCACACGTCGCTGATCGGGCAGCCGGACGGATCGGTCGTCGCGAACAGCGGCGGGCACGAGTACCTGGCGCTGCGACCGCTGCTGCGCGACTTCGTCATGTCGATGCCCCGCGGTGCGGCGATCGTCTACCCGAAGGACGCCGCGCAGATCCTCGCCGAGGCGGACGTCTTCCCCGGGGCGACGGTCGTGGAGGCCGGAGTCGGCTCGGGTGCGCTCTCGCTGTGGCTGCTGCGCGCGATCGGCGCCGAGGGGCGTCTGGTGTCGTTCGAGCGTCGCGAGGAGTTCGCCGAGGTCGCCAAGGCGAACGTCGAGACCTTCATCGGAACCGTGCCGGCGAACTGGGACGTCGTCCTCGGGGACCTCGGCGAGGCCCTTCCCGCCGCCGTCCAGCCCGGCAGCGTCGACCGCGTGGTCCTGGACATGCTCGCGCCGTGGGAGTGCATCGACGTCGTCGCCGACGCTCTCACGCCGGGCGGCGTCGTGGTCTGCTACGTCGCCACCGCGACCCAGCTCAGCCGTGTGGCGGAGTACATGCGCGGGACCGGCCTGTTCACCGAGCCGGACGCCAACGAGACGATGGTGCGCGGCTGGCACGTCGAGGGGCTCGCGGTCCGGCCCGACCACCGCATGGTCGCCCACACCGGCTTCCTGGTGTGGGCGCGCCGGCTCGCGCCGGGCGCGATCCCGCCCGAGGTCAAGCGCCGCGCGTCGAAGTCCTCCTACGGCGACGAGGACGTCGAGCTGTGGACCCCCGGGGCCGTCGGAGACCGCGAGATCACCGACAAGAACCTGCGCAAGCGGGTGCGCGAGGCGCAGCGCGCGGCGGACGGCGTCCGCGGGGCGGGATCCGCGGGCGACGAATCCGACTGACGGTCGCCTCTAGACTGTTGCGGTGCGCAAGTTCCCCGCTGCCCTCGCCCTGACCGCTCTGACCGCCGTCGGTCTGACCGGCTGCTCGCTGCCCGCCGGCACGTCGGCCTGTCCGCGCCCGGCCGTCTCCGACGCGGACGTGATGGATCTCATCTCGGTGTCGGGATCGCCGGACTCCATGCCCGACGTCGAGGTCTACGCACCCTTCAGCACGACGTCCGTGCAGTATGAGGACGTGTCCACGGGCACGGGACCGGCGCTGACGACGGACGCCCAGATCGCGGTCATCGACGTCACCCTCCTGGCTGGAGACAGCGGCGAGATCGTCGGCACCACCGCGTACAGCGGCGACCTGAGCTCGACGCTCTCGATGTCGCAGGTGTACGCGGCCTACCCGGGCCTCGAGGAGGGACTGCAGTGCGCGACCGAGGGGTCGCGGGTCGCCGTCGCCCTCTCGCCCGACGGGCTCGAGCCCACCAACGCCGCTCGCCTGGGACTGGGCGCGGAAGAGTCCGCGATCGCGATCGTGGACCTGCGCAAGGTCTACCTACCGCACGCCGAGGGCACGCTGCAGTTCAACTCGGGCTTCGGCCTGCCGTCGGTCGTGCGCGCCGAGGACGGTCGCCCGGGCATCATCGTGCCGGACAGCGCCGCACCCGACGAGCTCGTCATCCAGACGCTCATCGCCGGTGACGGCGAGGTCGTCGCCGGCGACCGGCCGGTCCGCGTGCACTACACGGGTGTGACATGGGACGGCAAGGACGTGTTCGACTCGTCGTGGGACAGCGAGCCCCGCTCGATGTCGCTGGACTCGGTGGTGCCGGGGTTCGCCCAGGCTCTCGAGGGCCAGACGGTCGGCTCGCAGGTCATGGTCGTCATCCCGCCCGAGCTCGGCTACGGGGACGTCGCGCAGGGATCGATCCCCGCGGGCTCGACGCTGGTGTTCGTCATCGACATCCTGGGGCTCGACCAGCCCGCGTCCTGACCGGCGAGCGCCCCGGCCGTCGCCGGCGGCGATCCTATGATGAGGGAGTGCCCGACCACGTGTCTGCGAAGATCCCGCCCGAGGAGCGCCTGGTCAATCTCGTCGTCGCCCTCATGGCGACCGAGCAGGGCCTGACCAAGGACACCATCCTCGCGTCGGTCTCGGGCTACCGGGAGCAGGCTTCGTCCGGGGCGTCCAAGGATGCTCTCGAGAAGATGTTCGAGCGCGACAAGGAGAGTCTCCGGGCCCTCGGCGTCCCCATCGAGACGATCGGCGACCGCGCCGACCCCGACGATCTGCGCGAGGCGCGCTATCGCGTTCCCACCGCCGAGTACGAGCTTCCCGGGGACATCGAGTTCAGCCCCGCCGAGCTCGCCCTGCTCAATCTCGCGGGGGGCGTGTGGAGCGAGAGCTCGCTGTCGTCCGAGGCGCGCACGGGGCTGCGCAAGATCCGCGCGCTCGGCATCCCGGTCGAGGACCCCATCATCGGCTTCTCGCCGCGCATCAGCGTGCGCGAGCCGTCGTTCGCGCCGCTGCAGCAGGCGATCGAGCAGTCGCGGGTCGTGACGTTCCCCTACGTCCGGCCCGGCAGCGGCCACGCGCGCGTGCGCCGCATCCAGCCTCTGGCGCTGGTGGAGTACGAGGCGCGCTGGCACGTGTTCGGCAACGACCTCGGCGTCGGGGCCGAGCGGACCTTCCTGCTGTCGCGCATCGTCGGGGGTGTCGAGCTGTCCCGCACGCGGTTCGATCCGGCGCTGCGCGACGGCGCCGGCGAGCGCGCCCTCACCGGCCTGGCCGAGGTCGCCGCCCGCAACGTGGCCCTGCTCGAGGTCAATCCGGGCACCGAGGCCGCGCTGCGGCTGGCCCGCCGCGCCATGTCCGCGCCGCAGGGCATCCGCGTCCCCTACGTGGACCTGCAGATCTTCGCCGGTGAACTGGCGTCCTACGGACCCGAGGTCCGGGTCGTCGAGCCGGCCGCGCTGCGCGACGCCGTCGTCGAGCGCCTGCGCGCGACGGTTGCGGCGAACGGGGGCGCGTCGTGAGCGCGCGGCGACCGCTGGTGGCCGCGGACCGGGCCGCCCTCATGCTTCAGCTCGTGCCCTACCTGATCGGCAAGGGCGAGGTCTCGCTGGTCGAAGCGGCCGACGAGTTCGACGTCGACGTCGACCAGATGCGCGAGATGGTCGAGAAGCTCACCGTCATCGGCCTCCCCGGCGAAGCGGGCTACTGGCAGATGGCCAACGATCTGTTCGACATCGACTGGGAGCTGCTGGACCGCGACGATCTGATCGTCATCACCAACTCGGTCGGTCTCGAGCGCTCTCCCCGCCTGACCGCGCGCGAGGCCGCCGCGCTCCTGGCCGGTCTGCAGCTGGCGAGCTCGATCCCGGGGGTGGGTGACACACAGCTGTTCGCGGGACTGCTGGCCAAGCTCTCCCGCGGGGCCTCCAGCGTCCCCGCCGACGTCATCGTCGCGCCCGGTCCGGTGGACGCCGTGCGCACGGCCGTCGCCGAGGCCCTGAGGCGGGGTGTCGCGGTCTCGTTCGCGTACAAGGCGCCGGATGCCGCGACGACCACCCGCACCGTCGACCCGATCAAGGTCCAGATCGCCGACGGCCAGTGGTATCTGCAGGGCTGGTGCCACCTCCGCCGCGCGATGCGGACGTTCCATCTCGACCGCGTCAGCGACCTGGCGCTCACCGACATCCCGATCGCGCATGCCGAAGAGCCGGTGCCCGCATGGTTCGAATCGAGCGAGGACGACATCGTCGCCCGCATCCGGTTCCGCACCGATCTGGCGCCTCTGCTGGGCGAGTACCTCGACCGTGCCGTCGTGGAGTCCGACGGGGAGCACTCGATCGCGACGATGCGCGTGGCCGACGAGGCCAGCCTCCGGCGGCTGGCGGCGCAGCGCGGCGGCGGCGTCGAGATCCTCGAGCCCGAGGGCGCGCGCCGCGCCGCGGCGGCATGGGCGGCCGACGGGCTGGCCCAGTACGGCTGACGTCCCCCCATCGTTCCCGATCGCTCCCGAGGCCGGGTGCACCGGGGTTACACTGGGGCGGAACCCTTCGAAAGGAACTCCATGGGTATTCAAGGCTGGCAGTGGCTTCTCATCCTGGCCGTCATCCTGCTCCTGTTCGGCGCGGCGAAGCTGCCCGCGCTCGCGAAGAGCATGGGCCAGTCCGCCCGCGTCTTCAAGGGCGAGATGAAGGCCATGAAGGACGAAGACGCCGCTGCCAAGGACGACGCCGGCGACCAGACGAAGGTCGCCACGTCGGAGGCGGCGGAGCCTGCGCGACCTGACGCAGGCGGCGCAAGCGGCTCCAGCAGCAGCAGCTGAGCCGCGTGGTGACGGCGGGACCGCCGCGGGTGGAGGACGATCCCGACGCGCCGCGGCGCGACAAGCGCATGTCGCTCGGGGCTCACCTCGTCGAGCTCAAGAAGCGGCTGATCATCTCCGCGATCGCCCTCGTCGTGGGGATGGTCGTGGCATTCATCATCACCGACCCGGTTCTGGCGCTGATCACAGAGCCCATCCGCCAGGTGGCGGAGGTGCGCGGCGACGAGTCGCGCGTCGAGCTCATGTTCAGCACGGTGGCGTCGGGCTTCGACCTGCGTCTGCGCATGTCGATCGCGATCGGACTCCTGCTGTCCGCGCCGGTGTGGATCTGGCAGGCGTGGGCGTTCGTGGTCCCCGGGCTCACGCGCAAGGAGATCAAGTACACGATCGGCTTCGTCGGAGCAGCGGTGCCGCTGTTCTTCCTCGGAGCCGCGACCGGCCTGTGGGTCATGCCGAACATCGTGCGGCTCATGGCGCAGTTCGTCCCCGAGGGTGCGGCGGCGTTCTACGACGCCTCGTACTACTACGACTTCGTGTTCAAGCTCCTGCTGTTCGTCGGCGTCGCCTACGTGCTGCCGGTGTTCCTCGTCGCGCTCAACTTCGCCGGGATCGTGTCGGGCCGCGCGATCCTCAAGGGCTGGCGGGTCGCGGTCATCGTCTCGATCGTGTTCGCGGCGCTCGCGACACCTCCCGCCGACGTCGCCACGACGTTCCTGCTGGCGGGCATCATGATGGTGCTGTTCTTCGCCGCAGCGGGCATCTCGCTGCTCTTCGACCGCCGGCGACGCAAGCGCGACGCGACGCTGCTCCCGCCCGAGTCCGGCGCATGAGCGAGCCCGGCCCGGGCGAGCGCTACGCTCGGGCCCGGGCGAAAGCCGTCGCCGATCGCGAGCATCCCGTCACGGCCGACTTCGCGGCCTCCCAGCGGTTCGAGCTGGACGAGTTCCAGCTCGCCGGATGCCGTGCTCTGGAGTCCGGCCACGGCGTGCTGGTCGCCGCGCCGACCGGCGCGGGCAAGACGATCGTCGGCGAGTTCGCGATCCACCTCGCGATGCGCGAGCCGGGGGACAAGGCGTTCTACACGACGCCGATGAAGGCGCTGTCCAACCAGAAGTTCCGCGAGCTCCAGGCCGTGTACGGTGCGGACGAGGTGGGCCTGCTCACGGGCGACACCAACATCAACGCGTCGGCGCGCATCGTCGTGATGACCACCGAGGTCCTGCGCAACATGCTGTACGCCGACTCGCCGGCCCTGCGGGGGCTGCGCTACGTCGTGATGGACGAGGTGCACTACCTCGCCGACCGCTTCCGCGGCGCGGTGTGGGAGGAGGTCATCATCCACCTGCCGCGCGCGGTGCGGCTCATCGCGCTGTCGGCGACCGTCTCGAACGCCGAGGAGTTCGGCGACTGGCTCGACACGGTGCGCGGCGACACCGAGGTGATCGTGTCGGAGATCCGTCCCGTCCCGCTCGAGCAGCACGTGCTGGTGCGCGACGACCTGCTGCCGCTGTTCGACGACCGCGCCGGCGTCGCGACGGCGCAGGTGAACCAGGAGCTGATGCGCATCCGCTCCTTCAAAGGAGCGAACTTCGAGCGAAACCGCGGAGCGCAGTCGGCGCGCAGCGGCGGTCATCGCGACGGATACGGGTCGCGCCGGCCGAACCGGGGCGGACGCCGCCCGGTGCGGGCCGCGAACGTCCAGCGCATCGAGCGCATCGACCGGCCCGACGTCATCCGGCTGCTCGGCCGCGCCAATCTGCTCCCCGCGATCTTCTTCATCTTCAGCCGGGCCGGCTGCGACGCCGCCGTCCAGCAGGTGCGCCGGGGCGGAGTGCGGCTGACGTCGGCCGAGGAGCGTCGCGAGATCCGCGAGACCGCCGAGCTGCGGATGCGGACGCTCCCCGACGAAGACCTCGCCGTGCTCGGCTACTGGGAGTGGCTCGACAACCTCGAGCGGGGCGTCGCGGCCCACCACGCGGGACTCCTCCCGGCCTTCAAGGAGGTCGTGGAGGAGCTCTTCCAGCGCAAGCTCCTCAAGGCCGTCTTCGCCACCGAGACACTGGCGCTGGGCATCAACATGCCAGCGCGGACGGTCGTGCTCGAGAAGCTCGAGAAGTTCAACGGCGAAGCCCGCGTGGCCATCACGTCGGGGGAGTACACCCAGCTGACCGGTCGCGCCGGCCGCCGCGGCATCGACGTGGAGGGCCACGCCGTCATCCAGTGGACCGAGGGGCTGGATCCGCAGGCGGTCGCCGCGCTGGCGTCCCGGCGCACGTATCCGCTCAACTCCAGCTTCCGGCCCACGTACAACATGGCCGTCAATCTCATCGACCAATTCGGGCGCCCCCGCGCGCGCGAGGTGCTGGAGTCATCGTTCGCGCAGTTCCAGGCCGATCGGTCGGTGGTCGGGCTCGCCCGCGAGGTGAAGGAGAAGGAGGAGTCGCTCGCCGGGTACCAGGACGCGATGTCCTGCGACCGCGGGGACTTCGCCGCGTACTCCTCGATCCGCCGCGAGCTGAGCGACCTGGAGAAGGTCAACCGCAAGGACGCCGGCGCGTCGCGCGCGACCCGAGATCAGCGCCAGAAGCAGATCGCGAGTCTGCGGAAGCGCATGCAGCGGCATCCGTGCCATCAGTGCCCCGATCGCGAGCACCACGCGCGGTGGGCCGAGCGCTACTGGCGGCTGCGCCGCGACGTGGAGCGCACGCGGCGGCAGATCCAGAACCGCACCGGAACCGTCGCGCGCGTGTTCGACCGCGTCG
Source organism: Microbacter sp. GSS18 (assembly GCA_029319145.1). Lineage (NCBI taxonomy): Bacteria > Pseudomonadati > Bacteroidota > Bacteroidia > Bacteroidales > Porphyromonadaceae > Microbacter > Microbacter sp. GSS18. Next base: position 1,155,161 of record CP119753.1, on the reverse strand, counting down.
TCGACGTGCTGACCGAGGTCGACTACGTGGCGGTCGACGACGAGGGCAGGACCGTCCTCACCGACGCCGGCCGCACGATGCGCCGGATCTACGGCGAGCGCGACCTGCTCGTGGCCGAGAGCCTGCGCCAGGGGCTGTGGCGGACGCTGGACGCGCCGTCGCTGGCCGCCCTGGCGTGCTGCCTCGTGTACGAACCGCGCCGAGACGAGACCGGCGAGCGATCGCTGCCGCGGGGTGCGTTCCGCCTCGCGCTCACCGCGACGCAGGAGCTGTGGGCGCGGCTGGACGACCTCGAGCGCGATCATCACCTTCCCGGCTCCGAGCCGGTCGCTGCGGGGCTCGCGCAGGCGATGCACTCGTGGGCGCGCGGTGCTGCGCTCGACCGCGTCCTCATCGAGGCCGACATGGCAGCGGGCGACTTCGTGCGGTGGGCGAAGCAGACGATCGATCTGCTGGATCAGCTCTCGCTCGTGGCAGCCCCCGAGGTCGCGACGACGGCCCGGCGCGCGCTGGACCAGGTCCGGCGCGGCATCGTGGCCTACACGTCGGTGTAGCGGCGACCTGCGGGCCCTTCACGGGCACGTAGGCTCGAAGGCATGCCCCCCTCGCCGAGTCGGCGCCCGCGCCCGGTCCTGCCCCTGTGGTTCGCCGTCATGGCCGCGGTCGTCGGCGGCCTTCTGCTGGATCTGTCGTTCCCCGACGTCGGATGGTGGCCGCTCGCGGTCGTGGGCGTGGGACTGTCGCTCGTGGGGCTGATCGGTCGCAGTCTGTGGGGATCGGTCCTTGTCGGCTTCGTCTTCGGCGCCACGTTCTACTTCACGCACATCGTGTGGATCACCCGTTACCTCGGGCTGATCCCGTGGTTCGCCCTGGCCGGCATCGAGACGGTCTTCCTGGCCGTGGGATCCATCCTCCTCACGCTGGCGTACCGGTGGATGCCGCAGTTCTCCACGTCGCTGTGGACGCGTCTCCTCCTGCTGCCGGCGCTCGTGGCGGGGCTGTGGACGGCGCGTGAGCAGTTCATGGGCTCGTGGCCCTACACCGGCTTCCCGTGGGGACGGATCGGCATGAGCCAGTCCGAGAGCCCGCTCGCCCACATCGCGTCGTGGCTCGGCGTATCGGGCCTGACCTTCCTGATGGTCTTCTTCGCCGCGGCGGTCATCGAGTGGCTGCGCGTCGGGCGGCTGCGAGATGTGCGGACGGCGGTGCCGGCCGCCGGTCTCGCCGTGCTGCTGCTGGCGGTGCCGGCGTTCCCCACGAGCCCCGCCGGCACGCTGCGGGTCGGCGCGGTCCAGGGCAACGGCCCGAGCGGCTACTTCGACGAGCGCGCGCGCAACGCGGTGCTCGACGCCCAGCTCGAGGCGACGGTGCCGCTCATCGGCGAGGACGTCGACGTGCTGCTGTGGCCCGAAGGCGGCATCGATTCCGACCCGCTGTCGAATGACGCCACCGCGTCGGTCCTGGACGCCGTCTCCGAGCGGCTGGACGCGCCGCTGGTCGTCAACGCCGCCACGACACGCGGCGACGACACGTTCAACACCTCGATCCACTGGATCGCGGGCGAGGGTGCGGTGCAGATCCACGACAAGCGCAATCCTGTGCCGATGGGGGAGTACGTCCCCGATCGCTGGTTCTACGAGATGATCGTGCCCGACCTCATCGGACTCATCCAGCGCGAGTACACGCCGGGGACGAATCCGCCGTTCTTCGACGTGGACGGCGTGGGCGTGGGCCTGGCGATCTGCTTCGACGTCATCTACGACGACGTCATCTGGGAGGGCGCCGCAGACGGTGCCCAGGTGTACATGTTCCAGACGAACAACGCCGACTTCCGCGACACCGACGAGAACCTGCAGCAGCTCGCCTTCGCCCGCATGCGCGCGATCGAGACGGGGCGGTCGGTCGTGAACATCTCGACGGTCGGCACCAGCCAGGTCATCGCCCCCGACGGGTCGACGCTGGAGTCGCTGGGCGCGGGCGAGGCGGGGCACATGCTGACCGACGTCCCGCTGCGGACGGGGCTGACCCCCGCTGTGCTGATCGGCCCGGGCGTGCAGGCCGTCCTCGGGTGGGGCAGCGTGATCTGGCTGGCCGCGCTCGGATTCGTGCTGCGATTCCGCCGCTGGAACAAGAAGACGCCGGCCCCCGAGGGGACCGGCGCTGCGCAGGAGGGCTGAGCCTCAGGCGCTGATCTTGTCGGCTTCGGCCGCCTTGCCGCCGCGACGCTCGCGCAGCAGCGCGAGCCGCTCCTCGAGAAGCTCTTCGAGCTCGGGGATCGTGCGGCGCTCGAGCAGCATGTCCCAGTGACTGCGGGGAGTCTTGTCGCCCGAGTGGTCGACCGTGGCGGTGCTGTCGCCGATGCGAAGCAGCGCCTCGGCGCCGCACGTGCGGCACTCCCAGGCCTCAGGGACCTCTGCGTCTGCCGCGAAGGTCAGGGTCGTGTCTCGTCCGCAGGACGAGCACGAGTAGATGTGCTGTGCGCGCTCATGGAAAACGACGCCCTCTTCGCTCTGTAGGCTCGAGGCGCCGAGTCGGATGCCGCGCAGACTGCGGTCTGCCATTGTGTGGTCCTCTCGTCGCTGTACAGGTATAACGGAGCGACCTGTGCGGATCATCCGAACGACGCCGTTCGCCGACGGTTTCACAGCCGATCCCCAGCGGTTCACGCACCCGGGCTAGCGCGGCGCGGAATCGGGACGCGCGACGACCTCGAGCGCGACGTCGGCGCGGTCGGTCACGATGCCGTCGACGCCGGCGGCGAGCAGCCGCTCCATGTCCTCTGCGGCGTTGACGGTCCACACGTGGACCTCGACGCCGGACGCGTGCGCCATGTCGATCAGACGCGGGCTCACCACGCGGATGCGTCCCTGCCGCTCGGGGATCTGAAGGGCGTCGACGCCGCGCAGCACACGCGTCGCGAGCGCGCGCGATCGCAGGGACACGGCCGCGAGCAGGCGGGCGATCGTGGCAGACCCCGGCGACGTCGCCGGAAGGACGCCCCCGCGCACGCCGGCGTCCGCGGCCGCGGCGAGGGCGGCGCGTCGTCGCGTGTCGGAGAAGCTCGTCAGCAGCACGCGCTCGGCGTGTCGAGCGACGATGCGGCCGACGCTCTCCGCGGCGGCCGGTGCCTTCACGTCGAGGTTGAAGCGCGATTCCGGAAAGGACTCCAAGGCCTGCGTGAGCGTGATCAGACCGCCGCGGTCTGCCATGAGGTCGGCGAGCTCGCGCGCCGTGACGTCCGCGACGCGACGCGGATCGTCGGCGACGCGGGCGAGGTCGTCGTCGTGGAAGAGCACGACCTCGCCGTCGAAGGTGACGTGGCAGTCCGATTCGATGTACTGCACGCCGGCGGCGTGTGCGGCGGCGACGGCGAGGAAGGAGTTCTCGGCCACGCCGCCCGCGGCGTCCTCGTCCGTCACGAGGCCTCGATGGGCGAGCACGCGGGGGCGGTCTCCGGCGAAGTACGGGTGCGGTGCCGTGCCGCGCCCGTCAGCCTCGCGCATCGGGCGGTGCCGCGGCCCCGGGGGTCGCCTTGCGGGCCTCCGTGGCGATGTCGTCGGCGGCCGAGGCCGCCTGCATCGCCGCCGCCACCGCCTCCTCGGCACCGGCGGAGGAGACCGGTGCGCTTGCGCGCTCCGGTCGCGGGGCCGTCGGCTTCGCCTGTCCGGCGAACGCCTCGCCGATGCCCTTGAGCGCCTCGGTGAACTCGCTCGGGATGATCCACATCTTGCTCGAGGCGCTGTCGGCGATCTTGGGGAGCGTCTGCAGGTACTGGTAGGCCAGCAGCTTGTCGTCGGGGTCGCCGGCGTGGATGGCGTTGAAGACCATCTGGATCGCCTCGGACTCGCCGGCGGCGCGCAGCACGGCGGCCTGCTTGTCACCCTCGGCACGCAGGATCTCGGCCTGCCGGCGTCCTTCCGCCTCGAGGATCTGGGACTGCTTGGATCCTTCGGCGGTGAGGATCGCGGCGCGACGATCGCGCTCCGCGCGCATCTGCTTCTCCATCGAGTCCTGGATCGACAGCGGCGGATCGATCGCCTTCAGCTCGACGCGCGAGACGCGCAGACCCCACTTGCCGGTCGCCTCGTCGAGGACGAGACGGAGCTGGCCGTTGATGTTGTCGCGGCTGGTGAGGGCCTCTTCCAGGTTGAGCCCGCCGACGACGTTGCGCAGCGTCGTCGTGGTCAGCTGCTCGACGGCGCTGAGGTAGTTGGCGATCTCGTACGTCGCGGCGCGCGCGTCGGTCACCTGGAAGTACACGACGGTGTCGATCGACACCACCAGGTTGTCCTCGGTGATGACCGGCTGCGGGGGGAAGGACACGACCTGCTCGCGCATGTCGACGAGGGGGCGGAGCCGGTCGATGAACGGCACCAGGAGATTCAGCCCCGGTCGCAGCGTGCGCTGGTACCGCCCGAGCCGCTCGACGACTCCGGCATAGGCCTGCGGGATGATGCGGATCGAGCGGAAGATCACCACCACGACGAAGATCGCGATGACGATCAGCAGGATGATGATGAAGATCTGGCCGATGAAGCCCCCGATGTCAACCATCGTCGTCCGTCCTTTCGTAGGCGGCGGGCCGGGCACCCGCCGGTGAGACCTCCACGGTCGCTCCGTGGACGGCCACGACGACGGCACGGTCGCCGACGCCGAGGGCGGCATCCGGAGTCCCGTGCGCCAGCCTGGCGGTCCAGGTCTCGCCGTTGTCGAGCTTGACCGACCCTGCGCCGTCCGAGAAGGGTGCGATCACGCGCGCGCCCATGCCGAAGATCGCGTCGACGTTGGTGGCGACCGGCTTCGAGCTGCGGCGCAGCGCGCGCAGCAGCAGGGGCCGGATCGTGAAGAGCAGCAGCCCCGAGATCGCCGCCGCCATCCCGACCTGGAGCCACCACGGACCGCCGAGCAGGTTGACGCCGAGCCCCCCGACGAGGCTGCCGACGGCCAGCATGAGGAAGGTGAATTCGAGGGTGACCAGTTCGATGATGACGAAGAGGAACGCCAGGGCGAGCCAGAGGATCCACATCCACTGCGTCAGATCCGGAAGCATCGCGGTCCTTTCCGAGGCCCTTGCGATGACACTACCAACCGCAGCACCCGGAGGGCCGGTTGATAGTGTCGTTTCGGCCCGCCGTGCACGCGCGGGCGACGCACCCACCCAGGAGCACCTCATGACCCAGCCTCTCGCCCCGGCGTCCCTCGCCGGCCGCACCGCACTCGTGACCGGATCGTCGCGCGGCATCGGCGCCGACACCGCTCGCTACCTCGCCCAGGCGGGGGCGAACGTCGTCATCAACTACCGCAACAAGGCGCCGCGCGCCGAGAAGCTCGCGACCGAGCTGCGCGGCCTCGGCGTCGAGGCGCTCGTCGTCGGCGCCGACCTCACCGACCCCGCGTCGGTCCAGGCGATGTTCGACGCCGTGCGCGAGACGTTCGGCACCCTCGACATCCTCGTCCTCAACGCCTCGGGCGGCATGGAGTCCGGGATGGCCGAGGACTACGCCCTCGCCCTCAACCGCGACGCGCAGGTGAGCGTGCTGGAGACCGCGCTGCCGCTCATGGGCGCCGGATCGCGTGTCGTGTTCGTCACCAGCCACCAGGCTCACTTCATCCGCACCACCCCGACGATGCCCGAGTACGAGCCCGTGGCGCTGTCCAAGCGCGCGGGCGAGGACGCGCTGCGCGAGCGGATCCCGGCGCTGACCGAGAAGGGCGTCGAGTTCGTCGTCGTCTCCGGAGACATGATCGAGGGCACGATCACCGCGACCCTGCTCGAGCGGGCGAACCCCGGCGCGATCGCGTCGCGTCGGGAGTCCGCCGGCAAGCTCTACAACGTCTCGGAGTTCGCCGCCGAGGTCGCGCAGGCCGCGGTCGACCCGATTCCCGACGACAACACGCGTCTGGTCGGCGACACCGCCTCCTTCTCCGGCGAGTGACGATGCAGGCGACGGACATCGAGTCCCTCGTCGGCGTCGGACGCCCCGTCATCGCGGCGGACGGCTCGTTCGCGGTCTTCGCGACCTCGCGACCCGACATCGCCGCCAACAGCGCGGTGGGGCAGCTGTGGCGCATCGAGCTGCCCGAAGGCACCGCGCGGCGTCTGACCCGCGGCACGAAGGACTCCGCGCCCCGGCTCTCACCGGACGGCACGCGCATCGCGTTCCTGCGCGGCGATGCCAAGGGCCGTCCGCAGGTGTTCGCCGTCGATGCCGGGGGAGGGGAGCCCGTCCAGGCCACCGATTCCCCGCTCGGCGCCGGCGCGCCGACATGGTCGCCTGACGGGACGCTGATCGCGTTCACCGCGCGCATCCCCGAGGAGGGTCGCTACGGAGACGTCGAGGGCATGGAGCCCGACGCCGAGGCGCCACGGCGCATCACCGGCATCCGGTGGCATGCCAACGGCCTGGGGTACATCGCCGACCGTCCCGCGCACGTCTTCGTGGTCGATGCGCCCGACCCCGGCGCCGAGCCGGCGTACGAGCCGGCGCCGGCCGTCGTGCCGGCGGGGCAGACCGCCCCGGCGCGGCCCGTCGTGCCGACCGAGCCGCGGCAGCTCACCCAAGGCGACGCGTCGCACAGCGGCGCGGTGTTCATCGCCGACGGCACGGAGGTCCTGACGCTGGTGGACGAGATCGAGGACCGCACGCGCGATCTGCGATCTCGCGTGATCGCGGTGAGCGCCGACGGGTCCTCGCGGCGCACGGTGCTCGACCGCGACGCGAATCTGTCGGTCTCGGCGCTGGAGGTCGCGCCGGACGGCGCCGTCGCGGTCATCGCGGGCGACGTCGGCCCGTCGGGCGTGGACTTCGTCGCGGGCGCGGAGTCGCTGTACCTGATCGAGGATGGCCGGCCGCGGCTGATCGTCGACGGCGCATCGGTCGATCTCGGCGAGAGCGACGTCGTCGCGTCCGAGGACGGGTTCCTGGTGCGCGAGCGCTCGCGCGGGCGCGTGCGTCTGCTGCGGGCCTCGCGCGACGGCTCGGTCGCCGAGGTGCTCGGCGGCGACGTGGAGGTCTCGGGGCAGGACGCGGCCGGACCGCGCGTGGTCGCATCCGTCGCCTCCCCGACATCCTTCGGTGAGCTCGTGCTCGTCGAGTCCGGCTCCGCTCGCGTGCTCACCGACTTCGGCGCCGCCGCGCGCCGCGCCGGGACCGTCGTCCCGGGCGAGCTGACCATCACGGGCCGCGACGGCCATCCGGTGCACGGCTGGGTCGCCAAGCCGGCCGGCGACGGCCCGTTCCCCGTCGTGCTGCAGATCCACGGCGGACCGTACGCCGCATTCGGCGTGCACCTCTTCGACGAGACGCAGGTGCTCGTCGACGCCGGCTACGCCGTGGTGTACTGCAACCCCCGCGGCTCCGCGGGCTACGGCATCGAGCACGGTCGATGGATCCGTCAGGCGATGGGGACGGTCGACTTCGCCGACGTCATCGACTTCCTCGAGGGGGCGATCGGCGCCGACGATGCGCTCGACGGCGACCGCGTCGGGGTGATGGGGGGCTCATACGGCGGCTACCTCACCGCCTGGATCATCGCCCACGACCACCGCTTCGCGGGGGCGATCGTCGAGCGCGGCTTCCTCGACCCCGCGAGCTTCCAGGGCACCGCCGACATCGGGTCGTTCTTCGGCGACGAGTACGTCGGCGTGGATCCGGCCGCGATCGCCGCTCAGAGCCCGATGGCGGTCGTCGGGAACGTCCGGACGCCGACGCTCGTGCTCCACTCCGAACTCGACTTCCGCTGCCCGCTCGAGCAGGCCACGCGCTACTACTCGGCGCTCAAGCGCGGGGGAGTGGACGCCGAGATGCTGGTCTTCCCCGGAGAGGACCACGAACTGACCCGGGCGGGCCAGCCGCGGCATCGACTGCAGCGGTTCGACGCCGTGCTGGAGTGGTGGAGCAGACACCTGCCGGTCGTGCCGCCGGCGTGAACGAGCGAAGGGCCCCGGGGCGGATCCCCGGGGCCCTTCGCCGTGTCGACCGTGTCAGACGTTCTTGCCGAACGTGAACGCGCGCACGATCTGGATGATGCCGAGCACGACGAGCGAGATGCCCAGCAGCCACCAGAGCACGACGGCGCCCCAGATCGGCGAGAACAGCAGCACGATGCCGGCGATGATGCTGAGGATCGCGAAGAAGATCGTCCAGCCCTTCGACGACACATCGCCGAGCGTCGAGAGCGCCACGACGCCCTCGATGATCCACATGATGCCGACGAGGATGCCGAGGAAGATCGCGAGCCACGCGGTCGTCTGGCTGAGGTTCAGGAAGGCCACGACACCCGCGATGATGAACAGGATGCCGAGCGCGATGTGGCCGACGCGCGACCATCCGCCCTTCGTCTTCGAGAAGATGCCGAGTCCGGCATAGACCAGACCCGCGGCGATCGCGTAGATCGCGATGATCGCGGTGACCACCATGGCGGTCTTGCCGGGCCACACGAGGATGAGGATGCCGATGATGACGGCGAGCACGCCGCCGATGCCGAGAGCCGTCCGGACGGCGTTGACCGCGGACTTCTCGACCGAGGGTTCGGTGGACATGGGGGTCCTTTCTGAGAGTTCCCTGGGAATGATGCACTCGGAGTCTAGTGGCGCCCGGCACGCGAACGGGGGATCGAAGGTCCCGTGTCCTGTGTCGGGGCCGACGCGGCGGTGCCGGGGGAGCGGCTCGGGTGTCGCGGCGGGCCCCGCGGGGCGGACGACCGTGCTCATCCCAGCAGAACAGTGATCACGAGGATGACGGGAACGCACGCGATCGTCGTGAGGAAAACGGTATCCCGTGAGATCGTCTCGCCGAGGCCGTAGCGCTGCGAGTAGTTGAAGACGTTCTGCGCCGTCGGGAGGGCTGCGAGCACCGTCACGACGAGGGTGTCGTGGGCAGGCAGGCCGAAGATGAAATGCGCCACGGCCCACGCGACGAGGGGCATGGCGACGAGCTTGAGCAGGGTCGCCAGGACGATGTCGCGGCGTCGGCCGCTCGGGCCGAGCACGCGCTGGCCGTACAGCGACATTCCGTAGCTGATGAGCAGGACGGGCACGCACGCGTCGGCGATGAGCCGCAGCGGCTCGATGACGATCGGCGGGAACTCGAGCCCGCTCACCGACACGATCGCGCCGAGCGCGGAGCCGATCACGATGGGGTTGGTGACGGTGCGCACCAGCGTGCGGCCCGCAGATGAGCGCCCGAAGGCGACGGCGTCGAGCACCGCCATCGTGACGGGCGTGAACACCAGGAGCTGCATCAGGATGACCGGGGCCGGATATGCGGCGCTGCCGAGCAGATACAGCGACAGCGGGATGCCGATGTTGTTGGAGTTGACCTGGCCGGCGCTGAGCGCTCCGATGACGACGTCGCCGATCGACCGGTGCCACACGAAGCGCGCGACGACGATGAAGACGACGAAGGCCGCCACGGAGGCGATGAAGGACACCGGCAGCAGGGCCGAGAAGAGGGTGCGGACATCCGCCTCGGCGAGCACGACGAACAGCAGGAACGGCGACAGCACGAAGAACGTCAGGCGGGCCAGCACGGGACGCGCGTGCTCGCCGAGGAGATCGATGCGCCCGATGATGTAGCCCACGAGGATCGCGACACCGACCACGACGAAGCCGGTGAGCGAAGCGAGCATGCTCCGAGCCTAGAAGCCCGCGCGCGACGCCATCGCCATGAGTTTCTTCCTCAAGGGATGCTTTTCTTCCTCATCGGGTAGAATCTCGGCATGGCCCTCAACATCAAGGATCCGGAGACCGACCGGATCGCGCGCGAGCTTGCGGCTGCCACGGGGGAGAGCATCACCGTGGCGGCGCGCATCGCGATGGAGGAGCGGCTGCGCCGCGTGCGTGCGAGCGGCGCGGAGCAGGCTGTTCGCGATGAGCTCGATGCGATCATCGCGCGTGGGCGCAGCCGACGCAGTCTCGATGACCGCGGCGCGGATGAGATCGTCGGCTACGACGAGGATGGACTGCCGGCCTGATGGGCCTCGTGGCTGATACGTCCGCCCTCGTGGCCGTCGTCTTCGGCGAGGCCGACGCGCGCGCCTTCGCCTCGGTGCTCGCAGCCCACGCCGGTGACGTCAGCGTGAGCGCCGCCACCCTGGTCGAGGCGAGGATCGTCGTGGAGGGTCGGCAGGGCACGGAAGCGGCTGCCGACCTGGATCGGCTGCTCACGCGACTCGGCGCGCACGTGGTGGCGGTGGACGACGCGCAGGCTTCTCTCGCGACGTCGGCCTGGCGGCGCTTCGGGAAGGGCCGGCACGACGCGGGGCTGAACTTCGGTGACTGCTTCTCGTACGCGCTGTCCAAGCACCTCGACGTCCCGCTGCTGTACAAGGGCGACGACTTCTCGCGAACCGACGTCGCGTCGGCGATGTGAGCGCTCGAGAGGGATTCCCGCACGTGGCGCCGAAACCGCTGGAGCATGGTAATCGCCGATAATGCACATTATGTCAACTCGCGCCGGGAACCCGCGGCAGGCTCGCTCGCAGAGGGTTGCGAGCCCTCCCCTCGGCGCGTCCATCGCGTGCGCACGGCGCGTCTACCGGAGGTATTCCGCGATGAGTTCTCTCAGACGTCCTCCGCTGAAGCTCTCGCCGTGACCCGGATGCACGATGTCGACGTCAAGACGCGCCAGGCGGCGCATGCTCACCCGGTACTGGTCGACGTCGCTGCCGGCGAGGTCGTCGAGCAGGTCCTCGATCGGCTCGTAGACGACGTCGCCGGTGAAGAGGATGCGATTCCCTTCGTCCTGGAGTCCGATACTCCCCGGGGTATGACCGGGAAGGTGCAGAACGGTCAGGGTCCGCTCCCCCAGGTCGATCCGGTCGCCGTCCCGCAGGCGTCTCGTCGGGCGGACCGGGCGGAGCTCGTATCCGTCGATGTCGTAGCCGTCATGCGGAAGCGCCGTGAGCATGACCTCGGCCGGCCCGCCGTCACCCATCGCGTCCGTGCCGAGGATCTGCAGCAGACGGCTGCCGGAAAGCGTTCCCCGACCCGGCTCCTCGGTCGGCTCGCGCTCGTGCGCCCAGCACTCGGCGAACTCGTGGGCGGACCCCATGTGGTCGAGGTGAGCGTGGGACAGGATCGCCACGGGCTCCCGCCCGAACCGCGACACCAGTTCGTCGCGCAGCGAGAGCACTCCCAGGCCGGTGTCGAACACGACATCGACATCCCGCCCGCGCACGTGCCAGCTGTTCGCCGAGACCCACGGGTCGGCGTAGGGCTCCTCGATGCGCGTCACGCGGCTGTCGACGGGCGTCACCCGGAACCACGGTGAGACGACGGGGAGATCGCTCATCGTGTCCTCGTCCCCCGCAGATCGTCGTACGTCGACACGCAGTCATCGTGGCACACTCCGAGCGATGCCGCCGTCGGTCGTCGCCGTCGGCACCTCGCCGGACGCGGAGCTCAGGCCGCTTCGCGCTCGACGTGGCTGCGCGCGTGCGCGATCGCGTCCGGCAGCGTCGTGAACAGGTGCTTGTGGTGGCGCAGCGCGTCGAGGACGCCGACGGTGCGGAACAGCTCCTCATGGCCCTCGCGGACGCCCTTGATCAGCACGGTGACGCCGTCGCGCTCGAGACGCTGCACGATCTCGGTGAGGATGCGGGCGCCGGTGGCGTCGACGAGTTCGAGCTGCGACATCCGCAGGATCACGACCGACACTCCCCCGAGCGACGTGACCTCGCTCTCGACGCGGTCGGCGGCGGCGAAGAACAGGGGACCGTCCAGGCGCACGATCGCGATGCGCTCGTCCCCCGGCTGCGGCTCCCCCGCGATCTGCTCGCGGTGCACGCCGGTCGCCCGCGCCATGCTGCGGATCGCGAAGACGCCGGCGACAGCGATGCCGATCACGACGGCGACGATCAGGTCGACCGAGACGGTCACGATCGCGGTGATCACGAAGGCCGCGGCATCCGCCCTCGTCGACCGCAGGATCGACGACACCGTCGCCACATGCACCATGCGGACGGCCGTGACCATGAGGACGGCCGACAGTGCTGCGAGCGGGATCAGGCCCACCGGCTGCGCCACCGCGAGCACCACGATCAGCAGGACGAGCGCGTGCGTGACGGCGGCGATGCGCGTCCGGCCGCCGGCCCGGACGTTCACCGCCGTGCGGGCGATCGCGCCGGTGGCGGGCATGCCGCCGAACAGCCCCGCCGCGACCGACGCGAGGCCCTGCCCCACGAGCTCGCGGTCGGGGCTGTAGGGGCCGGTGTCGGCGAGGGATGCCGCCACCCGCGCCGACAGCAGCGACTCGATCGCCGCCAGCGCGGCGACGGTGACGGCGGGCAACGCGAGGGCCGAGAGGGTCGTGAGGTCCCACGCGGGGACCGCGGGTGCGGGCAGGGAGTGCGGCAGGTCGCCGATCACGCGCAGCGGCGACGGAACGACCAGCGAAAGCAGCGTCACCACGACGATGCCGACGAGCGACCCCGGGATCGCCCGATGCAGCCTCGGCAGCAGCAGCATGCACGCCGCCACGATCGCGACGGCGCCGAGCGACCACAGGAGGTACCCCGGATCGGCACCGACGACGGACTCCCCCGCTTCGACCGCGACGTTCGTGTGGGACGCACCGTGCGCCTCGGGGCTCGTGAGGGCGGGCACCTGCTGCAGGAAGATGATGACGGCGATGCCGAGGGTGAATCCCTCGATCACCGGCCACGGGATGAACGACACCGCCCGCCCCAGCCGGGTCGCGCCCGCCGCGAGGACGAGGATGCCGGCCATGACGCTCACGAGCGCGACCGCTCCCACCCCGTGCGACGCGACGATGGGCGCGAGCACGACCACCATAGCGCCGGTGGGACCCGACACCTGCACGTTCGAGCCCCCGAAGACGGCGGCGACGAACCCGGCGACGATCGCGGTGATGAGACCCGCCTCGGCTCCCGCGCCCGATGAGATCCCGAAGCCGAGAGCGAGCGGAAGGGCCACGATCCCGACCGTGACGCCGGCGATCAGGTCGCGGCGCCACGTCCGCTTCGCGGTGCGGTAGTCGTCGCCAGAGGGCAGCAGACTGCGCAGATGCGTGGCCATCCTGCGGACGGCCGAGGGCGCGGTGGCGTCCGTCACCGCGCCGGACCCGTGCCTGCGGCGATCTCCGGGAGCGATGCCGCATCCGCGAGCAGGCCCGTGTCGGCCTGCAGCAGGTCGATCAGAAGCCTGCGGGCGACGGCCAGAAGCTCGGCGACGTCCCGGTTCGCGAGCCGGTAGTAGACGTGGCTCCCCCGCCGCTCCGACGTGACCAGTCGGTGCCGCCGCAGGACCGCCAGATGCTGCGACAGGTGCGACGCCTCGAGACCGGTCTCGAGCTGAAGGTCGGCGACGCTGACCTCTGCCGCCGCGGAGAGCAGTTCGAGGATGCGGATGCGGAAGGGATGCGCGAGCCCCTTGAAGAGGTTCGCCTTGACCTCGTAGAGCGGGCGCTGCTCACTGCTGAATGGCATGATGAAGTCATCATATCGGGATCCCGGCGATCGGCCGCGCGTTCCTGAGTGCGGCGTCCCCCCCCCTGCGCGACGGCGGTCAGCGCTTTCGGGGCGTCCAGCCGGGCGGCAGCGGCGCCTCGGTCGCGGCCCGCTCGCGGTCGGCAGCCGCAGACCAGCCCTGGGCGGCATCCGTCGTGTCGAAACCGCCGCGGGCCAGCCGCACCCCGACGTCGTCGTGGTGCATGCGCGGCGCGCCGCCGCGTCGTGTCGATGCGCGGACGCTCCAGGCGTCGTCGGCGAACCCGCCGCCGCGGAACACGCGGTACTCGTCGTAGCGGGCGGGGTCGAGCAGGTCCCAGCACCACTCCCACACGTTCCCGAGCATGTCGAACACGCCGTTGAGATTCGGCAGCTTGCCCCCGACGGCCTGGGGCGACGTGACGCCGTCCGCGGCGGTCCACGCGACGTCCGGGAGCGGGCCGTAGTGCGCTCCCGTCGAACCGGCCCGGCACGCGAACTCCCACTCGGCTTCGGTCGGCAGGCGGAAGCCGTCGGCATCGACATGCCACGTCACGTCCTCGCCGTCGAACGTGTACGCGGGGTCGAGGCCCTCCCACTCCGAGGCCGCGTTGCACAGGTGCACCGCCCGCAGCCAGCTGACGTCGGTCGCGGGCTGGTTCGGATGCCGGGCCGATACGCCCAGCACCTCGGCGAGCTGCTCCTCGGTCACCGGGTAGACGCCGATCTCGAACGGCTCGAGGCTCACCGCCCGCCGCGTGCGGCGGCGGGCATCGTGCAGCGTCACCTCTCCCCCGGCGATGCGGGCCATCTCGAAGTCGGTCACCCGGGAACTCTAGTCGCCCGGGAACCGGCGGGCTCCGCGCGTCAGGGGTAGACCCGTCCGCCGAGGTACTTCAGCCCGCTGTCGCACGCGATGGTCACGACGCGGTGTCCCGGACCGAGCTCGGTGGCGATGTCGACGGCCGCCGCGACGTTGAGCCCGGTCGATGCGCCGCCGAAGATCCCCTCGGCGCGGGCGAGCAGCCGGCACATCTCGAAGGCGCGCTCCTGGTCGATCGTGCGCACCTGGTCGATCTGCTCCCGATCCACGAATGGCGGATCCGGGAAGACCGCGATCCCCTCCACCGCATGCGCGCCGCTGCGGCCCGTGGTCAGCAGGGGCGACTGCTCCGGTTCCAGCGCGACGACGGTGGGATCGATGCCGGCATCGCGCAGCCCTCCGAGGGTGCCCATGATCGCGCCGCCGGTGCCGACGGCGGCGCACAGCACGTCGACCGCGCCGTCGAGTGCGTCGGCGATCTCGGTCCCCAGGGGGCGGTATCCGCGGGGTACGTCCGATGAGCCGAACTGGTCGGCGTAGTGATGGCCCGGCTGCGCGGCGACCTCGTGGGCCCGCCGCCTCATCCGCTCCGCGAGCGCGGTCGAGATGAGCCCGTCGTCGCTGTGCTCGACGAGCACGGTCGCGCCGAAGGCCTCCATCGCCTGCTTCTTGCTCATGGAGAACGCGTCGGAGAAGATCGCCGTGAAGCCCATGCCCAGCACGCCGGCCACGAAAGCCAGCGATGTGCCGGTGCTGCCGCCGGTGTACTCGACGAGCGTGTCGCCGGGTGCGATCTCACCGCGGCCGAGCGCTCCCCGCACGAGCGACAGCGCCATCCGGTCCTTGTACGATCCCGTCGGGTTCGCCCCCTCGAGCTTGACCCAGACCTCCGCGGCGCCGGCCGGAACGACGGCGTCGAGCCGCACGATCGGCGTTCCTCCGATCGCCGAGAGCGCGCCCGGAAGCGCCGTCCGCCCGGCCGCCTGCTCCCCCACGTCGGCGACGCTACGGTACGCGGGCACGCCGCACAATGGCGGAGGGGCGGAGCCCGCAGGCCCCGCCCCTCCGTGTGGTCTTCGGTGCCGGCTCAGAGGCCGGCGGTGTCGTCCGTGGCGCTCGTGGACTGGCGCGTGACACGCTGGTTGCTGGCCGGGTCGACCTCGGTGCGCGTGACGGTCTCGCTCTGGCGGCGGCGGACCATGAGGACGATGCCGATCAGGAAGACGACGACCCCTGCGCCCATCAGGATGTAGCCGATCAGGTCGAGGTTGATCCACTGCACGTCCACGTTCACGGCGAACGCGAGGATGGCTCCGATGACGAACAGGACGATTCCGGTTCCGATGCTCATGCGAGGTTCCTTTCCGGGGCTGCGGGTGTGCTCCCCTGGGCTGGGGCGCTCGTGTGCGCCGCACAGCAGGATGCCAGGCCCGGTTCCGCCGGCCGCCGGGGGTTGACAAGTGGGCCGGGCCTGTGATCGCCCGACCGGTTCGTCGGTGGCACGCGGGTGCGGCAGGATGCATCTGTGAGCAGCCTTCATGTGTCCGACGAGGTGCGTGCGGCCGTCGCCGACGGCCGTGGCGTCCTCGCCCTCGAATCCACGATCTTCACCCACGGCCTGCCCCGGCCGCGCAACCTCGACGTCGCGCTGGAGGCCGATCGCCGTGTGCGCGATGCCGGTGTCGTCCCCGCCACCATCGGCGTCGTCGCCGGCGTGCCCACCGTGGGCATGACGACCGATGAGATCGAGCGGCTGTCGACCGATGACGACGTCGTGAAGGCCAGCGTGCGGGATCTGCCCGTCGCGATGGCCAAGGGACTGAGCGCCGGCACCACCGTGGCCGCGACGGCCTACCTCGCCCACCGCGCGGGGATCGAGGTCTTCTCGACGGGCGGGCTCGGGGGCGTCCACCGCGGCGCGGCCGAGACCTTCGACGAATCCGCCGATCTGCCCACGCTCGCGGGACTGCCCCTCGTCGTGGTCAGCGCGGGCGTGAAGTCCATCCTCGACATCCCGCTGACGCTCGAGCGGCTCGAGACCCTCGGCCTCACGGTGATCGGATACCGCACGACCGACTATCCCGGCTTCTACATCGCCGACTCCGGCTACGACATCGAGTACGCCGCCGACTCCCCCGAGGAGATCGCGCGCATGGTCAGGGCTCAGCACGAGCTCGGCCTGAGCTCGGCGATCCTCGTCGCCAACCCCGTCGGCACCGAAGCCCAGCTGCCCCCCGAGCTGCACGACGCCGTCCTCGAGCGGGCGCTGGCCGCTGCGGCAGCCGCGGGGGTGAGCGGGCACGACACGACCCCGTTCCTGCTCGAGACGATGCAGCGCGAGACCGGTGGGCGAAGCCTCGACGTCAACGTCGCCGTCTACCGGGGCAACGTCGGGCTGGGCACGCGCATCGCGCGCGCCCTCGCGGAGTCGCGAGGGTGATCGTCGTCGTCGGCGATCTGGTCGCAGATCTCGTCGTGCTCGGCCTCGGCCCGCTGGAGCGGGCCACAGACAACACCGCCCAGGTCACGCTGACCCGCGGCGGCAGCGCCGCGAACGTCGCGTCCGCGGTGGCGGCAGGCGGTGGCCGAGCGCGGTTCATCGGCCGTGTCGGCGGGGACCTGCTCGGCCGGATGCTGACAGAGGAGCTCGAGCGCGCCGGGGTGGACGTCCGGGTGCAGCGTTCGGGACGGACCGGCGCGATCGTCATCGTCGTCGACGACGACGGTGAGCGCACCATGATCACCGACCGCGCCGCGGCCGCCGAGCTCGAGGCGCTGGATGCGAGCTGGCTCGAGGGCGCCCGCTGGCTGCACGTGCCGCTGTACGGCATGCTGGCGCCCGCGTCGCGCACGGCGATCGCGCATGCCGTGGCGGCCCTCCCCGGCGACGTGCCGGTCAGTGTCGATCTGTCGAGCACGTCGACCCTGCGCGAGCTGGGCGCGGGCGCCGTCGCCGCCGCGGTCGACGACCTGCGTCCCTCGGTCGTGTTCGCCAATGCGGACGAGGCCGCGTGGATCGATGACGCCGATGTCGCGATCCCCGGCACGTTCGTCGTCAAGCGCGGAGCGGAACCGGTCCTGGTGCGCGAGGGCGACCACGTCGAGATGGTGCCCGTGCCCCCGGTGGACGGCATCGTCGACACGACCGGAGCCGGCGACGCCTTCGCGGCGGGCTACATCCTCGCCGCCGTCGAGGGGGCCGCTGCCCCCGAAGCGGTGCGCGCCGGCGCAGAGGGCGCCCGCGCAGCGCTGGTGCGCGCGGGCGCCCTCTGAGCCCTTTGCGGCCCATCGACAGCGGCCAGGGCGACGTCGCACCCGGCGCGTACGGTGGACGCCATGGACACCACACGACCCCAGGTCGTCTTCAACACCGCGACGACGCTCAACGGTTTCCTCGCCGACGACGGTGACTCCCTCGATTGGCTCTTCGCCGTGCCGGGCGCCGACGATGCCGAGAGCGGGTTCGCCGATTTCCTCGCCGGCGTCGGAACCTTCGTCATGGGCTCGGCCACGTACGAGTGGGTTCTCGCGCACGAGCGGCTGCTCCTCCGGCCCCAGCTGTGGCGCGACATGTACGGCGACCGCCCGGCCTTCGTGCTGTCCACACGCCCGCACGATGTGCCCGCGGACTGCGATATCCGCGTCCGTTCCGGGGCCGCTGCCGATCTGTGGCCTGAGATCGCCGCTGCGGCCGGCGACAAGACGGTGTGGCTCGTCGGCGGCGGCGATGTCGTCGGGCAGTTCGCCGACGCCGGTCTGCTCGACGAGGTGCGGCTGAGCGTCGCGCCCGTGACGCTCGTCTCGGGCAAGCCGCTGCTCCCCCGGGCCCTCGGCTCCGGACGGCTGCAGCTGACCGCCGCGCGCCAGGCGGGGCAGTTCGCCGAGCTCTCCTATGCCGTGGCTCCGCTCGGCACGACCTGATGCCACGCGCCGTACTTGGGCTCCCGGCCGTCGCCCGATGACGTGCCCGTGAGCCGTCGGCGCACCCACGGGCCGACGTGCTCGCGGTAGTACGACGCGCCGCGCATCCCGGCGACGGACAGCTCGGGCAGCGACCACCACTCCGCGGGCGGCTCGAACCCCAGCGCGGTCAGCACGCGCGCCGCGACCCGGTGGTGCCCCCGCAGGTTCATGTGCAGGCGGTCCTCCGACCAGTACGGGGGTGTCGAGAGCTCCCGGTCCGGCCAGTTGAAGGCGCGGATCACATCGGGGCGGTCCTTCAGCACCTCGGCGACCGCTGCGGAGAGCTGGTCGCCGCGGCGCTGGATGACCCGGCTGAGCGGAAGCTGCGGGGAGGGGTTGGCGCCCGACAGCACGATGAGCCGCACGCCCTCGTCGTCGCAGCGCGTGAGCACCCGCTCGAACGCCGTCGTCACCTTGGCGATGTTCGTCCGCGGGCGCAGCATGTCGTTCCCGCCGCCGTTGAACGACAGGTGGGTGGGGCCGAGGGCCAGAGCCTGCTCGAGCTGCTCGTCGACGATCGGCCACACGAGCCTGCCGCGAATGGCCAGATTGGCGTAGTCGACGCTGCCTGCCGTGGCATCGGCCCATCCCTGTGCGACGAGGTCGGCCCAGCCGCGCACGCGGCCGTCGGGAAGGTCGTCACCCACGCCTTCGGTGAAGGAGTCCCCGATGGCCACATAGCGGATGCTGCTCACTCCCCCACCCTACGGTCACCCGCCGCCGCATTCCCCGGCGGCTCGGACGGGCGCTTCGCGATGTCGGTGCCGTGAGAGAGGGTAGGTCGTATGCCGTCGTCGCTCGCCCCCCGCGCCCAAGCCCTCGACGCTCTGCGATCCCTCGTCGGCGCCGACGAGGTCGACTTCCACGACGGACAGTTCGAGGCGATCGAGGCGCTCGTCGAGGACCGGCGGCGGGCTCTCGTGGTGCAGCGCACGGGGTGGGGGAAGTCGGCCGTCTACTTCGTCGCGACGCTTCTGCTCCGCCGACGCGGTGCCGGGCCCACCGTTCTCGTCTCGCCGCTGCTGGCCCTCATGCGCGATCAGATCGCCGCCGCGCGGCGAGCCGGGGTGCGGGCGGTCGCGATCAACTCCACCAATTCGCACGAGTGGACCGACGTGATATCCCGACTCGACCGCGATGAGGTCGACGTGCTGCTGGTGTCTCCCGAACGGCTCAACAATCCGTCCTTCCGCGATGAGCAGCTGCCGCAGCTCGTCACGAGGATCGGGCTGCTCGTCGTCGACGAGGCGCACTGCATCAGCGACTGGGGGCACGACTTCCGTCCCGACTACCGACGCCTTCGCGACCTGATCGCGCGCATACCCGCCGGGGTTCCGGTGCTCGCGACGACCGCGACCGCGAACAGCCGGGTGGTCGCGGATGTCGCCGAGCAGCTGGGCGGGTTCGAGGGCGAGGCTTCCGAGGTCGTGATCATCCGGGGGCCGCTCGCGCGCACCTCGCTCCGGCTCGGCGTCCTGCGGCTGCGCGATGCGCCCGGCCGGCTGGCCTGGCTCATCAGCCACCTCGACGACCTGCCCGGTTCGGGCATCATCTACACCCTCACCGTCGCCGCCGCGAACGACATCGCACGGCTCCTGCGAGAGAGCGGGTTCGACGTGCGGGCGTACACGGGCCAGACAGACCCCGACGAGCGCGAAGAGTCCGAGGCGCTTCTCAAGGAGAACCGGGTCAAGGCGCTCGTCGCGACCAGCGCACTCGGGATGGGTTTCGACAAGCCCGACCTCGGCTTCATCGTCCACGTCGGTGCGCCCTCGTCGCCCGTGTCGTACTACCAGCAGGTCGGGCGCGCGGGACGTGCCACCGCCTCGGCCGACGTGCTCCTGCTCCCGGGCGTCGAGGATCGAGACATCTGGCACTATTTCGCCACCGCATCGATGCCCGACCGGGAGCGCGCCGAGCGCGTGATCACCGCACTGGCGGCCTCCGACGCGCCGCTGTCGACGCCCGCGCTCGAGGCGGCCGTCGACATCCGTCGCACTCCCCTGGAGCTGCTGCTGAAGGTGCTGGACGTCGACGGAGCGGTCGCCCGCGTGCGGGGCGGCTGGGTCGCGACGGGGCGGTCCTGGACCTACGACGAAGACCGCTACGAGCGGATCGCCGCCGAGCGCACCGCCGAACAGCAGCACATGATCGACTACGAGCAGACGCGCGGGTGCCGTATGGAGTTCCTTCAGCGCTCCCTCGACGACGACACGGCGGCGCCGTGCGGGCGGTGCGACAACTGCGCGGGTCCCTGGTTCCCGACCGCCATCGGCCAGGACGCGACGGAGGCGGCATCCACCGCTCTCGATCGCGTCGGCGTGCCCATCGAACCGAGACGTCAATGGCCGACCGGTGCGGACCGGCTCGGTGTGAGCGTGCGGGGCCGCATCCCCGCCGACGAGCAGGCGGACGAGGGCCGGTGCCTCGCACGGCTCAGCGATCTCGGATGGGGAGGAGCCCTGCGCGAGATCTTCGCGGCGGGCGCCGCGGACGAACCCGTCTCGGCGAATGTCCTCGCCGCATGTGTCCGCGTACTCGCCGACTGGGGGTGGGCCGAGCGTCCCGTCGCGGTCATCGCGATGCCTTCGCGGGCGAGGCCGCAGCTGGTCGGCAGCGTTGCGCGCGGCATCGCCGAGGTCGGGCGGATGCCGCTGCTCGGCAGCCTCGACCTCGTGGATGGTGGACCGACCGGACGCCCCGGCGGCAACAGCGCCTTCCGGCTCGCCGGCGTATGGGGGCGGATCGGCGCCGCGAACATCGATGTCCCGACCGGTCCCGTCCTGCTGGTCGACGACCTCGTCGACAGCAGGTGGACGATGACGGTCGCCACGCGCGAACTCAGACGAGCTGGTGCGACCCGCGTCCTGCCGTTCGCCCTCGCGATGCGCGGGTGACGCGGCGTCGACGACGGTCCTCCGTCAACGGGCGGTGCTCTCAGCGAGGACGAGGACGGCGCCGTGCCGCGGCCAGCGCCGCGACCCCCAATCCGAGCATCACGATCGCGATCAGGAACGACGTCACGGCTGGTCCTGCGTGATCGATGAACAGCACGCTGGCGGGCTCGCCCTGCACCGCAGTGAGCGCCCAGTAGCCGATCGACTGGACGGCCGCCAGCGCACCGATCGCGAGCGCCGCAGCCGCTGCCGCGTACCACCATCGACGTCCGCTCCGCGCATCCATGTCGCACCTCCACGTCGCCGCGCGCTTCCCTGTCGCCGAGCGCTCGGCGCCACGATAGCGGCGACCTGGCGGCCCGGAAAGGGTGTTCGCCGCAGATCCGATTGCGGGAACCCGGAAACCGGCGGTGCAGGCGGTTCAGCCGAGCGAGGAGGAAGCCCGCTGGCCGATGGCGGCGCGGAAGCAGGACCTCTCGTCGCCGGGCGGCCGGCGGCGTAACGTGGCCGTCATGGCGCTGTTCGCCGACCGGCGGGCCGCCGGGGACGACCTCGCCTCGGCGCTGACGTCGTGGCGCGGGTCCGACGCCGTGGTGTTCGGCATCCCCCGCGGCGGGGTGGTCGTCGCCGCGCGCGTCGCCGCCGCGCTCGGGCTGCCGCTCGATGTCGTCGTCGTGCGCAAGCTCGGCGCACCGGCGCACGAGGAGTACGCCGTCGGAGCCATCGCCGCGGGAGTCCGGGTCGTCGACGACCGGGCTGCCGGCGGTGTGAGCCAGAGCGACCTCGCCGCCGTCGAGGAAAGCGAGCGAAAGGAGCTCGCCCGACGGAGCACGGCGTTCCCGCGCCGCGTGGCCGATCTCGCCGGCCGCACCGCGCTCGTCGTGGACGACGGGATCGCGACCGGCGCCACCGCCACGGCGGCGTGCCTGGCGCTGCGCGCGGAGGGTGCGTCGCGCATCGTGCTCGCCTCCCCCGTCGCCCCCGCGGCATGGAGTCCGCCACCGGGCGCGGTCGATGAGTACGTGTGCCCGCATCCGATCGCCGATTTCTGGGCGGTCGGGCAGTTCTACGACGACTTCACCCAGACGAAGGACGAGGAGGTCATCGGACTGCTGTCCGACGACCTCCCCGCGTGAGCACGCGCGCCGAGGGGGCTCAGCCTGCCAGCGCCGCGCGCAGCGTGTCGAGGCCGACGCTGCCGAGGTCGAGCGCACGCTTGTGGAACGCCTTGATCGAGAAGTCGGCGCCTTCGCGCTCGGCGACCTCATCGCGCAGCTGCTCCCAGATGCGCTGGCCCACCTTGTAGCTCGGCGCCTGTCCCGGCCAGCCGAGATAGCGGTTGACCTCGAACCGCACGAACGCATCGGGCATGTTGACGTTGGCGCGCATGAACTCCAGCGCGTAGTCGGCATCCCACGTCCCCTTGCCGTCCGGACGCGGCTTGCCCAGGTGCACGCCGAGATCGAGCACGACACGGGCCGCGCGCATGCGCTGGCCGTCGAGCATGCCCAGGCGGTCAGCCGGGTCCTCCAGGTAGCCGAGCTGCTCCATGAGGCGCTCGGCATACAGGGCCCACCCCTCGGCGTGGCCGCTCGTGCCGGCGAGCAGCCGGCGCCACGAGTTCAGCTCGGCGCGGTTGTACACCGCCTGCGCGATCTGCAGGTGATGGCCGGGAACGCCCTCGTGATACACCGTCGTCAGCTCGCGCCACGTGTCGAACTCGGTCACGCCCTCGGGCACCGACCACCACATGCGGCCGGGGCGCGAGAAGTCGTCCGTCGGACCGGTGTAGTAGATGCCGCCTTCCTGCGTGGGGGCGATCATGCACTCGAGCCGGCGGATCGGCTCGGGGATGTCGAAGTGCGTGCGGCCGAGCTCTTCGATCGCGCGGTCGCTCGTCTCCTGCATCCACGTCCTCAGGGCATCGGTGCCGTGGAGCTTGCGCGACGGGTCGGCCTCGAGGAAGGCGACCGCCTCTTCGACCGACGCACCCGGCTTGATCTCGTTCGCGATCGCCTCCTGCTCGGCGACCATGCGCGCGAGCTCCTCGAGGCCCCACTCGTAGGTCTCGTCGAGGTCGACCGCGGCGCCGAGGAAGCGTCGGGAGTGCAGCGCATAGAGGTCGCGCCCGACGGCGTCCTCCTCGGCCGCCGCGGGGGCGAGCTCGGTGCGCATGATGTCGGCGAGACGTTCGTAGGCGACCCGCACCGCGTTGGCCCGGTCGGAGAGGTCGCGCGCGAGAGCGGCGGGCAGCTGCCCCTCTTTCGGCGCGGCGTTGCCGGCGAACTCCGCGAAGAAGCCCGACGAGGCGGTGTAGCGCTCGATCTGGGTGATGACCTCGAGCACCTGACGGCGCGCGGGCACGATCCCGGCGGCGATGCCGGAGCGCAGCGTCTCGACGTACCCGTCGAGGGCGGCCGGCACAGCGCCCAGGCGGGTCGCGATGACGGCCCAGTCCTCGGCGGTGTCCGTGGGCATCAGATCGAACACGCCGCGAAGGTCCTGGGCGGGGCTCGCGATGACGTTGACGTCGCGCAGGTCCCACTTCGACTCGTGCAGCTCGAGGGCGAGCTCGAGGTCGCGCGTCAAATCCGTCTTGGTGACCTCGTCGACCGCGTCGACCGCGGTGGCGCCGCGGAGGGCGGCGAGGGTGCGGCGCATCTCCTCGGCAACGCGCTCGTGTCCCTCGGGCGAGAGGTCTTCGAGTCGTCCGTTGTGCTCGGAGCGGCCGATGTAGGTCGCCACCGACGGCGCCAGGTCGGCGACGGTGTCGACCCAAGCGTCGGCGATCGTGTCGATCTGCGACGGAGTGCGGGGGGAATCGGTCATCCCTCCAGCTTATCCACCGCGGGACCTGGTCCCGGAATCCCTCGGACTCAGTGCGCCGCCTCGTCCCAGTCGCCGCCGCGCCCGATCTGGACGTCCAGCGGCACCGAGAGCTCGGCGGCGCCGCCCATGCGCTCGCGGACGATGCGTTCGGCCGCATCCCACTCCCCCGGCGCGACCTCGACGACCAGTTCGTCGTGGATCTGCAGCAGGACCCGTGAGTCCATTCCGGCCGTGAGGAACTCCCCATGGATGCGGAACAGCGCGATCTTCATGATGTCGGCGGCGCTGCCCTGGATGGGGGCGTTCAGCGCCGCGCGTTCGGCGTTCTCGCGCAGCACGCGGTTCGGGCTGCCGAGATCGGGGAACGGCCGGCGCCGCCCGAAGATCGTCTCGGTGTAGCCGTCGATGCGGGCCTGCTCGACCGACGAGCGCAGATAGTCGCGAACGGCGCCGAATCGCGCGAAGTACTCCATCATGAGCTGCTTGGCCTCGGACTGCTCGATGCGCAGCTGCTTGGACAGCCCGAACGCCGACAGGCCGTACACCAGGCCGTACGACATCGCCTTGACCTTCGTGCGCATCGCCGGCGTGACGTCCTCGGGGTTCACGCCGAACACGCGCGCGCCGACGAAGCGGTGCAGGTCCTCGCCGGAGTTGAACGCCTCGATGAGGCCCGGATCCTCCGACAGATGGGCCATGATGCGCATCTCGATCTGCGAGTAGTCGGCCGTCAGCAGCGTCTCGTAGCCCGAGCCCACCTCGAAGGCCGCGCGGATGCGGCGGCTCTCGTCGGTGCGGACCGGGATGTTCTGCAGGTTGGGGTCGGTGCTGCTGAGCCGTCCGGTCTGGCTGCCGGTCTGGACGTATGTCGTATGGATCCGGCCGTCCGATGCGATGGAGCCGTCCAGTGACTCGATGATCTGACGCAGCTTGGTCGCTTCCCGGTGCTGAAGCAGCAGATCGAGGAACGGATGCGGGCTCGACTCCTGCAGGTCTGCGAGCACCGCCGCATCGGTCGAGTAGCCGGTCTTGGTCTTGCGCGTCTTCGGCAGCCCGAGATCCTCGAACAGCACCTCCTGCAGCTGCTTGGGCGAGCCGAGATTCACCTCGCGGCCGATCGTGGCGAAGGCCTCCTGCGCGATGCCGTCGGCGCGCTGCGCGAGCTCGCCCGAGAACCCCGAGAGCTTCTCGTGCGAGACGGCGACGCCGGCCAGCTCCATGTCCGCAAGCGACTGCAGCGTCGGCAGCTCGATGTCGGTGAGCACGCCGGCGACCTTCGCCGGCAGATCGGCGCGCAGGGCGCCGGCCACGCGCAGTGCGAACCACGCCAGCTGGCCCGGCGTCGCACCCTCGGTCTCGGGTACGAGCTGGCTGGGATCGGCTTCGGGAAGCTTCTCGTCGAGGTACCGCTCGACGAGGTCGGCGAGGGTCTTGTCGGGGAAGCTCGGGCGCACGAGCCACCCGGCGATGATCGGGTCGAACGCCAGGCCGTCCAGCCGGACGCCGGCTCGTCGCAGGGCCTTCACGTGCGACTTGGCGTCGCTGACGACCTTCGGTGCGGGCGAGGACAGCCAGGGACCGAGGGCTTCGGCGACGTCATCCCCCCACGCCGCTTCGGCCGCGGCATCCGCCGTCGCGACGCCGAGGCGCACCGGCAGACCGCCCTCGATCACGATCGTGAGGCCGACGTCGCCGTCGGCGCCCTCGACGAACGCGCGCAACGCGGCAGGGTCGGGTTCGGCGGGCTCGGGCATGGTCACGGCGGGCGTCTGCGCGGCAGGGGCCATCGCCTCGTCGACACCGGCGGCCTCGAACACGCGCGGCAGCAGTGTGCGGAACTCGAGGCGCGCGAAGATGTCTCGCACGGCCTGCGCGTCCATCGGGCGGACCGCGAGATCGTCCACGCCCACCGGCAGCTCGACGTCGCGCAGCAGCGCGTTCAGGGAACGGTTGCGGCGCACGTCGTCGAGGTGCTCGCGAAGGTTGCCGCCGACGACTCCCTTGATCTCGCCCGAGCGCTCGAGCAGCTCGTCGAGCGTGCCGAACTGCGTCAGCCACTTCACAGCGGTCTTCTCGCCGACCTTGGGCACGCCCGGCAGGTTGTCGCTGGTCTCGCCGACGAGCGCCGCGATGTCGGGGTACTGCGCGGGCGGGAGCCCGTACTTCTCGACCACCGCGTCCGGGTCGTAGCGCTTGAGCTGCGACACGCCCTGCACGTTGGGGTAGAGCAGCGTGATGTCGTCGTCGACGAGTTGGATCGTGTCGCGGTCCCCCGAACACACCAGCACCTCGTACCCGCGCTCGGCGCCCTGCGTCGCGAGTGTGGCGAGGATGTCATCGGCCTCGATGTCCTCCTTCTGGAGCACCGTGATGCCCATCGCCGCCAGGCAGTCCTGGAGCAGGGGGATCTGCCCTTTGAACTCGGCCGGGGTCTCGGAACGGTTCGCCTTGTACTCGGCGTACTCCCGCGTCCGGAACGACTGACGCGACGTGTCGAACGCGACGGCCATGTGCGTCGGCTTCTCGGCCTTGATCAGGTTCACGAGCATCGCCAGGAACCCGTAGATGCCGTTGGTGTGCTGGCCGTCCTTGGTCGAGAAATTGTCGATCGGAAGCGCGTAGAACGCCCGATACGCCAGCGAATGGCCGTCGACGACCAGGAGGGTAGGCTTTGCGGAGTCCGTCACCCCGACAGCCTAGTCGCGGCCGCGGACACTCCCCCCGCGTCACGTACGAGAGGTCGCCCATGCCCGAGCAGCTGCCGGATCCGGATACCGACGGACTCGCGTGGGTCGCCAACCGTGGGATCGGTGCGCTCGCGGAGCGGATGGGCATGCGCTTCACCGAGTTCACCGTCGAGCGCAGCGTCGCGACGATGCCCGTCGAGGGCAACACCCAGCCGGTCGGGCTCATGCACGGCGGCGCCTACGTCGTGCTCGGCGAGTCTCTCGGCTCGATGTCGGCGAATCTCTATGCCGGCCCGGGCCGCCTCGCCGTCGGCGTCGACATCAACGCCACCCATACACGCTCTGCCACCAGCGGACACGTCACCGGCACGTGCACGCCGGTGCACCTGGGCCGGTCGGTCACCGTCCACGAGATCGTCGTGACCGACGATCACGGTCGGCGCTGCTCGACCATCCGCATCACGAACATGATCAAGGACCTCTGACCCCACCGGTCCGCCGGCCATCACCACCCGGCGGGACCTCCGGCTCTGGCGCTCGGACGCCGGGATCGCTGGGATCGGTTCCGTGGACACCGACGAGACGATCTACGTCGTGAGCGCGCTCGGGTACCAGACCCTGCTGCTCGTCCACTTCGCCGTGCGATGGCGCCGACGGGACCTGGCCATCCGCTTCGGGTGGATCGTCTATGCCCTCGCGGTGCCCGCGGCGATCGGCAGCGCCGTGCTCGTGGCGTCGGGGGCGTCGTGGTCGTTCGCCGCGGCGGGGCTGCTCTATCTGGCGTGGGCAGCGTACGGCGCCGTGGTCGAATACGCGATGCGGATCCGCTGGCGATCGCCGATCCGCTGGAGCGTGTTCGTTCCGTACACGGCGCTGTACCTCGCGACGTCGATGTTCTTCTGGTGGCCGCTCGCTGAGGTCGGCCGTCCGCTGTGGTACATCGCCGGCGCGCTCTTCGCGGGTTCGACGCTGCTCAACGTCGCCTCCCACCGTCCTCGCGGATCGGCGGGAGAACGAGCGTGAGGCGCCTCAGCCCTTCTTGGGCGCGAGCTGCTCGATGATCGCCTTGGCGACGTCCTGCATCGTCAGGCGGCGGTCCATGGACGCCTTCTGGATCCAGCGGAACGCCTCCGGCTCGCTCAGACCCATCTTCTCGTTGAGGAGGCCCTTGGCGCGGTCGACGAGCTTGCGGGTCTCGAAGCGCTCGACCATGTCGGCGACCTCGGCCTCGAGCGTGATGATCTGCTCGTAGCGGGCCAGGGCGATCTCGATGGCCGGCAGCAGGTCGTTGGGAGTGAAGGGCTTCACGACGTAGGCCAGGGCGCCGGCCTCGCTGGCACGCTCGACGAGCTCCTTCTGGCTGAAGGCGGTCAGGAGGACGACCGGGGCGATGTGGCTCTTGCTGAGCTTCTCGGCGGCCGAGATGCCGTCCAGCTGGGGCATCTTCACGTCCATGATCACCAGATCGGGGCGCAGCTCGGTGGCGAGGGCGACGGCGGTCTCGCCATCGCCGGCCTCGCCGACGACGTCGAATCCGTTGTCGCGGAGGATCTCCACGATGTCCAGACGGATCAGCGACTCGTCCTCGGCCACGACGACGCGACGAGGGGTCGAACTGGTTGCGGCGGCGTTCTGCTCTTGCTCGGTCACCTTAGAATCCTACGGTATCGTCGTTCGCGCACGTGCCCGCCGGTGTGGCGGAATGGCAGACGCGACCGACTCAAACTCGGTTGCCCGCGAGGGCGTGTGGGTTCGACTCCCACCATCGGCACGTGAGCGGGCGGTCGCGCGGGCGTGGCCGCCCGTCGGCGTTCAGCCGCCGAAGTGCGGGTTGCCCAGGGCCTTGCTCGTGAGAGCCTCGAACTCTCCCTGGCTGATGGCGCCCGCATCCAGCAGGTCTTCGGCCCGTGCGATGTCCGCCGCCGGGTCGGCCGAGGCCACGCGACGGCACTCGTCATCTGCGGTCGCCCGGGCGTGTCCCGCGCCGGCTCGCTGCGCCATGCCCGCGCCGCGGGCGATGATCGGCGAAGACGGCGGCGGTCGCTCTCACCGTCGTGGAGCGGCCGCCGCCGTCTTCAGGTCCGCGGACGGGGCCTACTCGCGGTAGACCGGCGCGTTGCCGTGAACCGCGTCGCCGACGCGGTGGATGCGGATGTCATTGGTCGAGCCGATGATGCCGGGGGGCGATCCCGAGATCACGACGACCTTGTCGCCGACGGTGGCCAGCTCGTTCGTGAGCAGGTAGTCGTCCACCTGGATGAACATGCGGTCGGTGTGCGACACCGGCTGCACGAGCGTCGAGCGCACGCCCCACGTGATGGCCATGCGGCGTCGGATCGCCGGGTCGGTCGCGAAGCCGATCGTCGGGATGGCGGGCCGAAGGCGCGACATGCGGCGCGCGGTGTCGCCCGACTCGGTGAAGATGCACAGGTACTTCGCCTCGACGAACTCGGCGACCTCCATCGCGGCGAGCGTGATGGCGCCGCCCTGCGTGCGCGGCTTGGCGGTGAGCGGTGCGATGCGCTCGAGGCCGTGCTCCTCGGTCGACTCGATGATGCGCGCCATCGTCTCGACGACGATGGTCGGGTACTCCCCGACGCTCGTCTCGCCCGACAGCATCACGGCATCGGCACCGTCGAGCACGGCGTTGGCGACATCCGATGTCTCGGCGCGCGTGGGGACCGGGCTGTGGATCATCGACTCGAGCATCTGCGTGGCGACGATGACCGGCTTGGCCATGCGGCGGCACAGCTCCACGGCGCGCTTCTGCACGATCGGCACCGCTTCGAGCGGAAGCTCGACGCCCAGGTCGCCGCGGGCGACCATGATGCCGTCGAAGGCGTCGATGATCTCCTCGAGGTTGTCGACGGCCTGCGGCTTCTCGATCTTGGCGATGACGGGGATGCGGTGCCCTTCCTCGGCCATGATGACGTGGACGCGCTCGACGTCCTTCGCGCTGCGGACGAAGGACAGCGCGATGAAGTCGGCGCCGGCGCGCAGCGCCCACCGCAGGTCGGCCTCGTCCTTCTCGCTGAGGGCGGGCACGTTCACGGCGACGCCGGGGAGATTGATGCCCTTGTTGTCCGAGACCGGACCGCCCACGATGACCTTGGTCGTCACGACCGTGCCGTCGGTGGAGATGACCTCGACGCGGACCTTGCCGTCGTCGATCAGCAGCATGTCACCGGGCTCGACATCCTGGGGCAGGCCCTTGAATGTCGTGCCGCAGATCTCCTTGGTGCCGGCGATGTCCTCGACGGTGATCTTGAAGATGTCACCCTCGGCGAGTTCGTGGGGGCCGGCGGCGAACTTGCCGAGCCGGATCTTCGGGCCCTGGAGGTCCACCAGCGCGGCGACCGAGCGACCGGCGTCGTCGGCAGCCTTGCGCACGTTGGCGAAGTTGTTCTCGTGGACGGAGTAGTCTCCGTGGCTCAGGTTGAACCGGGCGACGTCGACACCGGCGTCGATGATGGCTCGCACCATCTCGTACGTCGAAGTCGCAGGTCCCAGTGTGGCGACGATCTTGGCGCGTCTCATCCCGTGCTTTCTGTGTGAATGAATCCCAGTGGCCGCGAGGCCCTCGCAAGCCTACGCGTGCCCCACCCCGATCGCGACATCCGTCGGGCGGACGGGCGCGGGCAGCTGCGTCTCCCCCATCAGGTACTCGTCGATGCGCGCGGCCGCGGCTCGGCCCTCGGCGATCGCCCACACGATGAGCGACTGTCCGCGGCCGGCGTCGCCGGCGACGAACACGCCCGGCGTCACGGTCTGGTAGTCGTCCTCGCGCTGCACGTTGCCGCGGCCGGTGAACCGCGTGCCGAGCTGGTCGCCCAGGTGGGCCTGCTCGGGCCCCGTGAAGCCCATGGCGATGAGGACGAGGTCGGCGGGGATCTCCCGCTCGGTGCCGCTCTTGGGCACGCGGCGGCCGTCGACGAACTCGGTCTCGGCGACGCGCAGCGCGCGCACCTCGCCGGCGTCGTTGCCGAGGAACTCGACGGTCGACGCCAGGAACGCCCGCTCGCCGCCCTCCTCGTGCGCTGACGAGACCTCGAACACACGCGGCGACATCGGCCAGGGCTCGTGCTCGGGACGGTCCTCGGGCGGACGCTTGCCGATGGCGAGGTTGGTGACGCTCAGCGCCCCGTGGCGGTGGGCGGTGCCGATGCAGTCGGCCCCCGTGTCGCCGCCGCCGATGACGACGACGTGCTTGCCCTCGGCCGTGATCTGGTTCGACACGGCGTCGCCGGCTGTCGCGCGGTTCGACTCGACGAGGTACTCCATCGCGAAGTGGACGCCGGCCAGGTCTCGACCGGGCAGCGGAAGCTCGCGCGGCACCGTGGCTCCGGTGGCGATGAGCACCGCGTCGTAGCGGGCGCGCAGATCGTCCCACGAGATGTCGGTGCCGATCTCGACGCCCGCGCGGAAGCGGGTGCCCTCGTCGCGCATCTGGCGCAGGCGCGACTCGAGGTGGCGCTTCTCCATCTTGAAGTCGGGGATGCCGTAGCGCAGCAGGCCGCCGATGCGGTCGTCGCGCTCGAACACCGCCACCGTGTGACCGGCCCGCGTGAGCTGCTGGGCGGCGGCGAGGCCCGCCGGGCCCGATCCCACGACGGCGACGGTCTTGCCGGTCAGACGCCCGGGCGGTTCGGGCTCGACCCAGCCGTTGGCGAACGCCTCGTCGATCGTCGAGACCTCGATCTGCTTGATCGTCACGGGCGGCTGGTTGATGCCCAGCACGCACGAGTCCTCGCACGGGGCGGGGCACAGCCGTCCGGTGAACTCGGGGAAGTTGTTCGTCGCGTGCAGCCGCTCGATCGCCGCGCGGCCCTCGCCGCGCCACGTCAGGTCGTTCCACTCGGGGATGAGGTTCCCCAGCGGGCAGCCCTGATGGCAGAACGGGATGCCGCAGTCCATGCAGCGTCCGGCCTGACGGCGCAGAACCCCGGCGTCGCCGTGTTCGTACACCTCTTTCCAGTCCATGATGCGGACCGGCACGGGCCGCCGAGCGGGCAGCTCCCGCTCGGTGACCTTCAGAAAGCCCTTCGGGTCAGCCACCCGTCACCTCCAGGATCCGGCTCCAGACGACGTCGCCGTCGGGGTCCAGCCCCTCGGCGACCGCGGCCTGGCGCGTCTGCAGAACGGCCGCGTAGTCGCGCGGGAGGACCCGCACGAACCGGCCGATCACGTTGTCGAAGTCGTCCAGCATCGACTGCGCGAGCGTCGAGCCGGTCTCGGCCACATGACGTTCGAGCAGGTCGTGCAGGATCTCGGCGTCGCCCGAGCCGAGCGCCGACAGCTCCAGCTCCCCCGCCGCGAGGGCCTCGCGGTTGACGAGGTCGGGGTCGAGCGCGTGGATGTACGCCGTGCCACCGGACATGCCGGCGCCGAGGTTGCGGCCGGTGCTGCCGAGGATCACGGCGAGCCCGCCGGTCATGTACTCCAGGGCGTGGTCGCCGACCCCTTCGACGACCGCCGTCGCACCGGAGTTGCGCACGAAGAACCGCTCTCCCACCACACCGCGCAGGAACATCGTGCCCTGCGTGGCGCCGTAGCCGATGACGTTGCCGGCGATGACGTTCTTCGACGCGTCGAAGGTCGCACCGCGCGGCGGCCGCACCACGATCTGCCCGCCCGACAGACCCTTGCCGACGTAGTCGTTCGAGTCGCCCTCGAGGCGCAGTGTGATGCCCGCGGGCAGGAACGCTCCGAAGGACTGGCCGGCCGACCCCGTCAGGGTGATCTCGATCGAGCCGGATGGCAGGCCGTTCTCGCCGTGAGCGCGCGTGACGTGATGACCGAGCATGGTCCCCACCGCGCGGGCGGTGTTGCGGATCGGCAGATCCAGCTCGAGGTGTCCGCCGTGGGCGACCACGTCCTGAGCGTGCTCGAGGAGCGACACGTCGAAGTGTTCGTCGAGCTCGTGGTCCTGCCCGCGCGTGTTGCGGCGCGCCTCGTGCTCGGCGAACACCGGGCCGGCGAGCACGGGTGTGAGGTCCAGTCCGCCGGCCTTCCAGTGGTGGATGGCGCCGTCGACGTCGAGGAGATCGGCGTGGCCGATCGCCTCGTCGAGCGAGCGGAACCCGAGCTCGGCGAGGTACTCCCGCACCTCCTGGGCGATGAACTCCATGAAGTTCACGACGAACTCCGGCTTGCCGCTGAAGCGCGAGCGCAGCACCGGGTTCTGGGTGGCGACGCCCACCGGGCACGTGTCCAGGTGGCACACGCGCATCATGATGCATCCCGAGACCACCAGCGGCGCCGTCGCGAAGCCGAACTCCTCGGCGCCCAGGAGCGCGCCGATGATGACGTCGCGGCCGGACTTCATCTGACCGTCGACCTGGACCACGACGCGGTCGCGCAGGCCGTTGAGCATGAGCGTCTGCTGCGTCTCGGCCAGGCCCAGCTCCCACGGTGTGCCCGCGTGCTTGAGCGAGTTCAGCGGGCTCGCGCCCGTGCCTCCGTCGTGCCCCGAGACGAGGATGACGTCGGCGAGCGCCTTGGCGGTGCCGGCGGCGACGGCGCCGATGCCCGACTGGCTCACGAGCTTCACGTGCACGCGTGCACGCGGGTTCGCTCGCTTGAGGTCGAAGATGAGCTGCTTGAGGTCCTCGATCGAGTAGATGTCGTGATGCGGCGGCGGCGAGATCAGGCCGACGCCGGCCGTCGCGTGACGCGTGCGGGCGACCCACGGGTACACCTTGGTGGGCGGCAGCTGACCCCCCTCGCCGGGCTTGGCGCCCTGCGCGAGCTTGATCTGGATGTCGTCGGACTGCGTGAGGTACATGCTCGTCACGCCGAAGCGTCCCGAAGCGACCTGCTTGATGGCGCTGCGGCGCTCCGGGTCGAGCAGCCGGTCGACGTCTTCGCCGCCCTCGCCGGTGTTGGACTTGCCGCCGATGCGGTTCATCGCGATGGCGAGCGTCTCGTGCGCCTCCCTCGAGATGGAGCCGTAGCTCATCGCGCCCGTCGAGAATCGCTTGACGATCGCGGAGACCGGCTCCACCTCGTCGATGGGCACCGGAGTGCGACCCTCGGTCTTGAGGCGGAACAGACCGCGCAGCGTCTTCAGCTCGTGCGCCTGGTCGTCGACCATCTTGGTGTACTCGCGGAAGATGTCGTACCGCCGGGTCCGCGTCGCGTGCTGGAGCCGGAACACCGTCTCGGGGTTGAACAGGTGAGGCGAGCCGTCGCGGCGCCACTGGTACTCGCCACCGGTCCACAGCCGCTCGTGGGCGCGCACCGCGGCGTCCTCGGGGTAGGCGTAGCGATGGCGCTCGGCGTTCTCGGAAGCGATGACGCGGATGCCGACGCCCCCGAGCTTGGACTCGGTGCCCGTGAAGTACGCGTCGATGAACGACTGCGACAGGCCGACGGCCTCGAACACCTGCGCGCCGGCGTACGAGGAGACCGTCGAGATGCCCATCTTGGACATGATCTTGAGCACGCCCTTGCCGAGGGCCTTGATCAGGTTCGCGACGGCCTTCTCGGGGGTGACGCCGGTGATGAACCCGGCGCGCACGAGGTACTCGACCGTCTCCATCGCCAGGTACGGGTTGACCGCAGACGCGCCGAAGCCGATGAGCGTCGCCACGTGGTGCACTTCGCGCACGTCGCCGGCCTCGACGACGAGGCCGACCTTCATGCGGGTCTGGTTGCGGATGAGGTGGTGGTGCACCGCCGCGAGCATGAGCAGCGACGGGATCGGCGCGAGGTCCTTGTTGGAGTCGCGGTCGCTGAGCACCAGGAACTCGGCGCCGTCCTCGATGGCCTGGTCGGCCTCGGCGCACATCTGCGCGAGACGCTTCTCCATGCCCTTGTGGCCGGCCTCGACACGATACAGACCGCGGATGGTGACCGAGCTGCGCCCGGGGAGGGCCGTGTCGATGTGCTGGATCTTCGCCAGTTCGTCGTTGTCGATCACCGGGAAGTCGAGCGTGACGGTGCGCGTGTGGTCGGGGCCCCACGCGAGCAGGTTGCGCTCGGGGCCCAGTCCCAGCGACAGCGAGGTCACGACTTCTTCGCGGATGGAGTCCAGCGGCGGGTTCGTCACCTGTGCGAACTGCTGCGTGAAGTAGTCGAACAGCAGCCGGGGACGGTCGCTCAGGACAGCGACCGGGGTGTCGCTCCCCATGGCGCCGAGCGGCTCGGCGCCGGTCTGTCCCATCGGGGTGAGGAGGATCTTCACCTCTTCCTCGGTATAGCCGAACGTGCGCTGGCGACGCGTGATCGAGGCGATCGGATGCACGATGTGCTCGCGCTCGGGAAGGTCGGCGAGCTTGACGCGCCCGGCGTCCAGCCACTCCTGCCACGGGTGCATCGTGGCGAGATCGCGCTTGATCTCGTCGTCCTCGATGACGCGGCCCTGGGCCGTGTCGACGAGGAACATGCGTCCGGGACGCAGACGTCCGCGGCGCTTGATGCGCGCGGGCTCGATGTCGAGAACGCCGGTCTCGCTGCCGATGACGATCAGGCCGTCCGTGGTCTCGGTCCAGCGCCCGGGGCGCAGTCCGTTGCGGTCGAGCGTGGAGCCGACGAGGGTGCCGTCGGTGAAGATGAGCGCGGCGGGGCCGTCCCACGGCTCCATCTGACCCGAGTGGTACTCGTAGAAGGCGCGCAGGTCGGGGTCGATCGTGGCCTGCTTCTCGTAGGCCTCGGGCACCATCATCATGATGGCGTGGGGCAGGCTCCGTCCCGTCAGCGTGAGGAGCTCGAGCACCTCGTCGAACGAGGCCGAGTCGCTCGCGCCCTCGGTGCAGATGGGCAGCATCGGGGCGATGTCGCCGATCAGCTCCGACTCGAGCTGCGACTGCCGAGCGCGCATCCAGTTGCGGTTGCCGTTGACGGTGTTGATCTCGCCGTTGTGGGCGAGCATGCGCAGCGGCTGCGCGAGCGGCCACGAGGGGAACGTGTTGGTGGAATAGCGAGAGTGCACGACCGCGAGCTCCGAGGCGAAGCGCTCGTCCTGCAGGTCGGGGTAGAACGGCTCGAGCTGCAGCGTCGTGACCATGCCTTTGTAGCCGATGGTGCGCGACGACAGCGTGACGAAATAGGCACCGAGCTCGGTGCGCGAGCGCTTGCGCAGACGGTACGTGCGGCGGTCCAGGGCGATGCCCGACAGCGCGGCGGCGTCGCCGACGGCGGGGCGCGACACGAACAGCTGCTCGAACGCGGGCCGCGCGTCGTGGGAGAGCTTGCCGAGGTGCTCGTCGGCCGTCGGCACGTCGCGCCAGCCGAGCACGACGAGGTTCTCGGACTCGGCGATGTGCTCGATGCCGGCCTTCTGCGCGGCGCGAGCCTCGTCGTCGCGCGGCAGGAAGATCATGCCGGCGGCGTACTCGCCCATGGGCGGAAGATCGAAGTCGACGACCTCACGGAAGAACGCGTCGGGCATCTGCGTGAGGATGCCCGCCCCGTCGCCCGTGCCGGCATCCGACCCGATCGCGCCGCGGTGCTCGAGGTTGCGCAGCGCGGTCAGCGCGAGGTCGATGATGTCGTGACCGGCGTGTCCGCGCAGCGTCGCCACCATGGCGAGACCGCACGCGTCCTTCTCGAAGGCAGGGTTGTACATCCCCTGCTTCTCGGGGAACGAGTCCAGCCGGTGCTGCGGGGTGGTCGCCTCGGCAGAGGCGCTGCGACGGGGGCTCGAAGCCATACCTACCGTCCTCACGTTGATGCTCAAGATGGGACGACGTCGGCCCAGTGGGTGATGCTTGCGGAGCGTGCGTTACTTCCGGAGCGTGCGTTACTTCTTCGTGGCGACAGTGCTTGTGGCGTTCGCTGTGACTTCCTCGGCCGCCGGCGGTTCGCTGACGTCGACGTAGTCGTCGGTGTCCTGAGATTGTACAGGTCCGTCCGGGCGCCATTCGCGGCCCGGAGAATACGGCGACGCCTCGATCCCCGGGTGCCTCCGCGTCTGCACGACGATGATGACGAGACCGAGCAGGACGCCGATGATGGCGGCCCACACGTTGGTGCGCAGGCCCAGGATGATCTCGCTCGGATCGATGCGGATGGACTCCCACACGACGCGGCCCGCGCTGTACCAGATGAGGTAGAGGGCGAAGAGCTTGCCCCACTGGAGCTTGAGGGCGCGACCGGCCCACAGCAGCACCAGCACGCCGAGCGTGTTCCAGAGGACCTCGTACAGGAAGGTCGGGTGGAACAGCGTTCCGGGCTCGAGCCCCGGCGGGAAGGCGGGGTTGTCGCTGTCGATCTCGAGGCCCCACGGCAGGTCGGTGGGAAGCCCGAACAGCTCCTGGTTGAACCAGTTGCCGAAGCGTCCGATGGCCTGTGCGAGCAGGATGCCCGGTGCCAGGGCGTCGGCGAACGACCAGAAGCGGATGCCGGTCCAGCGGCATCCCAGCCACGCGCCCACGGCGCCGCCGATTAGCGCGCCGTAGATGGCGATGCCGCCCTCCCAGATGTAGAGCGCGGTGAGCGGGTCGGCGCCCTCGCCGAAGTAGAAGCTCCAGTGCGTGAGCACGTGGTAGATGCGCGCCGTGATGATGGCGAGCGGGACGGCGATGAGGGCGATGTCGATGACCACCCAGGGCTCCGCCCCGCGCTTGGTGAGGCGGTGGTTGGTCATCAGGACCGCGACGATGATGCCCGTGATGATGCACAGCGCGTAGATGTGGACGCGCAGCGGCCCCAGGTCGAAGTAGCTGATCGACGGGCTCGGGATGCTGGCGACGAGGGTGTTCGTGAAGCTGTGCGCGGCATGGATCATGTGCGATCGGGTCCTTGCTGGTGGGTGTGCCGGGGATTGCCGACGTGTGAAGTCTAGATCGAGTGGAGCGCTGTGCCACCGGCGAGGTCGCGTGCGGCGGCCGCGAGACCCTCGAGGCCGCCGTCGCGCAGGGCGCGGACGAGGGCTGTGCCGACGATGGCGCCGTCGGCGTACTCGAGCACGCCGGCGACCTGCTCGGCGTTCGAGATGCCGATGCCGACGCAGGCGTGGCCGGCCCCGTGCTCGCGCAGCCGGGCGACGAGCGTGCGCGCGGCGGCGTCGAGCTGCGCCCGCTCCCCCGTGATGCCCATCGTCGAGACGGTGTACACGAAGCCGGTGGAGTTCTCGACGATCATCCGGAGCCGGTCTTCGGTGGAGGTCGGGGCCGCCAGGAAGACCCGGTCGAGCCCGGTGCGCGTGCTCGCGGCGACCCACTCCCCCGCCGCGTCCGGCGTGATGTCGGGGGTGATGAGGCCGGCGCCGCCCGCGGCGCTGAGCTCGTCGGCGAACCGGTCCACGCCGTACTGGAGCACGGGGTTCCAATACGTCATGACGAGCACGGGCACGTCGACGCGCCGTACGATCTCGCGCACCGCGGTGAAGGTGTCGCGCAGCTTGAAGCCGGCGGCGAGGGCCGCCGTCGTGGCCTCCTGGATGATGGGGCCGTCCATCACCGGATCCGAGTACGGCGGGCCGAGCTCGAGGATGTCCGCGCCGTTCTCGGCGAGCGTCACCGCCGCCTCGATGCTCGTCTGCAGGTCGGGATAGCCGATCGGCAGGTAGCCGACGAACGCTCCGCGCCCCGCGGCGCGCGCGGCGTCGATGGCGGCCGACACGCGCGAGGTCATTCGGTGGCTCCTTCGTCGTACAGCCCGAAGTAGCGGGCGGCCGTGTCCATGTCCTTGTCGCCGCGTCCCGACAGCGAGACCGCCAGCACGGCGTCCGGGCCGAGCTCGCGTCCGATGCGCAGGGCGCCGGCGAGGGCGTGCGCGGATTCGATGGCGGGGATGATGCCCTCGGTGCGCGACAGCAGGCGCAGCGCCTGCATCGCCTCGTCGTCGGTGGCGGGGATGTAGGTCGCGCGCCCGATCGAGGCCAGCCACGCGTGCTCGGGTCCGACGCCCGGGTAGTCCAGTCCCGCCGAGATCGAGTGGGACTCGACGGTCTGGCCGTCCTCGTCCTGCAGCACGTAGGTCTTCGCGCCGTGGAGGACGCCGGGCCGGCCGCGCTCGATCGACGCCGCGTGGCGGGGCGTGTCGACGCCGTCGCCGGCCGCTTCGACGCCGTAGAGGGCGACGCCGGAGTCGTCGAGGAACGCGTCGAACATGCCGATCGCGTTGGAGCCGCCGCCCACGCACGCGATGACCGCGTCGGGCAGCCGCCCGATCTCGTCCAGCAGCTGGGCGCGGGCCTCCTCGCCGATGATCTTCTGGAAGTCGCGCACCATCGCCGGGAACGGGTGGGGACCCGCGGCCGTGCCGAAGATGTAGTTCGTCGTCTCGACGCTGGCGACCCAGTCCCGGTAGGCCTCGTTGATCGCGTCCTTGAGCGTCCGCGATCCCGTCGTCACCGGCACGACCTCGGCGCCCAGGAGCCGCATGCGAGCGACGTTCAGCGCCTGGCGCTCGGTGTCGACCTCGCCCATGTAGATGGTGCACTCGAACCCGAACAGCGCCGCCGCGGTCGCCGTGGCGACGCCGTGCTGGCCGGCGCCGGTCTCGGCGATCACGCGCGTCTTGCCCAGGCGCTTGGTCAGCAGCGCCTGGCCGATGACGTTGTTGATCTTGTGCGAGCCGGTGTGATTGAGGTCCTCGCGCTTGAGGAACACGCGCGCGCCGCCCGCATGCTCGGCGAAGCGCGACACCTCGGTGAGGGCAGACGGCCGTCCGGCGTACGAGCCGAGCAGTCGCAGGAACTCCGCCTGGAACTCGGGGTCGGCCTTGGCCGATTCGTAGACCTCGGTCAGCTCGTCGATCGCCGCGATGAGCGACTCGGGCATGTAGCGGCCGCCGAACTCGCCGAAGAACGGTCCGGTCACCTCGCGAAGACTCATGCGCCTGCCTCCAGGAACGCGTTCAGGGTGGCGACGGGGTCGCCGGTCACCAGCGCCTCGCCGATCAGGACCACATCGGCTCCCGCCGAGCGGTAGTGGGTGACGTCCGCCGGCGTCAGCACGGCCGACTCCGCGATCCGGACCGCATCCGCGGGGATGCGATCGGCGAGCCGGCCGAACAGATCGCGGTCGAGCTGGAACGTCGTGAGGTCTCGGGCGTTGACGCCGATGAGGCGTGCGCCGACGTCGGCGGCGCGATCCACCTCTTCGGCGGAGTGCGTCTCGACCAGCGGGGTCATCCCGAGCGAGAGGATGAGGTCGTGCAGCCGGGCCAGCGTGGGCTGGTCGAGGGCCGCGACGATCAG
Source organism: Microbacter sp. GSS18 (assembly GCA_029319145.1). Classification (NCBI taxonomy): domain Bacteria; kingdom Pseudomonadati; phylum Bacteroidota; class Bacteroidia; order Bacteroidales; family Porphyromonadaceae; genus Microbacter; species Microbacter sp. GSS18. The sequence continues at coordinate 1,115,366 of CP119753.1, read as the reverse complement.
CAGCACGAGGTCGGCGCCCGCCGCTCGCGCTTCGAGCACCTGGTACTCCGTGGCGATGAAGTCCTTGCGCAGCACCGGCAGCGACACACGGGCCTTCACGGCCTCGAGGTCGGCGAGGCTGCCCTTGAACCTGCGCCCCTCGGTCAGCACCGAGATCGCCGACGCTCCGCCCTGCTCGTAGAGCGAGGCCTGGAGAGCCGGGTCCGGGATCGCGGCGAGGTGGCCGCGCGAGGGACTCGCGCGCTTGACCTCGGCGATGATCTTCACGCGATCGGCCGGTGCCAGCGCGCTCAGGGCGTCGCGAGCGGGCGTCTGCGCCGCTGCCGCGGCCTCGACGACCGCGAGAGGCTGCTCGATCGCGCGAGCCTCGGCATCCTCAACCGCGCCGGCCGTGAGGTCGGCGAGCATGATCAGTGCGCTTTCGGCGTGTACTTCGGGCCGTTGACGCCGTAGCCGGCCCTGGCCATGGCCCAGCCGACGACGATGCCGACGACGATGAACGCGGCCGAGACCCAGACGAGCCAGGTCATCTCGAAGAAGAAGGCGACCGTGCCGACCGTGATGGCCAGCAGCATGATCACGACAGCGGTCCAGGCGGCGGGCGAGTGTCCGTGGCCGGGATCGCCGATGGGGTTGCTCATGGATCTCCTCCGGAAGTGCGTGGGCCTGGTCAGTCTAGCGGCTCACTCGGTGGGATCCTCGCCCCGTGACAGCTCGTCCCACGAATCGATGGCGTCGTGCGGCCGCGTGCGCGACCCGGCGCCCGCCTCCGCCCGCGCGGCGTCGGTGCGGTAGCGGCGGTCCCCGGCACCCCACCGGCGGGCCGTGACGAGCACGAAGACCCCCGCCGCGAGCATGACGACCCACCCGGCGAGCGTCACGGCGGGCCACGGCGTCGGCGTGATCGACACCACGAGTTCGGCGATCGCGCCGGCTCCGCTGATGCCGGTGGCATCGGTGACCGCGGACGTCACGGCGTCGATGGGCTGGTCGGCGGCGACGCGCCACGTGAGGACGAGCAGGACCGAGCCGATCGCGACCGTCAGAACCCCGAACGCATAGCGGAGCACGAGGCCGACGATGCTGAGCGCGGCCCCCAGGGCGAGCGCCGCGAGGCTCAGCGGGGTCAGGAGGACGACGGCGTCGGCACCGGCGACGGTGAGGGGCTCGGCGGCGCCGTCGGCGAGCGTGACGTCGAGCCACACCTGCGTCGATGCGATGACGCCGAGCGCGCCCGACGCGAGGACGGTCAGGACGCTCAGCAGCCGGGCGCGGCGGATCACGGGGCGACCGCGGGTGCCAGGTCGTCGGCGTCGAAGCACGTGCGCGTCCCGGTGTGGCACGCCGGGCCGACCTGCTCGACCGTGATCAGGACCGCGTCCCCGTCGCAGTCGAGGCGCGCGCCCCGCACGAGCTGGATGTTGCCGGACGTGTCCCCCTTGCGCCAGTACTCCTGGCGCGACCGCGACCAGAACGTCACACGGCCCTCCGTGAGGGTCCGCCGCAGAGCCTCGGCGTCCATCCAGCCCAGCATGAGGACCTCTTTGGAATCCCACTGCTGGATGATCGCCGCCACGAGGCCGTCGGGGTTGAACGCGACCCGGTCGATGCGCTCCTGGGCGCTCTCGCTCACGCGTGAACCTCCCGCACCTCGATGCCGTCCGCGGCCATGACCGCCTTGACGTCGCCGACCGTCAGCTGGCCGGAGTGGAAGACGGATGCCGCGAGGACGGCGTCGGCACCGGCGGCGATCGCGGGGGCGAAGTCCTCGGCCTTGCCCGCGCCCCCCGAGGCGATCACGGGGACGCTCGAGATCTCGCGCATGAGGGTGACGAGTTCGAGGTCGAACCCCTCTTTGGTGCCGTCGGCGTCGATGGAGTTCACCAGCAGCTCGCCCGCGCCCCGGTCGATGGCCTCCCGCGCCCACGCCAGGGCGTCCAGGGAGGTCTCGGTGCGCCCGCCGTGCGTCGTCACGACGAAGCCGGACTCGGTGTTCGGCGAGCGCTTGACGTCCAGCGAGAGGACGAGCACCTGCGCGCCGAAGCGGTCCGCGATCTCATCGAGGAGCACCGGCCGGGCGATGGCGGCGGAGTTGACGCCGATCTTGTCGGCGCCGACCGAGAGCAGGCGCGCGACGTCGTCGGACGTGCGGACGCCTCCCCCGACGGTCAGCGGGATGAAGACCTCTTCGGCAGTGCGCTGGACCACGTCGTACGTCGTCGCGCGGTCGTCGACCGTCGCGGTGACATCGAGGAACGTCAGCTCGTCCGCACCCTGGCGGAAGTACTCGCGGGCGAGCTCGACGGGGTCGCCCATGTCGCGCAGGTTCTCGAAGTTGACGCCCTTGACCACGCGTCCGGCGGCCACGTCCAGGCATGGGATGACACGGCAGACGAGGCTCATCACAGCCTCGCGTTGTGGATCGCGGTGACGAGGATCGCGCGCGCGCCGAGCGCGTACAGCTCGTCCATGACCTTGTTCACGGTGGTCCGCGCCACCATCACGCGCACGGCGACCCAGGACGGGTCGCGCAGCGGCGAGATCGTCGGCGACTCCACGCCGCCCGCGATCGCGACCGCCTGATCGACCAGGTCGGCGGGCAGGTCGTAGTCGACCATGACGTAGCGGCGCGCGACCATGACGCCGCGCAGGCGCCGCAGCAGCGTCTCGGTGCCGGGGGCGTCGTCGGGTCCGGTGATCAGGACGGCCTCGGACTGCAGCAGGGGCGGTCCGAAGACCTCCAGACCCGCCTGACGCAGCGTCGTGCCCGTCTCCACGACGTCGGCGACGGCGTCCGCGACGCCCAGCCGGACGGCGGATTCCACCGCGCCGTCCAGCGGGACGAGGTCGACGGCGACGCCGTGGGTGTCGAGGAACGAGTCCACGAGCCCCGGGTAGGACGTCGCGATGCGGACCCCCTCGAGGTCGGCGAGGTCGGCGTACGTCCCCGGCGGGGCCGCGAAGCGGAACGTCGATCGCCCGAAGCCGAGGGCCTCGATCTCGCGCGCTCCCGGCATCCGGGCGTCCATGAGCAGGTCGCGGCCCGTGATGCCGACGTCCAGCGCGCCGGAGCCGACGTAGGTGGCGATGTCCTTGGGACGCAGGTAGAAGAACTCGACGTCGTTGGCGTGGTCGACGACGTGGAGGTCCTTGCTGTCGCGACGGCCGGTGTATCCGGCCTCGCGCAGCATGTCGGAGGCGGTCTCGCTCAGCGAGCCCTTGTTCGGCACGGCGATGCGCAGCATGGGATGGCTTTCTGAAGTCGCGGGAAGGGTCGGGGCCGGCTCAGAGATGTCGGTAGACGTCCTCGAGCGTCAGCCCCTTGGCGAGCATCAGGACCTGCAGGTGGTAGAGCAGCTGCGAGATCTCCTCGGCTGCCGCCGCGTCGGACTCGTACTCGGCGGCCATCCAGACCTCGGCCGCCTCTTCGACGATCTTCTTGCCGATGGCATGCACGCCGGCGTCCAGCTGGGCCACCGTCCCCGAGCCCTCGGGGCGCGAGGCCGCCTTGGCGGCGAGTTCCGCGTACAGAACGTCGAACGTCTTCACCCTGCAAGGGTATCGTCCGGGCAGGCCCCGGATGTCCGCGTGACATCGCGCGGCCGTGCATGCGCGGGCTCAGTGCACGTGCGGGTGCGCGGCGGCGGTGGCGCGGAGCCCGGCGATGGCCGCACCGGGGTCGCCGGCGCCGAAGACCGCGGAGCCCGCGACGAACGTGTCGGCCCCCGCTTCGGCGGCCTGCTCGATCGTCGCCGCAGAGATGCCGCCGTCGACCTGGAGCCACACCGACGAGCCCCGCCTCCGCGCCTCATCGGCGAGCCTGCGCAGCTTCGGCATGGTCTCGGGCATGAAGGACTGCCCGCCGAATCCGGGTTCGACGGTCATGACGAGGATCTGGTCGAAGTCGTCGAGGAGGTCGAAGAGGCCCTCGACGCCGGTGGCGGGCTTGACCGCGACACCGGCACGGCTGCCGATCGCGCGCAGTCGCCGGGCGAGGGCGACGGGCTCGTTGGCGGCCTCGAGGTGGAATGTGACGCTCGCCGCGCCGATCTCGGCGTAGCCGGGCGCCCATCGGTCCGGGTCGTCGATCATGAGGTGCACGTCCAACGGAACGGGGCTGGTCGCCTGGATCCGCTCGACCATCTGCGGGCCGAACGTCAGGTTCGGCACGAAGTGGTTGTCCATGACGTCGACGTGCACGAAGTCCGCGGCCGCGATGCGCGCGAGCTCGGTCTGCATGTTCACGAAGTCCGCCGCCAGGATGCTGGGGTTGATGCGGATGCCGGGGGCCGGGGCGTCGCTGTGGGGCACGTCCCCATTATGGCGGTCGCCCCGCCGGCACCCGGCTACACGCGGCGCAGCAGCGAGATCGACATGGCGTCGGTGCCGTGGCGGTGCGGCCACAGCTGTGCGCGTCCGGAGCCGTCGGACTGCGCGGCCAGCTGCGGATCGACCTGGCTCACCGCGGTGACCGCGTCGCGCGCGGACAGCTCCTCGATCGCCTCTCCCCACTCGCGCTTGACCTCGGCGACCACGCCGGCGGTCTCGGCCAGATGCGGCGAGCACGTGACGTACGCCACGACGCCGCCGGGCTTGAGGGCGCCGAGCGCCGAGCTCAGCAGCCCGGTCTGCAGCGACGTCAGCTCCGGGATGTCTGCGGGCGACTTGCGCCAGCGGGCCTCGGGGCGGCGGCGCAGGGCGCCCAGCCCGGTGCAGGGCGCATCGACGAGGATGCGGTCGTACCGGCCGGCGCTCTCGGCGGCGCGCGCGCGTCCGTCCTCCTCGCTGACGGGGACGTCCGACGGGACCCCGGCGACCGCGCGCCGGACCAGACCGGCGCGGGCAGGGGAGATCTCGTTGGCCTCGAGGTGCGCGCCGTGGGCCAGCGCCTCGGCGGCGAGGACCGCGGTCTTGCCGCCGGGGCCTGCACACAGGTCGAGCCAGCGCTCCCCCTCCCGCACCGGCGCGTGCCGGGTGAGCGCGAGCGCGGCCAGCTGGGACCCCTCGTCCTGCACGCGGACGCGTCCGCCGGATTCGGTCACGATGCGGTCGGGGTCGCCGCCGTCGAGGCGGAAGCCGAACGGCGAGTAGGAGGTGTGCGCGGCGTCCGCCGGGACGTCGGCCAGGCCGGGGAGCGCGGCGAGCGTGACGCGCGGTGAGGCGTTGTCGGCGCTCAGGAGCTCCTCGAGCTCGTCGGCGCGGCCCTCGGCGGCGAGGGCGCGGCGCATGGCCCTGACGACCCACACCGGGTGGGAGTGGATGAGGCCGAGGCGCTCGTCGTTCGAGCGCGCGGACTCGGCCACGCGGGTCATCCACTCCCCCGGAACGTCTCGTGACACCCGTCGCAGAACGGCGTTGGCGAATCCCGCCGGGCCGCGCCCGCCCACCGATCGCGCCAGTTCGACGGACTCGTTCACCGCCGCGTGGCTGGCCACGCGCGTCGACAAGAGCTGATGCACGCCCAGCCGCAGGGCGTCGAGCACGCCCGGGTCGATGCGGTGCACGGTGCGGTCGGCGGCGATCTCGATGACCGCGTCGTAGGTGCCCTGGCGACGGAGTGTGCCGTACGCGAGCTCGGTGGCCAGTGCCGCATCTGCGCTGCCGAGCTGAGCGCGCTCGATCGCCTTGGGCATGAGCAGATTCGCGTAGGCATCGGATTCGTGCACCGCGCGCAGGACGTCGAAGGCGACCTGCCGGGCCGGCGTGACGCGGCTCACCGTCCCGCCACCGCATCGGTCTCGCGCAGGCCCCGCCACCAGTCGGCGGCGCGCATGGCGCCCTTGCCCGCCGGCTGGACGGTGTCGAGCCGCACGGCGTCGGTGCCCGTGCCGACCACGACGTCGCGACCGTGCAGGGCCAAGTGCCCGGGCTCGAGGCGCGGCGCGTCGTCGGCCGCGGCGGCCGCCGCCTGGATCTTCAGCCGCGCGCCGGCGACGGTCGTGTGGGCCCCGGGCTCGGGTGTGACGCCGCGGATGCGGGCGAGGACGGCCTCGCGCGGGTCCGTCCAGCGGATGCGCCCGTCCTCGAGCGTCAGCTTCGGCGCGTAGCTCGGCTCCCCCGTCTGCGGCACGGCGACCGCGGTGCCCTCGGCGATGGCGTCGACGACGCCGGCGAGCTGATCGGCGCCTGTCTGCGCGAGCTGCTCGAGCAGCCCGCCGGCGGTCGCGCCCGGAGGCATCGGCAGCGCGTCCTCGGCGAAGACGTCGCCGGCATCCAGGTCCGGCACGAGCTGGAAGACCGTCGAACCCGTCCGATCGTCGCCGGCGATGAGCGCGCGCTGCACGGGGGCGGCCCCGCGCCACCGCGGCAGGAGCGAGAAATGCAGGTTGATCCAGCCGTGGGCGGGGGCCGACAGCAGCGGCTCGCGGACGAGTCCGCCGTAGGCGACGATGACCCCCAGGTCGGGATCGCGCCCGAGGATGCGGGCGGTCGCGTCCGCGTCCAGCCGGTCGGTCTTGATGACCGCCAGTCCGAGGTCGTCCGCCGCCGCGGCCACCGGCGACGGCGTGAGCACGCGCTTGCGGCCGAGGGGGGCATCGGTGCGCGTGACCACGGCGACGACCTCGTGGGTCGAGGCCGCGAGCAGTCGCAGGGAGGGGACGGCCGCTTCGGGCGTCCCCGCGAACACGAGTCGCATGGGGCTCCTCACACGTCGAGGTCGGGCAGGTCGACCCGCACTCTGAGTGTATTCCGGGGTGGATTCCGCACGCCGGGGCGACCAGAGCCGCGGCGCGATGACAGGGCGGACTGGACGACCGAGGCGCGCAGGGTCGACGTCACACGTGCCCCCGACGAGTAGTCGAACCGCAGCAGTGCGCGCACCGCCTCGTCGGCTGCGGGCACCGGGCCGAGCACGGCGGCGGCGTCGAGCTGAGGGACCTCGGCGCGCACCGTGCGCAGCACCTCGTCGACGAGGCGTGAGGGGCCCTCGATCGCGGCGACGCGCACCGCGGGGGGCATCCGCAGCTCCGCGCGGTCGGCGAGCTCGGCGGCGGCGTAGGCCGGCTGCGTCCAGGTCGCGAGCGCCCGGGCCACCGCCCCGGTCACCCCGACCAGGTGAACGGGCGCACCGGGTGCCGCCAGCGCGGCGGCGTTCGACCACCAGCGCAGGCACGACTCGCCGATGCGGAGGTCCTCGGCCAGCAGCATCCGCTCGCCGTCCAGCAGGACCACGGCGCGGTACCCGCCCGCTGCGATCGGCTCGGCCCCTCGGGTGGCGACGACCAGAGCGGGACGCTCGTCGACGTGGGAGACGGGGTGCTCGCCGTCGGCGACGATGACACGGGTGTCGGGGAACGCCCGCCCGAGTTCGTCCGCCGTCCGCTCGCTCCCCGACGATGCCATCCGCACCCGCGTGGAGGAGCAGTGGGGACAGGCCCATCCACCGGCTTCGCGCCCGCACCAGGCGCACGTGGGAACGGCCCCCTGCCGCGCCGCGTGGAGCGGGCCGGCGCAGTGGGTGCAGCGCGTCGGGCGCCGGCACTCCGCGCACACCAGGACGGGCGCGTAGCCCGGCCGGGCCACCTGCACGAGTACGGGACCGGATGCGAGGGCTTCGCGGGCAGCGGCGAAGGCGCTCGAGGGGATGCGCACGGCGCGCGTCTCGCCTTCGTGCGTCGCGCTGAGGACGATGCGCGGCGTGTGGCGCCGGGCGGCGTGGAGCTCGGCGACCCAGCCGATCGAGACGAGCCGCTGCACGTCCGTCGTGCGCGTATGCCCCATGAGCAGCAGGGCCGAGCCTTCGACGCCCTGGCGGACGAGGGCGGCGTCTCTGGCGTGCACCCCGGGGCTGAGCGGCTCGGCCAGGAGTCCGTCCCCGTCGTCCCATATCGCCACGAGCCCGCAGTCATGGGCCGGCGCGTAGACCGTGGAGCGGTTCCCGATGACGATGCACGGCTGCTCGGCGAGGATGCGCAGATAGGCCGCGTAGCGGGCCGGACCGCTCTGGGCGGCGTCGTCGCGGATCACCGACCCGGCCGGCGCGCGCACGGTCAGCGCCGCCTCCAGCTGGGCCAGGTCGCGATGATCCGGCACGGCGACGACCGCGCTGCGTCCGCGGGCGAGCGTGTCGACGGCGGCCGCGGCCAGCAGCTCCGCCCAGCCGCCCACGTCGACGCCGTCGGGCGTGCGCGCCGGACGCGGCGGAGCGTCGAGCGCGATCCGACCGCCGTCCTCGAGCGCTTCGGCCAGACCCGGGAAGTCCGCCAGGGCGCCGCGCGCCCACATCGCCGTCGCCTCCTCCACCCGAGGGGCGTCGGGCGGTCCTGCCGCCAGCCACGCCTTCTCGGCCCGGACCATGCGCTTGGGGATCGCCAGGCGCAGGATGTCGCAGGCCGATCCGGCGGCGCGGTCTGCCACGCGACGCGCGAGGTCGTGGAGCCTGGCGGGAAGCACGGGAACCGACGACACGACCGCCTCGAGATCCGACAGCGGTCGCGGAACAGGCTCCTCTTCCGCCGTCTCGACGATCCAGCCCTCGACGACGCGACCGGCCGAGCGCAACGGCACCTTCACACGCACTCCGGCGGCCGCCGAATCCCGCAGCTCGTCGGGGACGGCGTAGTCGAAGAGGCGATCGAGCTGCGGAAGCGGGGAATCGATGAGCACCCGCGCGACGCGCCGCGCGGGCACGTCAGAGCCCGGCGGCGGCGCGCAGGTCCTCGACGCGGTCGGTGCGCTCCCACGTGAAGTCGGGCAGCTCGCGCCCGAAGTGGCCGTACGCTGCCGTCTGGCGGTAGATGGGGCGCAGCAGGTCGAGCTGGTCGATGATGGCGCGCGGGCGCAGGTCGAAGACGTCGCGGATGGCTCCGGTGATCACGTCGTCCGACACGTGACCGGTGCCGAACGTCTCGACGTAGAGCCCGACGGGGTGGGCCTGCCCGATGGCGTATGCCACCTGCAGCTCCAGCCGGTCGGCGAGGCCGGCGGCGACGGCGTTCTTGGCGACCCATCGCATGGCGTACGCGCCGGAGCGGTCGACCTTGGAGGGGTCCTTGCCGCTGAACGCCCCGCCGCCGTGGCGCGCCGCTCCGCCGTAGGTGTCGATGATGATCTTCCGGCCGGTCAGCCCGGCGTCGCCCTTGGGTCCGCCGATGATGAACTCGCCGGCCGGGTTCACGATGGCGTCGAATCCGGCGTGGTCCAGGCCGGTCTCGGCGAGCACCGGCTCGATCACCTCGGCGACGACGGCGGCCTTGAGTGCCGCGTGGGTGATTCCCGGGTTGTGCTGGGTCGAGAGCACGACCGTCTCGATCGTGCGGGGCACGGAGCCCTCGTAGCCGACGGTGACCTGCGTCTTGCCGTCCGGTCGCAGGAACGGCAGCGCGTCGGTGCGGCGGGCGTGCGCGAGGCGCTCGGCGATGCGGTGGGCCGTCCAGATCGCGATCGGCATGAGCTGCGGCGTCTCGTTCGTGGCGTAGCCGAACATGATGCCCTGATCGCCCGCGCCGAGTCGGTCGATCGGATCGGTCGAACCCCCCTCGCGCACCTCGCGCGAGGTCTCCACCCCGTCGGCGATGTCGCTGGACTGCTCGCCGATCGAGACGCTGACGCCGCACGAATCGCCGTCGAAGCCCTGCTCGCTGGAGGTGTAGCCGATCTCGTTGACGACGCGGCGCACGGTGCCCGGGATGTCGACGTAGCCCTCGGTGCGCACTTCGCCCGCGACGTGCACGAGGCCCGTGGTGACGAGCGTCTCGACGGCGACGCGACTGTTCGGGTCCACGGCCAGCAGCGCATCGAGGATGCTGTCGGAGATCTGGTCGCAGATCTTGTCGGGGTGGCCTTCGGTGACGGACTCCGAAGTGAACAGGCGCAGCGCGGTCATCGAGTCTCCCAGGGCGAGGCGAAGCGGTTTCGGGCGGGCACCAGTATGCCCGTGACATGCGACACCGCCGGGACCGCGCGCCTCACGGCGCCACGGATCCGGCGGCGTGCGGGATCACTCGGCGCTGCGCAGGCGCAGCTTGTCCTCGTGGATCTCGTGCATCGCGATCGTGAGGGGCTTGTCCTCGACGGTCGAGTCCACGAGCGGACCGACGTTGTCGAACAGGTTCCCCTCGTGCAGGTCGGAGTAGTAGTCGTTGATCTGGCGCGCGCGCTTGGCCGCGTAGATGACGAGCTGGTACTTCGAGTCGACCTTCTCGAGCAGGCTGTCGATGGGGGGCTCGATGATCCCCTGGTTCGTTCCGGCCATGGCGAAACCTCCTGGTCATGACGCCCGCGCAGAGGGCGGGTGTCGGTGGGACGGCGGCGGCGTGATTCAGACGCGCGAAAGCGGACGCGCGGGCGCCTGCACCAATTCTACGACCTCTTCGGCCGCCGAGGCGACGTTCTCGTTCACGACGCGGTAGTCGAACTCGCTCTGGGCGGCCAATTCGACCTTCGCGGTGCGCAGGCGCCGGGCCCGTTCCTCGGCCTCCTCGGTGCCGCGCCCGACCAGGCGCTGGACCAGCTCGTCCCAGCTCGGCGGCAGCAGGAACACCAATGTGGCCGACGGCTCGGCGGCGCGCACCTGGCGTGCGCCCTGCAGGTCGATCTCCAGCAGCACGGTGCGCCCATCCGCGAGAGCCTCCTCGATCGGCCGGCGCGGCGTGCCGTAGCGGTGGGCGTTGTGCACCGTCGCCCACTCGAGCAGCTCGCCGCCCGCGATCAGACGGTCGAACTCCGCGTCGTCGACGAAGTAGTAGTGCTCTCCCTCGACCTCGCCGGGGCGGGGCGCGCGCGTGGTCGCCGACACCGACAGCTTGATCTCGGGGTGGTGCTCCTTGATGTAGGCGGCCACGGTGCCCTTGCCGACGGCGGTGGGCCCGGCCAGCACGACGAGCCGGCTGCGTCCCGCGCGCGGCCCGGCCTCGGGCCAGCGCTCGTCGAGGAAGCGCTCGAGCGCGATGCGCTGACGGGAGCCGAGGCCGCCCAGGCGCTTGACGGGCGAGATGCGCAGCTCCTCGAGGATGCGGTCGCGCTTGCCCTCGCCGATCGCGGGGATGCTGGTGAGGAATTCGGTGATGCGCATCGCGCCCGCCGGGGCGGCGGGCTCCGCGGTCGCGCGTCGCAGCAGCTCCTGCGGCGTGATGACGCGCATCGCGACGTCCTTCTTCAGCGCGGCGCGCTCGCGGCGCGCGGCGACGGCTCGACGCGATGCCGAGGCGCGATCGACCTCGGGAGGGGTTCGGGAGTCACTCATGGGAACCTTCACGGTACATCGCCGCGCGCTCGTCGATGCGCGCGGCCAGAAGGGCGGGGCCGGCGGCGAGCACGCTGCGGCTCTCGCTGGCGATCACATGCGACGACACGTCGCCGAACAGCCGGGGCAGATCGGCGGGAGCGGCGCCCTGCGCGCCGAATCCGGGCGCGAGGATGGGTGCGCCGCGGAGCACGTCGTCGGTCAGGCCGAACGCCTGGCGGTCGATGGTGGCGCCCACCACGAGGCCGACCGGCCCGAGCCCGCCTCCGAAGGCCGCCGACGAGTTGACCCACTGGATGTCGGCGGCGACGCGCTCGGCCACGGTCTGGCCGTCCGTGGCGGCGACGTCGACGGTCTGAGCCGTCTGCACCGCTGCCGCCTCGGGATTGCTCGTCGCCGCGAGGACGAACACGCCCTTGTCGTGGCGGATCGCCGTCGTGAGCGTGCTGCGCAGCGACTCCGGTCCGAGGTACGGGCTGACGGTGAGCGCATCCGCTTCGAGCGGAGCGCCGGGGGTCAGCCACGCAGCGGCGTAGCCGTCCATCGTCGTGCCGATGTCACCGCGCTTGGCGTCGGCGATCACGATCAGTCCGGCTCCCCGCGCGGAGGCGAGGACGTCCTCGAGGGCGGCGAACCCGGCCGAGCCCCAGCGCTCGAAGAACGACACCTGGGGCTTGACGACGCCGACGCGGCCGGCCGCTGCCTCGACGGTTCGCAGTCCGAACTCGCGCACGCCGGCCGCAGAGGGCTCGAGCCCCCAGCCTGCGAGCAGATGCTCATGGGGGTCGATGCCGACGCACAGCGGACCGTGGGCGTCCAGCGCCGCACGCAGGCGCGCGCCGAAGCCCGTCACGCGTCGCCTGCCCGGTCGGCGGCGTACTCCTGCAGGCTCCGCACCTCGAAGCCCTTCTGCAGCACCGGGAGCGCGCTGACGGCGGCGCCGAGCACCGCCATCGTGGTGAACAGCGCCTTGTCGCCGGCGACGGCGGCGGCGCGGATCTCGTACCCGTCCGCGCGCGCGCTCCCGCCGGAGGGCGTGTTCACGATGATGTCGATGTCGCCGGCGTTGATGAGATCGACGATGTTCGTCTCCCCCGTCGCCTGCGTCGCCGAGTACTTGTTGACGACGGTGACGTCGATGCCGTTGCGGGCGAGGATCTCCGCCGTGCCCTCGGTCGCCACCAGATCGAACCCGAGCTCGCGCAGGCGGTGCGCGGGCAGGATCACGGCGCGCTTGTCGGCGTCCGCGACGGAGATGAAGACGGTGCCCGACTGGGGCATGCCGCCGTACGCGGCATCCTGCGACTTCGCGAAGGCCGTCGGGAAGTCGCGGTCGATGCCCATGACCTCGCCGGTCGAGCGCATCTCGGGTCCGAGCACCGAGTCGACCGTCTGGCCGTCGGCGGTGCGGAACCGCTTGAACGGCAGCACGGCCTCCTTCACGGCGACGGGGGCGTCCAGCGGCACGCGCGAGCCGTCCGCCTCGGGCAGCAGCCCCTCCGCCTTCAGCTCGGCGATGGTCGCGCCGGCCATGATGCGGCTCGCGGCCTTGGCGAGCGGGATGCCGAGTGCCTTCGACACGAACGGCACCGTGCGGCTGGCTCGGGGGTTCGCCTCGATGACGTAGAGCACGCCGGCCGAGATCGCGAACTGCACGTTCAGCAGGCCGCGCACCCCCACGCCCTCGGCGATGGCGCGCGTGGCCTCTCGGACGCGATCGACGTCGGTGCGGCCGAGACTGACCGGCGGCAGCGTGCACGACGAGTCGCCGGAGTGGATGCCGGCCTCCTCGAGGTGCTCCATGACGCCGCCGATGTACAGCTCCGCGCCGTCGTAGAGCGCGTCCACGTCGAGTTCGATCGCGTCGTCGAGGAACCGGTCGACCAGCAGCGGCAGGCCGGGTCCGATGATGGCCTCGCCGGCGACCCGTACGAAGTAGTCGCGCAGCGCCTCGGTCGAGTACACGATCTCCATGCCGCGGCCGCCCAGGACGAAGCTGGGACGCACCAGGACCGGGTAGCCGATCTCCTCGGCCACGGTCACGGCGCCCTCGACGTCGATCGCCGTGCCGTTGCGCGGGGCGACGAGGCCGGCATCGTCGAGCAGGCGGGCGAACAGCTCGCGCTCCTCGGCGAGGTCGATCGCCGCGGGCTTGGTGCCGAGGATGTTGTACCCCGCGGCCTCGATTCCCTTGGCGAGCCCGAGCGGCGTCTGACCGCCGAGCTGGCAGACGACGCCGAGGATCGTGCCGGACTGCGCTTCGGCGTGCAGCACCTCGAGGACGTCCTCGAGGGTCAGCGGCTCGAAGTACAGGCGGTCGGACGTGTCGTAGTCGGTCGAGACCGTCTCGGGGTTGCAGTTGACCATGACGGTCTCGAATCCGGCGTCCGACAGGGCGAACGACGCGTGCACGCACGAGTAGTCGAACTCGACGCCCTGCCCGATGCGGTTCGGGCCGGAGCCGATGATGACGACCTTGGTGCGGTCGGACGGCGTCACCTCGGTCTCGCTGTCGTAGCTCGAGTAGTGGTACGGCGTGAGCGCGGGGAACTCCCCCGCACACGTGTCGACCGTCTTGTAGACGGGGCGCACGCCCAGTCCGTGACGGACGCCGCGGACCTCGGCCTCGGTGTCGTCGCGGAGCTCGGCGATCTGGGCGTCGCTGAAGCCGTGCTCCTTCGCGACGCGCAGGACGTCGGCGGACAGCTCGCCGGCGGTGCGGATGAACTCGGCCACCTCGTTGATGAGCGCGATCTGGTCGAGGAACCACGGGTCGATCTTCGTGGCCTCGAACGCCTGCTCGATCGTGGCGCCCTTGCGCATGGCCTGCTGCAGCACGACGATCCGTCCGTCGGTCGGCGTCCGCGCGATCTCGAGCAGCTCGTCGACCGAGCGGTCCTCGTCGCCCCAATGGAAGCTCGATCCCCGCTTCTCGAGCGACCGCAGCGCCTTCTGCAGCGCCGTGGCGTAGTTGCGGCCGATCGCCATCGCCTCGCCCACCGACTTCATGGTGGTGGTGAGCGTCGTGTCGGCGGCGGGGAACTTCTCGAAGTTGAACCGCGGCACCTTCACCACGACGTAGTCGAGCGTCGGCTCGAAGCTCGCCGGAGTCGCCTGCGTGATGTCGTTGGGGACCTCGTCGAGGCGGTACCCGATCGCGAGCTTGGCGGCGAGCTTCGCGATCGGGAAGCCCGTCGCCTTCGACGCGAGGGCGGACGAGCGCGACACGCGCGGGTTCATCTCGATGACGATGATGCGGCCGGTGGCGGGGTCGACGGCGAACTGGATGTTGCAGCCGCCGGTGTCCACGCCGACGGCGCGGATGATGTCGATGCCGATGTCGCGCAGCTTCTGGTACTCGCGGTCGGTGAGCGTCAGCGCCGGCGCGACCGTGATGGAGTCGCCGGTGTGGACGCCCACGGGGTCGACGTTCTCGATCGAGCACACCACGACCGTGTTGTCGGACGTGTCGCGCATGAGCTCGAGCTCGTACTCCTTCCAGCCGAGGATCGACTCCTCGAGGAGCACCTCGTGCGTGGGCGAGTCGTGCAGGCCGGCACCGCCGATGCGGCGCAGGTCCGCCTCATCGTAGGCGAAGCCCGAGCCCAGTCCGCCCATCGTGAAGCTCGGGCGCACCACGAGCGGGTACCCGAGCTTCTCGGCCCCGGCGAGCAGCTCTTCCATCGAGTGGCAGATGACCGATGCCGCGACGTCGGCTCCCGCCTCGAGGACGAGGTCCTTGAAGATCCAACGGTCCTCGCCCTTGCGGATGGCGTCGACCTTCGCGCCGATCAGCTCGACGTCGTACTTCTCGAGGATGCCCCGGTCGTGCAGCGCCATCGCGGCGTTGAGCGCCGTCTGGCCGCCGAGGGTCGGAAGGATCGCGTCGGGCTTCTCCTTGGCGATGATCGTCTCGATCACCTCGGGGGTGATCGGCTCGATGTAGGTCGCGTCGGCGAAGTCGGGGTCGGTCATGATCGTCGCCGGGTTCGAGTTGACGAGGATGACGCGCACGCCCTCCTCGCGCAGCACGCGGCAGGCCTGGGTGCCGGAGTAGTCGAACTCGCACGCCTGGCCGATGACGATCGGCCCGGAGCCGATGACGAGGACGCTGTTGATGTCGTCGCGCTTAGGCATTCTTCTGGGTCTCCTGGGTCGCGACGACCAGGTCGCGGAAGCGGTCGAAAAGGTAGTTGGCGTCGTGGGGCCCCGCGGCGGCCTCGGGGTGGTACTGCACCGAGAAGGCCGGGATGTCGAGTGCGCGCAGGCCCTCGACGCAGTCGTCGTTGAGGCCGACATGGCTGACCTCGACGCGGCCGTAGCCGTGGGGGCTGTCGACGACGCCGTCGGTGGGCGCGTCGACGGCGAAGCCGTGGTTGTGCGCGGTGATCTCCACGCGGCCGGTCTGCTTGTCGCGCACCGGCTGGTTGATGCCGCGGTGCCCGAAGGGCAGCTTGTAGGTGCCGAAGCCCAGTGCGCGTCCCAGCAGCTGGTTGCCGAAGCAGATGCCGAAGAACGGCAGCCTGCGGTCGAGCACCGAGCGCAGCAGCTCGACGTGCGCGTCGGAGGCCGCCGGGTCGCCCGGGCCGTTGGAGTAGAAGACGGCGACCGGGTCGATCGCGAGGATGTCGGCGATCGTCGAGGTCTGCGGCATCACGTGCACGTCGAAGCCGCGCGCGGCGAGGTTGTCGACCGTCGCCTGCTTGACCCCCAGATCCAGCACGGCGAGGCTGCCGAGCCGCTCCCCCGTCGCCGGGGTGACCTGCGGGGCGTCCACCGACACCTGGCCGGACAGGTTCTGCCCGGCCATCTCGGGTGCCTCGCGCACGAGGCGCAGCTGCTCGTCCTCGGCCAGCGATGCGGCCTCGCCCGAGAAGACGCCGCCGCGCATGCTGCCGTCGGAGCGGATGCGTCGTGTGACGGCTCGCGTGTCGATGCCGGAGATGCCGACGATGCCGTCGCGGGTGAGCGCGTCGTCCAGCGACTCGTCGGCGCGCCAGTTCGACACGACGCGCGAGGGATCGCGCACGATGTAGCCCGCGACCCAGATGCGGCGGGACTCGGGGTCCTCGTCGTTGACGCCGGTGTTGCCGATGTGGGGCGCGGTCTGCAGCACGATCTGGCCGGCGTAGGACGGGTCGGTGAGGGTCTCCTGGTAGCCGGTCATGCCGGTGGCGAAGACGACCTCGCCGAGCGTGGTGCCCCGCGCGCCGTAGGCGCGGCCGTGGTAGCGGGTGCCGTCCTCGAGGACGAGCACGGCGGGGTCGGACTGGAACTGGAATGTCATGCGTCGTGTCCCGTCGGGATGGGGAGGATGCCGCTCAGGGCGTCCGCGAGAGCGCGTGCCGAGGCATCCTGAGGTCGGAAGTAGGAGTCGACGACCGTCTCGTCGTCGATGCGCCACGCGACGCGCACGAGGCCGTCGCGCTCGACCACGCGGTCGATGGCGACCGTCGCCTGTGCGACGTCGTCGAGACGCGACGCGGCGAAGAAGAGCCGCGGCTTGCCCGTGAGGTCGAGGGCGAAGCCGGCGTCGGTCACCGTGAACGTGGCGCGTGAGCGGAAGGCGAGGCCCCCGATCGCCAGACGCTCGAGCGGCTCGCCGTGGCGCGTCGTGGCCACGTAGAGGGTCTCGAAGACGGCGCTCTCGCGGGCTCCGGCGGGGATCTCGCCCGCCGGCGCCGTCCAGACCGCGTCTCGCCGCGTCCGGCGCCACCATGCCCAGGCGAGGACCGCGAGCAGGACGACGGTGACGGCGGCGACGACCAGGAGGGCGCCTTCGCGGGTCATGCGCGCACCCCGGGCTCGTCGAGGAGCGCTCCGTCGGCGACGGTCGGCACGCCGGCGTGCAGCGTCCAGCGGACCTCTCCGGGAAGCTCGCGCCCGACGTACGGCGAGTTGGCGCTGCGGCCGCGCAGGTCGTCCGCGCCGAACGTGCGGACCGGCCGCGGGTCGTAGAAGGTCAGCGAGGCGGGCTGTCCCTCGGTCAGAGGTGTGCCGTGGCCGTCCAGGCGTCCGATGCGGGCGGGCTCGCGCGACATGACGCGCGCGACGTCGCCCCACGTGATCAGGCCGGTCTCGACCATCGTGGCGTGCACGATGCGCAGCGCGCTCTCGAGTCCCACCATGCCGTTGGCCGCCGCCTGCCATTCGCAGGCCTTCGCCTCGGCCGGGTGCGGCGCGTGGTCGGTGGCGACGATGTCGATCGTTCCGTCGGCCAGGCCCTCGCGGACGGCCATGACGTCCTCCTCGGTGCGCAGCGGGGGGTTCACCTTGAACCGGGGGTCGTAGCCGCGCACGAGCTCGTCGGTCAGCAGCAGGTGGTGAGGCGTCACCTCGGCGGTGACGTCGATTCCGCGCTTCTTGGCCCAGCGGATGATGTCGACCGACCCCGCCGTCGAGAGGTGGCACACGTGCAGGCGCGATCCGACGTGCTCGGCCAGCAGCACGTCGCGGGCGATGATCGACTCCTCGGCGACAGCCGGCCATCCGGCGAGGCCGAGCTCGGCCGACACCGGACCCTCGTTCATCTGCGCGCCCTCGGTCAGGCGCGGGTCCTGCGCGTGCTGCGCGATGACGCCGTCGAACGCCTTCACGTACTCCAGCGCCCGGCGCATGATGAGCGGATCCCACACGCAGAAGCCGTCGTCGCTGAAGACGCGCACTCGCGCGCGGGACTCCGCCATCGCGCCGAGCTCCGCGAGGCGCTCGCCCTTCTGCCCGACCGTGACCGCGCCGATCGGCTGCACGGTGGCGAAGCCCGCCGCCTCGCCGAGCGCGAGCTCCTGCTCGACGACGCCGGCGGTGTCGGCGACCGGCGACGTGTTGGGCATGGCGAACACGGCCGTGTACCCGCCCGCGGCGGCGGCGCGCGTTCCGGTGAGCACCGTCTCGGACGCCTCGTAGCCGGGTTCGCGCAGGTGCGTGTGCAGATCGACGAGGCCGGGCAGGACCAGCAGCCCGTCGGCGTCGACGACCGTCGCGCCCGCGCGGCCGGCATCCGGGCCGACCGCGGCGATCCGGCCGTCCTCGACGAGGATGTCGGCGGCGGCAGAGCCTTCGATCTGGGCTCCTCGGAACAAGAGGACCTCGGTCATCGTGCGTCCTCCTTCTCATCGCGCGGGTCCGAGCCCGCCAGCAGCAGATACAGCACCGCCATCCGTACCGAGACGCCGTTCGCCACCTGCTCGAGGACCGTCGAGCGCGGCGAATCGGCGGCGTCGGCGGAGATCTCCAGGCCGCGGTTCATCGGGCCGGGGTGCATGACAATGCTATCCGGGCCGAGGGTGTGAAGTCGCCGGGCGTCGAGGCCCCAGCGGCGCGAATACTCCCGTTCAGTAGGGAAATACGCGGCGTTCATGCGCTCCAGCTGGATGCGCAGCATCATCAGGACGTCGGGGCTCGCCTCGAGGGCCTCGTCGAGGTCGTAGACGACGGTCACCGGCCACGCCGACACGTCCTGCGGCACGAGCGTGGGCGGGGCCACCAGCGTGACGTCGGCGCCGAGGGTGTTCAGCAGCCAGACGTTGGAGCGCGCGACCCGCGAGTGGAGGATGTCGCCCACGATCGTCACGTGCTGGCCCGCCAGGTCGCGTCCGCGGCTGGCGTCGCCGAACCGGCGCTTGCGCATCGTGAAAGCGTCCAGCAGTGCCTGCGTGGGATGCTCGTGGGTGCCGTCGCCGGCGTTGACGACGCCGGCGGTGATCCAGCCGCTGGTGGCGAGGGTCCGGGGTGCGCCGGAGGCGCCGTGGCGGATGACGACGGCATCCGCCCCCATGGCCTGGAGCGTCTGCGCGGTGTCCTGAAGGGACTCGCCCTTCGAGACGCTCGAGCCCTTGGCCGAGAAGTTGATGACGTCGGCGGACAGGCGCTTGGCGGCCGCCTCGAACGAGATCCGCGTGCGCGTGGAGTCCTCGAAGAACAGGTTCACGACGGTCTTGCCGCGCAGCGTCGGAAGCTTCTTGACCTCGCGACGCTGCGTGTCGGCCATGTCCTCGGCGACATCGAGGATGCCGATCGCGTCGTCGCGCGAGAGCGTGCGGGTGTCGAGCAGGTTCTTCATGCGCCGATCGTCACCTCCTCGACGCCGTCGACCTCGGCGAGGCGCACGTTGACGCGCTCCTCGCGGGCGCTCGGGAGGTTCTTGCCGACGAAGTCCGGCCGGATCGGCAGCTCGCGGTGGCCGCGGTCGATGAGAGTCGCCAGGCGCACCGCGCGTGGGCGGCCGATGTCCTTGACGGCGTCCAGCGCCGCGCGGATGCTGCGACCCGAGAACAGCACGTCGTCGACGAGGACGACGACCTTGCCGTCGATCCCGCCCGCGGGGATCTCGGTCGGCTGCGGCGTCCGGGTCGGATTGCGATGCAGGTCGTCGCGGTACATGGTCACATCGAGCGAGCCCACCGGGACGGCCATGCCGCCGAACTCGGTGACGAGCGCCGCGATGCGATGGGCGAGCGTGACGCCGCGAGTGGGGATGCCGAGGATCACCAGATCGTCCGGGCCTTTGTTGGACTCCAGGATCTCGTGCGAGATCCGAGTCAAGGCGCGGGCGATGTCGGCCTCGTGCAGCACGGTTCGCGTGCTCATCCGCCGCTCCCTTCTCCGCCTCACGGGACGGGGTTAAAGGTTGCTGTGGTACTCCCAGCGTACCCGACCCGACGACCGTCGCGGCGTCTCTTCCTCGTCGTGTCAGCCGGGTCTATTCTGTGGTCGAAGGTGCCGCGTGGCGCGGCACGGAGCCGAGTCGGGCTGATGGCGCAACGGGGGCCCGGCGAGCCTGAGGAGGATGGGCGATGGTTCATCTGCTCGCTCGAATGCTGCCCTGGTTCAGCATCGCCTCGAGTCTGGCGTGGCTGCTCATCACGGGGATCTGCGGGTACGCGCTCGCGACCGGCAGCCCCACCATCGACGAGATCGGCGCCGCAACCGTGAGCGGTGCCCTCGCGGTCGCGATCCTGCTGACAACCGCGGTCCTGGTCGGTGCCGTCGGGCTCGGAGCGCCCGTCGACGAGGAGGGCTCGCCCGGTTACACCATGGTGGGCTTCTTCGCCGCAGAGCTGCCCGTTCGAGAGGGTACGCACGCCGTGCCCCGCGGTCCCGCGCTGCTCGGAGTCGCCGCGGCCCTGGCCGCCTTGCTGTTCGTGTGGTTCGTCCCGGTCTGGGCGGGCCTGTTCGTCTGGGCGATCGTCGCGTCGGTCATGCGCATACGCCGCTCCGACCTGATGTCGCCTGCCATGCGCGTCGTCGTGTTCGTCGCTCTCGGGCTGTTCGCGGCCGGCATGATCGTCGCCGGCCTGCTGGCGACCACGATCCAGGCCGTCGGCATGATCCTCTGGACCTCGCTGGGAGCCATGGCGCTCGCCCTCACCGCGTGGCATGTCGAACTAGGGGTCAGGGCGACCCGCCGACGCGCGCCTCATCCCCCTGCACCGCCGGTGTGAGGTCTGCTCAACGCCGGTCTGCCCGAATCGACGAGGTTCGTCGACACGCTCGATCGCGCGCCGCGCGTGTGACCGCGCCGCCTCGCCGTCAGCGCGTGGGCGCGGGCTCGGCAGCGGTCGAGCGGATCTCGTGCCCTTGCGATGTCAGGCACTTGCCGCTTCGGAGGTCCCACTTCCAGTCGTGGAGGCTGCAGGTGAGGACGCCGTCCTCGATCTTGCCGGTCTTGCTGAGGTCGGCGCGCAGGTGCGGGCAGCGGCGCTGCACCACCCAGTCCTCGAGCTGGACGTCCTCGGTCTGATCGGTCTGCTCGGAGTACCAGTTCTCGACGTACTCGATGCGGTCCCGCGACAGGCACTTGAGGAAGGTCGTGAGGAACTCGTTGAACTTGCCGCTACGCCCGACCTCGAACTGCATCGACAGGAAGATCGAGTTCGACCAGTCGATCTCGTGGTCGGAGATGTTCGTCGAGACGAGATCCGCGGGGATCGTGTACCAGTACACGCACTCCTCGCCGGCGTACTCGCGGACCTTGGCCCTGGGGAAGTCCACGACCATGTCGAGCTCGCCGATGCGGAAGCGCACGTTGCCGCCGACGCCGTTCCGGATCGTCCGGGCGCGCCGCAGCAGCGGCTCCCACCAGTCCTTGATGGCGGCGAGCATCTCGGCCGGCGGCAGCACCTCGGCGCGCGTGGCCTCCTCGGCGGTGATCTCGTCCTGGCGCGTGTCGCGCTGCTCGGCGAGATAGGTCCACTTGTCCCGGTAGATGCGCTCGATGTCGGCATCCGAGTACAGCGTCTGCGTGACGGTCAGCTCGCCGGCGTTCATGTCCACGACCGTGCCGGGGATGAACAGGTGCCCAGCCTGCTCCGGGCGCTGCTCGGCCATGTGCTCGAGGAACTGCATCGAGTCGGTGAAGATCGAGTCGTCCTCCAGCCCGAAGCCGTTGTAGCGGAACAGCTCTTCGCGCAGGAACATCGGCGGGCCCGCCATCGGGAACACGTGGGGGGCATCGACCTTCTCGATGTAGTACATCGCGCGCTTGTTCTGCGCGTCCCGCTTGAGCTTCGCGAAGTTCTGCTTCGCGTCGTGCGGCAGATCGTAGACCATGGGCCACCAGATCGCCCCGGAGGTCTGGGTGAAGTACGCCTCGGGCTTCGAGAACGACAGCAGCTTCTCGAGGTCCAGCGGGTGCGAGTCGTTCTGGTTGAGGATGCTCGCCGTGCCGTCGTCCACCGACAGCGACGAGTCCCCGATCGGGCCGTCCGACGGTGCTCGCAGCGGCGTCACCATGATCTTCAGGTCGCCGTACTCCAGCGGCACCCCCGCCTGGGTGTAGACGATGTTGTCGTAGCCGAGCGCGCGGAGGTCCTGCTCGAGGTCGTCGGTGGGGTACTCCGGCAGCAGCACCTTGACGTCCTTCGACACGTACGTCTCGAGGAACCACGGGTCGAAGTGGTCGCGGTGGCGGTGCGATATGTAGAGGAAGTCGGCCGCGCCGAAGCGTTCCCAGTCGAGGGCGCGATTGTCGGGGAAGACGAACCACGAGCCGAAGAACGACGGCTTGACGACCGGGTCGCACAGGATGCTTCCGCCGGCCGTCTCGATGAACATCCCGGCGTGCCCGAGGCCCGTGATCCGCATGAAAATCCTCCTGTGTCGAACCGTGGACGATTCTACTGGGGCTCCGGGCGACGACCCGGAGCCCCGCCCGCGCGCCCCGCGCGTCAGAGCGCGAACAGCTCCCGCACGTCCTCCGCGGTGAGCGACCGGGCGAGCAGATCGTCGTCGTCCATCACGGACTCGATCAGCCGCGCCTTCCGCTGCTGCAGCGCGAGGACCTTCTCCTCGATCGTGCCGGCGGCGACGAGGCGGTACACCATCACCGGCGAGGACTGTCCGATCCGGTGCGTGCGGTCGATCGCCTGCGCCTCGGCGGCGGGATTCCACCACGGATCCAGGAGGAACACGTAGTCCGCCTCGGTGAGGGTGAGTCCGACGCCGCCGGCTTTGAGGCTGATCAGGAACACCGGCGCGTCGCCGTCCCGGAAGCTCGAGACGACGTCGTCGCGTCGCCTGGTCGAGCCGTCCAGGCGCACGGAGGCGAGCCCTTCGGCGGCGAGGCGGCCCTGCACGATGTCGAGGTAGGACGTGAACTGGCTGAACACGAGCGCGCGGTGCCCTTCCGCCGCCAGTTCGACGAGCCGGGCGGTGAGGGTGTCGAGCTTCGCCGAGCGGATGCCCGCATCGCCGGCGTCGACGAGCTCGGGGGCGAGGCTCAGCATGCGCAGGAGCGTCAGCGACCGGAACACGATGAACCGGTTCCGGTCGAGGTCGGCCACCAGACCGAGGACCTTCTGCCGCTCGCGCTGCAGGACCGTGTCGTAGACCGCCCGATGCGCGGCGCTCAGCTCCACGTGGACGACCTGCTCCTGCCGCGGCGGCAGTTCGGCGGCGACGCGCTCCTTGGTGCGACGCAGGACGAAGGGCCGGATGCGGCGGCGCAGCCGCGCCAGTCTCGCGGCGCGGAACGGCCCGCCCTCGACGTTCTCGGGGACCTTGCCGTTCTCGATGGGGCCGATGAAATCGCGCCGGAACCGCGGCGCCGACGGGAAGAGGCCGGGCGAGGTCAGTGACAGCAGCGCCCACAGATCGGCGAGCGTGTTCTCCAGCGGCGTCCCGGTGAGGGCGAACACGGCGTCGGCGCGCAGGGCGCGGGCAGCGCGGTGCACGCGCGTGGCCGGGTTCTTCACCGACTGCGCTTCGTCGAGGACGACGGCCGCCCAGTCCACGTCCGCGTACGCGGCCTCGTCGAGCCGCAGCACCGCGTAGGAGGTCACGATCACGTGCGCGTCCCGCGCCGCCGCGGCGAGCTCCGTCGATGCGCGGGCCTGCGTGGACGCGGCGACGTGGACGCGGAGGCCGGGCGTGAAGCGTCCGGCCTCATCGCGCCACGTGCCCAGAACGCTCGTGGGGGCGACGACGAGGATCGGCCGGGTCTCCCCCGCCTCGCGGGTGTGCGCGGCCAGCGCCAGCGCCTGGAGCGTCTTGCCGAGCCCCATGTCGTCGGCGAGGATGCCTCCGAGGCGACTGCGCCACAGGAAGGCGAGCCAGTCGAAGCCGACCTTCTGGTACGGGCGCATGACGGCGTGCAGCGCCTCCGGCGCGGGCGTCTCGGGGATCGCCTCGAGGTCGCGCAGCCCCTCGATCGTCCGTCGCCACGACACGGCCGGCTCGGCCTGGTCGGCGAGGTCCTCGAAATCGGCCCAGACCGCGAGCTGATGCCGGTCGACCCTCGCGCCCTCCGGCTCCCACTCCACGACGTCGGCCGCCTCGTCGATGAGGTCCCGCAGCCGGTCGAGCGCGGGGTGCGCGAGCGAGAAGTGCGCGCCGTCGGAGAGCATCATGCGCCGCCGTCGCATGCTGAGGGCCGTGAAGAGGGCGCCGAAGGGGATGCGGCGGCCGTCGATAGTGACGACGACGCCGAGATCGAACCAGTCGGGCTCGGGGCTCTCGACGGCGGTGACCGAGATCTCGGGGACGCCGTCGAGTTCGCGGTACCGCGGCGCGGGCCCGGACGTCTCGATGCGCACGCGGTCGAGCGCGGTGAGGGCGGGCAGGATCTCGGTGCCGAACGCGAGCGCGTCCTCGCCCGTGAGCGTGAGCGGGGCGTGGGCGATGCCCGGCGGCGGGTCCCACAGCGGACGGATCCGCTCCAGCGTCGCCGCCTCCGCCGCGGCGTCCCGGTCCGACGAGCGCTCCCCCGCCGCGAAGGGCAGCCGGCCGAGCCCGGCGTACTCCCACGCCGCGCCGACCGTCGTGCGGTCGGGATCGGCGTACGTCACCGCGACGACGAGCACGGGGGGCGGCGGTGCCGGGATCGACACGCCGGGTCCCGGCGTCACGCGCTCCCGGCGCGCCAGGCGCGGAGCGTGGCCGGTGAGGAACTCCGTCGCCTCGGACCCCGGCACCGACACGGGCGATCGGGCGGTGAGCAGCCGGCGGGCGGTCTCCCCCAGCGCCGCGCGGGCGAGTGTCACGTGCACCGCCTCGCCCTCGAACCGGTGGACGTGGATGCCCGAGTCGCCGATCGGCCGCGTGCGGGCGGCATCCGCGACGGCGCCGTCGATTCGCACGAGCGGGGCGAGCACGTAGCCGCCGCCCGCGCGCGCGTCGACGGCGACCGCCACGTCGGCCTCGCGCGCCACGCCCACCGTCGTGTTCCGGCGCACGCCGACGAGGTCGACGCCATGGTCGCCCGCGCGCTCGAGATGCGCCCACAGCAGGTCCGAATCGACGGTGTCGAGGACGAGCCAGTCGGACAGGTCGGAGTACGTCGCAAGGCTCCGCATCTCGCGGGCGATGCTGTGCAGCTGCGCGAACCAGCGCGCCGGGGCCGTGGCGAAGCGGTCGCCCGGGCGCCGCACCGCGTCCCATGACGCATCGCCCTTCACCCACGTCCCCGTCGAGGCCCCGGGAACCATGGGCCGCACTCCGAGCACGACGTCCTCGGGCGCACGATCCGCCGCGCGCGCGGTCGCGGGGGTCAGACGCCGCGGCGCCCAGGCGGAACCGTCGCGTGCGCGCACCAGCAGGTCGACGCCGAGCGCGAGGGGCACGCCCTCGTCGGCGTGCACCCGCGGCGACACGATGCTGCGCCACGCGGTGGCGTCGGCGTCGTCGGCGCGCATGGGCTCCATCCTGGCGGACGTCCCGGACGTCGGGTCAGGAGGCGCGGGCGATGCGGGCGAGGACGCCGTGCACGAAGGCGCCGGACTCCTCCGTCGAGAACTCCTTCGCCAGCTCCACCGCCTCGTCGATCGCGACCGCGGTGGGCACGTCCTCGTTGTAGAGGATCTCCCACGCGCCCACGCGCAGCAGCGCGCGGTCCACAGCAGGCATGCGCGCGAGCGACCAGTCCTTGGCGAACGTCGTGATCTGCTCGTCGATCGCCTCGCGGTTGTCGACGATGCCGTCGATGATCTCGCGCGCGTAGAGCCACGACGCTTCGCGGGAGGGCTCGCCCGCGGCGCGCTTGGCCTCCGCGGCGAGGATCGCCGGCAGCTCTTCGCCGCGGACGTCGGCCTGGAACAGGATGTCGAGCGCGCGCTTGCGCGCCTTCGTGCGGGCACTCATGGGCGGAGTGGGGGCGCGATCAGTTCACACGGCCGAGGTAGTCGCCCGTGCGGGTGTCGACCTTGACCTTGGTGCCGGTCTCGAGGAACAGCGGGACCTGGATCTCGTAGCCGGTCTCGACGGTGGCGGCCTTGGTGCCCGCAGACGAGCGGTCGCCCTGCAGGCCCGGCTCGGTGTACGTGATCTCGAGGACGACCGAGGCCGGCAGGTCGAGATACAGCGGGTTGCCGTCGTGCAGGGCGATCGTGACGTTCTGGTTCTCCAGCATGAAGTTCGCCGCGTCCCCGACGACGGACGCGGGCACGTTGATCTGGTCGTAGTCGTCCAGGTCCATGAAGACGAAGCTCTCGCCGTCGTTGTACAGGTACTGGTAGTCGCGACGGTCGACGTTCTGGATGTCGACCTTGGCGCCGGCGTTGTACGTCTTGTCGACGACCTTGCCGCTGATGACGTTCTTCAGCTTCGTGCGGACGAACGCCCCGCCCTTGCCCGGCTTGACGTGCTGGAACTCCACGACGCTCCAGAGCTGTCCGTCGATGCTGAGGACGACGCCGTTCTTGATGTCTGCGGTGGAAGCCATGGAAGGGATGATCCGTTTCGTGTCGGGGACAGCGTGCGCGACGGGCGGCGTGGCGCACGCCCGACGTTCCATCGTAAGGGATGCCGGGGTCGGACGCCGGATTCAGCCGTCGGCGGCCCCCGTGACGACCTCGATGAGCCGGGTCGTCGCGGTGGCGTATCCCGGCACGCCCTCGCCGATGACGTGCACCGCGGCGACGTCCCTGACATACGAGAAGTGCCGGAACGACTCCCGCTCGTACACGTTCGAGATGTGGATCTCGGCCACCGGCAGCGCGACGCCGGAGAGGGCGTCGCGCAGGACCACCGACGTGTGCGTCAGGCCGCCGGGGTTGATGACGATGCCCGCGCAATCCTCGCGCGCGGCGTGGATGGCGTCGATGAGCACACCCTCGTGGTTGCTCTGGACCGACCGCACCTCGAAGCCGTGGGCGGCCGCGGTCTCGTGAACGAGGCGCTCGACGTCGGCGAGCGTGTCCGCCCCGTAGATCCCGGGCTCGCGCGTCCCGAGCAGATTCAGATTGGGCCCGTTGACCAGCAGCAGGCGACGCGGCGCGCTCATCCGGCGACCTCCTGATAGGCGGCGAACAGGAGCGACTCGTCGGGGGCCTGCAGCACCGTGGGCTTGGCGATGTCGTCGAGCACGATGAAGCGCAGCATCCCGCCGCGGCTCTTCTTGTCGCGCTGCATCGTGGCGAGCAGCTGCGGCCAGCCGCCCGGGCGGTAGGTGGTGGGCAGCCCGAGGCTCTCGAGGATGTCCCGGTGGCGCGCGGCGGCGTCGTCGGAGAGTCGTCCGGCCAGCCGCGACAGCTCGGCGGCGAACACCATCCCCACCGAGACGGCCGCACCGTGGCGCCAGCGGTACCGCTCGGCGTGCTCGATGGCATGGCCGAGGGTGTGACCGTAATTGAGGATCTCGCGCAGCCCGGCCTCGCGCAGATCCTCACCCACGACGCGGGCCTTCATGGCGATGGCGAGTTCGATGCTCCGCCGGAAGGCGTCGCTGCGCGGCTCGGTAGCGTCCTCCGGATCGGCCTCGACGAGGTCGAGGATCTCGGGCTCGGCGATGAAGCCGGCCTTGACCACTTCGGCGTAGCCCGCGACCCGCTCATTGCGCGAGAGCGTGTCGAGCAGGTCGAGATCGCACAGCACGGCGCGCGGTGCCCAGAAGGCGCCGACGAGGTTCTTGCCCTCGGCGGTGTTGATGCCGGTCTTGCCGCCGACGGCGGCGTCCACCATCCCGAGCACCGTGGTGGGCACCTGGACGACGTCGACGCCGCGCAGCCATGTCGCGGCGACGAAGCCCGCGAGGTCGGTGACCGCTCCCCCGCCGAAGCCGACGACGGCGTCGGTGCGGGTGAAGTCGGCCTTGCCCATGACCTGCCAGCAGAACGCGGCGACCTCGACGCGCTTTCCCGCCTCGGCATCCGGGATCTCGGCGAGCAGCACCTCGCGGTCGCCCACGAGGCCCTCGCGCAGCGACTCGGCCTGCGCCGCGAGCGTCGGCGGATGGATCACGAGGACCTTGCGCGCCGCCGGAGGCAGCGCCGCGCCCAGGGTCGAGAGGATGCCGCGGCCCACCGTGATGTCGTACCCGGCGTCGCCGGTCACGCTGATCGTCGTCTGCTCGGTCACGATGCCTCCTCGTCTCGTCGCACCCACGCGACGATGTCCTCCACCACGCGCTGGAGCGGTCCGCTGGATGTGTCGAAGGTCACGTCGGCGAGGCCTTCGTAGATGGGCCGGCGCTGCGCGTAGATCTCGTTCCACCGGGCCATGGCGTCGCCGCCGTCCGCCAGGAGCGGCCGGGCCGATCCTCGGACCCGCGAGGCCACGATGCGCGGCTCGATCGTCAGGAGCACGACCCGATGACCCGCCAGGTCCCGGCGGGTGGCGGGGTCCAGCACGGCGCCGCCGCCGAGCGAGACGACGCCGCCGCCCTGGAGCGCGCGCTCGACGGCGGCGCGCTCGATCTGCCGGAAGCGCGTCTCGCCCTGCGCGCGGAAGATCTCCTCGATGGGGCCGTGCTCGCGCACCACGGCGGCATCCGTGTCGGCGAACTCCAGGCCCAGGGCCTTGGCGACACGACGACCGACGCTGGTCTTGCCCGCGCCCATGGGGCCGATGAGGACGATGGCGCCGCCGTCGCTCATGCTCCGAGCGTCGCGTCGCTGGCGGTGGCCGTGCGCAGGGTCTCCGGGATCGCGTCGAGGTAGCCGCGCAGGTTGCGGGCGGTCTCGCCGACGCTGTCGCCGCCGAACTTCTCCAGGATCGCCTCGGCCAGCACGATGGCGACCATGGCCTCGGCGACGACGCCCGCGGCGGGCACGGCGCACACGTCCGAGCGCTGGTGGTGCGCGGCGGCCGTGTCGCCGGTCGCGACGTCGACGGTCCGCAGCGCGCGGGGAACCGTGGCGATGGGCTTCATGCCCGCGCGCACGCGCAGGACGGTGCCGGTGGACATGCCGCCCTCGGTTCCGCCGGCCCTGTCGCTGGAGCGCGAGATGCCGTCGTCGGTGGCGAACAGCTCGTCGTGGGCGGCGGACCCGCGGCGCCGGGTCGTCTCGAACCCGTCGCCGACCTCGACGCCCTTGATCGCCTGGATGCTCATGAGCGCCTGCGCGAGCCTGCCGTCGAGGCGCCGGTCCCAGTGCACGTGGGAGCCGAGGCCCGGGGGAAGCCCGTACGCGAGCACCTCGACGATGCCTCCGAGCGTGTCGCCGTCCTTGCGCGCCGCGTCGACCTCGGCGACCATGCGCTCCGAGGTCCCGGGGTGGAAGCAGCGCAGCGGATCGGCGTCCAGCGCTTCGACGTCCTCGGGCGCCGGGAGCGGCGCATCCTCGGGCGCGCGCACCGGGCCGATCGAGAGCGTGTGGCTGACGAGCCGGATGCCCAGTTCGCTCAGGAACGAGCGCGCGACGGCGCCGAGAGCCACGCGCGCGGCCGTCTCGCGGGCGCTGGCGCGCTCGAGGATGGGGCGGGACTCGTCGAAGTCGTACTTCTGCATGCCGACGAGGTCGGCGTGCCCGGGGCGCGGCCGTGTGAGGGCGGCGCCGCGGCCGCGAGAGCGGTCCGAGAGCTCGGTGGGCTCGGGGCTCATGACCTCGACCCACTTGGGCCATTCGGTGTTGCCGATGCGCAGGGCGATCGGGCTGCCGAGGCTGAGCCCGTGGCGGACGCCGCCCGAGATCGTCAGCTCGTCCTCCTCGAACTTCATGCGCGAGCCGCGGCCGTAGCCGAGCTTGCGACGCGCGAGGTCCGCCTGGATGGCGGCGCGCGAGACCGGGACGCCGGCGGGCAGTCCCTCCATGATGGCGACGAGTTCTGGGCCGTGCGATTCGCCGGCCGTGAGCACGCGGAGCATTCGTCTAGTCTCCCATGCCCTCCGCGAGCGCTCCGCGCATCGCGGTGAGTATGACGTCCTCGTGGTCGAGAGGAGCCTCGGCGTCGCCGTTCGCGAAGACCCTCACCTGCAGCAGCGCCTGATGGAGCAGCATGCCGAGCCCGGAGACCGCGGTCAGGCCGGCCGCCGCCCACGCGCGGGACAGCGACGTCGGCCAGTGGCCGTACACGACGTCCATGAGAAGTCCGCCGCCCGCCGCCAGCGCCGCCGTCGCCGCCGCCGGCAGGCGGGCGTCCCCGGGGATCGTCGAGACGGTGAGCGGAACGGGAGCGTGTGCGGGCGCGCTCAGGGGCATCGGGACGACCGTGACGCCCAGGCGATCGCCGAGGGCGACCAGCGGCGCGGCGGCGGGCGGGCGCCGGGCGATGACTTCGATCCGCCGCGCGCCCATCTCGGCGAGGGCGACGAGCGCGGATGCCGCCGTGGCTCCCGCCCCGACGATGCGCGATTCGATCAGCCCGTCGATCCCCTCGTCGTGGAGGGCCCGGACGATGCCGCCGACATCCGTGTTGAAGCCGACCCGCCCCTCCGGCTCCAGGAGCAGCGTGTTGACGGCTCCGGTCAGCTCGGCGCGGCGGTCGCGGACGGCGGCGGCCGCATAGGCCCGTCCTTTCAGCGGCATCGTGCACGAGAGCCCCCGCCACGTGCCGTCCAGCCCCGCGAGGGCGGAGGCGAACTGCTCCTCGCCCACCTGGCGTCGCTCGTAGGTCCAGTCCAGCTCCAGGACGGCATACGCGGCCGCGTGCAGCCGCGGCGAGCGGCTGTGCGCGATGGGGTCTCCCCACACCGCCAGCCGCGTCGCGCTCTCGCTCAGCACCCCGAGTCCGGGTTCGCCGCGCACCAGTCCTGCCATTGCGCCACGGCGCGGTTGTGGTCGGCGAGGTTCGTCGTGAAGACGGTCTCCCCCGTGTCGAGGTTCACCGTCACGAAGTACAGCCAGTCGCCGTCCGCCGGGTGCATGGCGGCGTCGATCGCCGTGTCCCCGGGGTTCGCGATCGGGCCGACCGGGAGCCCGGGGTTCACATACGTGTTCCACGGGTTGTCGTCCTCGAGCGCCTCGGCCGACGAGCTGACGGTGCCGTCGTGCATCTCTCCGTAGCCGTACTGGGCGGTCGAGTCCATCTGGAGCAGGCCGAACGTCTCCTGGTTGTTCGGGTCCATGCGGTTCTCGATGACGCGGGAGACCCGGTAGAAGTCGTCTTCGAAACGCGCCTCGCGCTGGATGATCGAGGCGATCGTGAGGATGCGCTGGCGGTCGGCCTCCGGCACGCCGGCGGCGTCGAGCGACTCGACGGTGCGGTCCACCATCGCCTGGATGACGCCCGTCGCGGTGATGCCCGGGTCGAACGTGTACATCGCCGGGAAGAGCCAGCCTTCGAGGCTGTCGGCCGAGACGCCGAACTGCGACGGGTCGCCCACAGCGCTGGTGAAGTCCTCGAGCGGCAGTCCGAGCCCCTCGGCGAGGATCGGGAGGGTCTGGTCCACCGTGAGCCCCTCGCGCAGCAGCGCGGAGTTCTCGAGCTTGTTGGCGGGATCCTGCAGCATGTCGAGCGCCGCTGCCGAGGTCATCCGCTGCTGGAGCCGGTAGACGCCGGGATAGAACGTCGGGTTCTGACCCGTGTCGATGAGGTGGTCGTAGAAGGCCTCGGGGGTCTTGGTGACACCCGCTTCGAAGAGCGACTGCGAGATGTTGGAGGGGACATCGCCCGAGCTGATGGTCAGCAGGGCCTCGCCGGTGGCCTGGCCCGCCTCGTAGTCCTGGGGCTCCTCCCAGCCCATGACCGACCGGATCTGCTCCTCGTACGTGTTCCACACCCACAGTCCGCCGGCGCCGATGCCGCCGAGGATCACGAGCACGACGCCGAGGGCGATCCATCCGCCGATGCGGCGCTTGCGCTTGTTCTTGGGCGGGGGGACGGCGCCCATCTCGTCGCTCGAGCTGGCGCCCGAGAAGAGGTCCTCCAGGCTGGGCTCGCGCGGCGCCTGGGCTGTCGCCTCCGGCGTCGCGGGCTCCTCCGCGGTGGGAGTCGGTCCCGTCGTGCCGGTGCGGCTGTACGGCAGCGCCGGTGTGGTCGCTGCCTGCGCGGTGCCGATGAAGCCGGCCCACGCGTCTTCCTCGGCCGCGTCCGCGTGGTCGTCCTGGGCGACGACGGTGCGTCGCGGAGCCGCGAGCAGGGCCGTGTCGTCGACCGGCTCGGAGGCGGTGCGGTCGACCGCCGATGCCGGCGCGGTATGCCACTCCGGCTCGGTGCTCGCCGCCTGCGGGGCGGCCGCGGCGCGCGGTGCCGACTCGTTCGGCGCCGTTGCCGGCCGGGCGGGGGCGGCCGCACGGGGAGCGGCCTGGGGCGCCGGCGCGGACGGCCGGGCGGGGCTCGCCTGAGCCGGGGAGGCCGCCGCCGGCTGCTGCGCGGCGGCGGCGCGTGCCGCCGCTTCGCGCGCCTCGCGGCGGGTCATGGGGGCGGCAGCGGCCGCCGGGGTCTCCGACGAGCTCCTCGTCGGCGGCTGCGTGGGCTCGGACCTCTCGGCTCGCCGGCTGTCGGCGGCCGGCCGGGAGGGGCGGCCGAACAGATCCGCGAAGGGGTCGTCGAACGAATCGGGTGTCATCAGGCGGGCTCCTGGGGGATGGAGGATCCGGCCGGTTTCCCCGAGCTCTTTTCGACATCCAATGCCTGCTGCAGGAGGACCACGGCCGCGACCTGATCGACAATGCTACGTGAACGTCGCTGGGTTCGCCCCGCATCACGCAGCGCGGCGTGCGCCGAGACGGTGCTCAGGCGCTCGTCGACGAGCCGCACCGTGCGTCCGGATGCCGCCTGCAGCGCGGCCGCGAACTCGCGCGCGTCGACCGTCGAGGCGGTGTCCTCACCGCGCAGGTTGACGGGAAGTCCGACGAGGATCTCGAGTGCGTCGTGCTCGTCCGCCAGCGCCGCCACGCGTGCGGTCGCCTCGTCGTTGCGCGGCACGGTCTCGAGGGGCGTGGCGAGCAGGCCGTCGGGGTCGCAGCGGGCGACGCCGACGCGGGCCCTGCCGACATCGACGCCCAGCCGCACTCCCCGACGGAAACCGCTCACGCCGCCAAGGCCTCCGAAATCGACGTCAGCGCGGCGGGCATCGCCGAAACGTCGGTCCCGCCTCCCTGGGCCACGTCGTCGCGGCCGCCGCCGCCGCCGCCGAGCACGCCCGCGGCGACCTTGACGAGCGCGCCCGCCCTGGCGCCCGCCGCGCGTGCGGCCTCGTTGGCGGCCACGACCACGATCGCGCGTCCGCCGACGTCGGCGCCGAGCGCGACGACGCCCGCGTCGGACCCGAGGCGGTCGCGCACCTGGAGTGCGACGGTACGCACGTCGTCGGCCGAAGCCGCCGTGCCGAGCGACTGGGCGACGACACGGTACGGTCCGGTCGTGGTCGCGGTCGCCGCCAGTGCGGGGGCGCGGTCGGCGAGGGCCTGCGCCTCGAACGCGGCGATCTTCTTCTCGGCCGCCTTCAGGCTCGCCGTGAGCTCGGCGATGCGCGCGGGCAGCTGGTCGCGCGGGGTCTTCAGGGTCGAGGTCAGCTGCGACACCAGCGCACGCTCGGCGGCGAGGGAGCGGAAGGCGTCGAGCCCGACGAGCGCCTCGACGCGGCGGTTGGAGGCGCCGACGCTCGACTCGCCGACGAGGCTGATCAGGCCGACCTCGGCGCTCGTGGCGACGTGCGTCCCGGCGCACAGCTCGCGGGACCACGGGCCGCCGATGTCGACCATGCGCACGGTCTCGCCGTACTTCTCGCCGAACAGCGCCATCGCGCCGAGGGACTTGGCCTCATCGAGGGCCAGCACGCGCGTGGTCACCTCGAGGTTCTCGCGCACCGCCGTGTTCGCGATCTCCTCGATCTCGGTGCGCGTGTCCTCCGACAGCGCCTGCGACCACGCGAAGTCGAATCGCAGATAGCCGGCGCGGTTGAGCGATCCGGCCTGGGTCGCCGTCTTGCCGAGGGTGTCGCGCAGGGCGGCGTGGACGAGGTGGGTCGCCGAATGCGCCTGGCGTGCCTGGCGGCGGTTCTGCGCGTCGACGACCGCGCGCGCGGCCTGTCCGACGCCGACCTCCCCCGACGTCACCTCGACGGTGTGGCTGACGAGCCCGGGAACGGGCTTCTGCACGTCGAGCACCTCGAGTTCGAACCCGGGCCCGACGATGACGCCCTTGTCGGCGACCTGGCCGCCGGACTCGGCGTACAGAGCGGTCTCGGCGAGGATGACCTCGGCGATCTCGCCCTGCGTCGCGCGGTCGGCGGCACGACCGTCGATGAGGATCCCGAGCACGCTGGATTCGGTCTCGAGATCGGTGTAGCCGGTGAAGACCGTCTCGCCGTGTGCGCGCAGCTCACGGTACGCCGCGGGATCGGCGAGGGCGCGCTTGCGCGACTTCGCGTCGGCCTTGGCCCGCGACCGCTGCTCCTGCATGAGGGTGTCGAACGCGGCCCGGTCGACGCTGAGGCCCGCCTCCTCGGCGATCTCCAGCGTGAGGTCGATCGGGAACCCGTAGGTGTCGTGCAGCAGGAACGCCTCGGCGCCCGCGATCGAGGTGCCGCCGGCGTCCTTCGTCTTCTCCACCGCCAGATCGAGGATCGTCGAGCCCGATGCGAGCGTGCGCAGGAACGTCTCCTCCTCGGCGAACGCCGACCGCGAGATGCGCTCCCAGTCCTCGGTGACGACCGGGTAGGCCGACGACATCGCGTCGCGCGACGCGGTGAACAGCTCGGGGAAGGTCGCCACGTCCACGCCGAGCAGACGCATCGAGCGGACGGTCCGGCGCATCAGGCGCCGCAGGATGTAGCCGCGACCCTCGTTGGAGGGGGTGACGCCGTCGGAGAGCAGCATGAGCGACGAGCGGACATGGTCGGCGATGACGCGGAAGCGGACGTCGTCCTCGTGGTTCGCGCCGTAGGCGCGCCCCGAGAGGTCGACGGCGCGGTCCAGCACCGGACGGACCTGGTCGGTCTCGTACATGTTCTCGACGCCCTGCTTGATGAACGCGACGCGCTCGAGGCCCATGCCGGTGTCGATGTTCTTCTGCGGAAGCTCGCCGACGACGTCGAACTCCGTCTTGGAGCGCACGTTGGTGATCTCGTACTGCATGAACACGAGATTCCAGATCTCGGTGAACCGGTCGTCGTCCACCGCCGGCCCGCCGTCGCGGCCGTACTTGGGCCCGCGGTCGAAGTAGATCTCGGAGCACGGGCCGGCAGGTCCCGGCTGGCCCGTCGACCAGTAGTTGTCGGCGGCGCCGAAGCGCTGGATGCGCTCCTCGGGCAGACCGATCCCACGCCACAGGCCGAAGGCCTCGTCGTCGTCCTCGTAGACGGTGACCCACAGATCACGTTCGTCGAAGCCGAGCCCGCCCGAGGCCTCGGGGGCGGTCAGCAGCTCCCACGCGTACTCGATGGCGCCCTGCTTGAAGTAGTCGCCGAAGGACCAGTTGCCGAGCATCTGGAAGAACGTGCCGTGGCGTGCGGTCTTCCCGACCTCTTCGATGTCGTTCGTGCGGATGCACTTCTGCACGTCCGCGGCGCGCGGATACGGCGCGGGGACGGTGCCGTTGAGGTAGGGGATGAACGGCACCATGCCCGCGATCGTGAACAGGATCGACGGGTCGGGGCTCACGAGCGAGGCCGACGGGACGATGGTGTGGTCGTTCTTCTCGAAGTAGTCGAGGTAGCGCTGCGCGATCTCAGCGGTCTTCATTGCGGTCCTTGCGGTGGGCGGTCTTCTCCCCCGTGAGGGGGAGGCTGTGCATGGGGGTCAGTCGGCGGACTTCGCCGCGGCGGCGTCGGCGACGGCCTCGGCGGCCGCCTCGCGTGCGGTCTGCACGGCGCCGGCCGCGGCATCCTTCACCTCGTCGGCGAGTCCGGCGATGCGCGACTCCTGCTCGCGGTACGCGTCGCCGATGCGGTCGGTGAACTGCCCGATGCGGGCGTCCACCTCGGCCAGCAGCTCGTGTCCGCGGGGGTCCTTGTTGACCAGGTGCGCGAGTACGAACCCGCCGGCAATGCCCAACAGGAACCACAGCAGATTCTTCATGTCACCACTTCCTCGACCGCGGGCGCGGCATCTGACCATCGTAGGCGCAAACGACGAAGGGCGCCGGGAAACCCGGCGCCCTTCGGCCCCGCTCGGCGAGCCGGCGAGGCGAGACGACGCGCTCAGCGAGCGGCGTAGTACTCGACGACGAGCTGGACCTCGCAGGTGACCGGAACCTCGGCGCGCTTGGGACGGCGCACGAGGCGGGCCTGCAGCTTGTCGAGCTCGACCTCGAGGTAGCCCGGAACGGGGGGCAGGACCTCGGCGTGGCCGCCGGCGGCCGCCACCTGGAAGGGCTCGAGAGTCTCGCTCTTGGGCTTGACGTGGATGAGCTGACCCGGCTTCACACGGAACGACGGGCGGTCGACGAGCTGGCCGTCCACGAGGATGTGGCGGTGCACGACGAGCTGGCGCGCCTGCGCGGTGGTGCGGGCGAAGCCGGCACGCACGACGAGGGCGTCCAGACGCATCTCGAGCTGCTCGACGAGGTTCTCACCCGTCAGGCCGTCCTTGCGGCGGGCCTCCTCGAACTGGATGCGCAGCTGCTTCTCGCGAATGCCGTACTGCTCGCGCAGACGCTGCTTCTCGCGGAGGCGGACGGCGTAGTCGCTGTCGGCCTTGCGCTTGGTGCGGCCGTGCTCGCCGGGGGCGTACGGGCGCTTCTCGAGGTAGCGGGCGGCCTTCGGCGTCAGGGCGACGCCGAGGGCGCGGGACATGCGGACCTTGCGGCGGTCCTGGGACTTCGTTGCCACGAAGCATTCCTTCCGATGACGTGGCCGCGACTTTCGCGGCTCACGGACGTATCTCCCCGACTCCGCCCTCCCGGTCCGCACGCCGGGGCGATACCGAAAGGTGGATGAAGAAGAAGGGGGATGCCCGAAAACCCGGTTTCGAGCCGGTCCATGCTACCAGACGCGTCCTGGCGGGCCGCTGAGGCGTCGGCGGGTCAGCCGTCGGGGTCCAGGATGCGGCGGATCTTCGCCAGCCGCGCCTGGACCTCGCGCTCCTGCCCGCGGGCCGTCGGCTCGTAGTACCGGCGTCCGCGCAGATCGTCGGGCAGGTACTG
Organism: Microbacter sp. GSS18; assembly: GCA_029319145.1. Taxonomy (NCBI): domain Bacteria; kingdom Pseudomonadati; phylum Bacteroidota; class Bacteroidia; order Bacteroidales; family Porphyromonadaceae; genus Microbacter; species Microbacter sp. GSS18. The sequence continues at coordinate 1,078,498 of CP119753.1, read as the reverse complement.
CTGGGCGACCACGCCGACGTCGGCATCGTGCGGGTAGACGTATCCCTTGCCGTGGCCCAGCCGCTTCGCTCCGGGGTAGTGCGCATCGCGCAGGTGCGCGGGCACGCGGCCGAAGCCGCCGGCCCGCACATCGGCGATGGCGGCGTTGATCGCGTTGTACGCGGCGTTGGACTTCGCGGTCGTGGCGAGGTAGACGGTGGCCTCGGCCAGGGGGATGCGCCCCTCGGGCATCCCGATCATCTGCACCGACTCCGCCGCGGCGACAGCCAGCGGGAGCGCGTGCGGATCGGCGAGCCCGATGTCCTCGGCGGCCGAGATGATCAGGCGACGCGCGATGAACCGGGGGTCCTCCCCCGCCTCGATCATGCGCGCGAGGTAGTGGATCGCCGCGTCCGGGTCCGATCCGCGGATCGACTTGATGAAGGCGCTGATGACGTCGTAGTGCTCGTCGCCCTGGCGGTCGTAGCGCAGCAGAGCGCGGTCCACCGCCTGCGCGACGTGATCCGCGCCGATCTCGGGCACGGAGTCGGGGTCGTCGGCCGGGGGCGCGAGCGAGGCCGCGGCCTCGAGGGCCGTCAGCGCGCGCCGCGCGTCCCCCGACGCCAGACGGACGAGCGCCTCCCGCGCCTCGTCGCCGAGCGACACGGAGCCGGCGAGCCCCCGCGCGTCCGTGACGGCGCGGTCGATGAGCACGCGCAGATCATCGTCGGTGAGCGGTTGCAGCGTCAGCAGCAGCGACCGCGAAAGCAGCGGCGCGATGACGGAGAACGAGGGGTTCTCGGTCGTGGCCGCGATCAGGACGACCCAGCCGTTCTCGACGCCCGGAAGCAGGGCGTCCTGCTGGGCCTTGGTGAACCGGTGGATCTCGTCCAGGAACAGGATCGTCGACTGCCCGTACAGGTCGCGCTGATCGAGGGCCTCCTGCATGACCTCGCGCACATCGCGCACGCCCGCCGTGATGGCCGACAGTTCGACGAAGCGCCGCCCCGACGATCGGGCGATCGCCTGCGCGAGAGTCGTCTTGCCGGTGCCCGGCGGACCCCACAGGATCACCGAGGTCGCGGTGGTGCGTGCATCGGCATCCGCCAGCGCGACCAGCGGCGAGCCGCGACGCAGGAGGTGCGCCTGCCCGGCCACCTCGTCGAGCGACGTGGGACGCATGCGCACGGCGAGCGGGGTCTGGCCCGCGAACAGCGCGCTCGGTGTCGTCACGCCATCCAGGCTAGCCGCGCCCCGCGACCCGAGAGTGCGGTTTGGGCCCGGCTCTCGGGTCGATCTAGGATCGACCCGCCCGGGAGCCGCCCGGGTCGAAGGGGGTGCCGTGTCGAAGGCAGGCAAGGATCCGGCCGCGCGCGCCGCGCGGGAGCGCACGCGGCTGTACCAGGCGCGGCGCGACTTCCACGCGGGCCTCGCGCGTCGTCGCACGCGGGACAACGTCATCGCCTGCGTCGCCGGCGGGCTGATCGTCATCGGGATCGGAGCCGTGCAGGTCGCCTACTTCACCGTCGGACCGGCCGGCACCGGCGCGGAGCCCTCGGCCACCGTCGCCCCCCTCCCGACGACGACACCTACGTCGACCCCGTCCCCCTCGGCGTCGGGTTCGCCCGCGCCCACGGCATCCGCATCCCCGACGCCCACGGCATCCGCATCCCCGACGCCCACACCCGAGCCCTGATCCCCGTCGCGACCGCGGTCGATCCGCACGCGGCGTACTAGGCTTGGCCCCGTCCAACCCCCCACAGGCGGCGAGAGCCGCGATGAGGTGCAATCCGTGACTGCCGACGCAGAAACCACTCCCGAGTCCACCACCGACGAGCCCTGGGGCCGCGTCGACGACGACGGCACCGTCTCGGTGCGCGAAGCGTCCGGCTGGCGCGTCGTGGGTCAATACCCCGACGGGTCCCCGGAAGAGGCCCTGGCGTATTTCGAGCGGAAGTACGCCGATCTCGCCGGCGAGGTCGGACTCCTCGAGGTGCGGCACCGTCGTGGCGGCGCGTCCGCGGCAGACCTGCGCAAGGCGTCGCGCGCCGTCGCCGACAAGGTGACGGGAGCCGCCGCCGTGGGCGATCTCGAGGCGCTGCTGGCCCGCATCACCGCACTGACCTCGATGCTCGAGGCCGAGAGCGAGACCGAGGCCGCCGCAGCACGCGAGGCCGTCGACGAGGCGGTGCGCGAGCGCACCGCGCTGGTCGAGAAGGCCGAGGCCCTCGCCGCCCGCGACCCCGAGACCGTGCAGTGGAAGCAGGCGTCTGCCGAGATGTCGGCCCTGTTCGACCAGTGGCAGGCGCACCAGCAGAACGGGCCGCGCCTGCCCCGCTCGACCGGGCAGGCGCTGTGGAAGCGATTCCGCGATGCGCGCGGCATCCTCGACAAGAATCGCCGGGAGTTCTACGCGCAGCTCGACGAGCAGCACAAGGTCGTGCGCGACCGCAAGACGCGCCTGGTCGAGCGGGCCGAGGCGCTGGCTCCGCAGGGCGAGGACGGCATCGGCGCCTACCGCGATCTGCTCGAGCAGTGGAAGGCCGCCGGCCGCGCCGGCAAGAAGGCCGACGACGCACTGTGGGCGCGCTTCAAGACCGCCGGCGACGCCCTCTACTCCGCGCGCACCGCGCGCGAGGCCGCCGACGCCGAGGCGTCCCGCGAGAAGATCGAGATCCGCAAGGGCCTGCTCGAGCAGGCGCGCGGCATCGCCGATGTGAAGGACCTCACGGCGGCTCGTTCGCAGCTGACCGCGATCCAGCGTCAATGGGACGACGTCGGCCGGATCTTCCCGCGCGACGTGGAGCGCTCGCTCGACGACGATCTGCGCAAGATCGAGAATGCGCTGCGCTCCCGGGAGGACGCGGACTGGAAGCGCAACGATCCCGAGACCAAGGCGCGCGCCAACGACATGACGCGGCAGCTGACCGACGCCATCGACAAGCTCGAGCAGGAGCTCGTCGAGGCCGAGGGGCGCGGTGACAAGAAGGCGATCGCGGCGGCGAAGGAGGCGCTCGAGGCGCGCAAGGCCTGGCTGCGCGCGCTGGGCGGCTGAGTCCGCGAGGTTTCCACAGACTCCGCGGCACCCGCGGCGGAGCCGGGGCGCATGCGGCACACTGCCGACATGTCGTCGCCTTTCCTCTTCTTCGCCGAAGACCGGCTCTCGACCGCGGAGCTCGCCGCGGCGCGGCTGGACGGGCTGCTCGTCGAGCTCGGCGAGGCGTACATCCCGGCCGACGCCGTCGAGACGGCGGCCCTGCGCGCAGGCTCCCTCGTCCGCCTGCTCGGTGACGCACGTGCGGCGTCCCACCTGAGCGCGGCCTGGATCCACGGCGCCCTCGACGGCCCGCCCGCCCGTCACACCGTCCAGCGGGCCGTCCCCCACCGCCTGCACGCGTCGTTCGATCGCCGGTTCGTCTACCGCGACCCCGCGATCCCGCCTCACGACCTCGTGATGGTGGGCGGGGTGCACGTGACGTCGCCGATGCGCACGATCGTCGACCTCGCGCGCACCCCCGACCCCGCGCACGCCGAAGCGGCGCTGCGCATGGCCCGCTCGGAGCCGCGCCTGGCCGGCGAGGCGCTCGCGCGCGTCACGGCATCGGGACCGTTCCCCCGCAAGCGCGCGGCGGTCATGCTGCTGCGCGAACTCACGGCCACCGCCGCGGGCGGTCAGGACGAGGTCACGCGGTACACGTCGTAGACCGCGTCGATGCGGCGGACCGCGTTGAGCACGCGATCCAGGTGCACGATGTCGCCCATCTCGAAGACGAACTTGCTGATCGCGAGGCGGTCGTTCGAGGTGGTGACGGTGGCCGACAGGATGTTGACGTGGTGCTCGCTGAGGACCCGCGTCACGTCGCTGAGGAGCCTCGAGCGGTCGAGGGCCTCGACCTGGATCTGCACCAGGAACACGCTCTTGCTCGTCGGAGCCCACTCGACCTCGATGAGTCGCTGCGGGTCCTGCATGAGCGACTTCACGTTGGTGCAGTCCGAACGGTGCACCGACACTCCGCTGCCGCGCGTGACGAAGCCCATGATCTCGTCTCCGGGCACGGGCGTGCAGCACTTGGCGAGCTTGACCAGGATGTCGGGGGCGCCCCGCACCAGGACCCCGGAATCGCCGCCGCGCGGGGCACGCGAGCGCCCGACCTCGGGCAGGTCGATCGGCCCGGTGGCGGTCTCGCTCGCGCGCACGAGCGCCGTGACCTTCTCGATCACCGACTGCGTCGACACATGGCCTTCGCCGATTGCCGCGTACAGCGCCGAGACGTCCTCGTAGCGCAGCTCGTGGGCCACCTCGCTGAAGGAGTCCTGGCTCATGAGGCGCTGCAGGGGTAGGTTCTGGCGGCGCATGGCACGCGCGATGGCGTCCTTGCCCTGCTCGATCGCCTCTTCGCGACGCTCCTTGGTGAACCAGCCGCGGATCTTGTTGCGCGCGCGGGTCGATTTCACGAAGCCCAGCCAGTCCTGGCTCGGGCCGGCATCCGGATTCTTCGAGGTGAAGACCTCGACGACGTCGCCGCTCTTGAGCTCGGACTCCAGCGGCACCAGGCGGCCGTTGACCTTGGCGCCCATGGTGCGGTGTCCGACCTCGGTGTGCACCGCGTAGGCGAAGTCCACCGGCGTGGCCCCCGCGGGAAGGCCGATGACCTTGCCCTTGGGCGTGAAGACGTAGACCTCCTTCGCGCCGATCTCGAACCGCAGCGAATCGAGGAACTCGCCGGGGTCGGCGGTCTCGGCCTGCCAGTCCGAGATGTGCGCGAGCCACGCCATGTCGGTGTCGATGGCCTTGGAGTCGGACTTGCCGCCGGCCATCTGCTCCTTGTACTTCCAGTGCGCCGCGACGCCGTACTCGGCCTGCTGGTGCATCTCGTGCGTGCGGATCTGGATCTCGACGGTGCGCCCGCCGGGACCGATGACCGTCGTGTGCAGCGACTGGTACAGGTTGAACTTCGGCGTCGCGATGTAGTCCTTGAAACGCCCGGGCAGCGGCGTCCACCGTGCGTGGATCGACCCGAGCACCGCGTAGCAGTCGCGGACGCTGCCGACGATGATGCGGATGCCGATGAGGTCGTAGATGTCGTCGAACTCGCGGCCGCGGACGATCATCTTCTGGTACACCGAGTACAGCTGCTTCGGACGGCCCATGACGCGACCGCGGATGCGCAGCTCGCGCAGGTCGGCGTCGACGGCGTCGATGACGTTCTGCACGTACTGCTCGCGCTGCGGCGTGCGCTGCTTGACCAGGCTCTCGATCTCGGCGAAGAGCTTGGGGTGGAGCACGGCGAACGACAGGTCCTCGAGCTCGGACTTGATCGTCTGGATGCCGAGCCGGTGCGCGAGCGGCGCGTAGATCTCGAGTGTCTCGGTCGCCTTGCGCTTGGCGCTCTCGGCCGGAACGAAGCCCCACGTGCGGGCGTTGTGCAGGCGGTCGGCGAGCTTGATCAGCAGCACGCGGATGTCCTTGGACATCGCGACGATCATCTTGCGCACCGTCTCGGCCTGCGCGCTCTCGCCGTACTTGACCTTGTCGAGCTTGGTCACGCCGTCGACGAGCATGGCGACCTCGTCGCCGAAGTCCGCCGTCAGCTGATCGAGGCTGTAGGACGTGTCCTCGACGGTGTCATGCAGCAGCGCCGCGGCGATCGCGCGTGGACCGAGCCCGAGATCGGCGAGGATCTGCGAGACGGCGAGGGGATGCGTGATGTACGGCTCGCCGCTGCGCCGGGTCTGCCCCGCGTGCGCCTGTTCGGCGGTCTTGTAGGCGCGCTCGACGATCGCGAGGTCGCCGCGCGGGTGATGCGTGCGCACGGTGCGCAGCAGCTGCTCGACATCGTCTCGCCGGGCCGAGCGCGAGAAGATGCGCGGGACCAGACGACGCAGCGAGGTCGGCCCGGGAGGAACCGTTTCGGACATGTGCGATACCCCCTCCCGGATCAGACCATCGTACGCCCCGTACGGGGCGGGTCAGACCGGCTGGCCCGCCCGCTCCCGGGATTCGAGCACCCGCGCGTTCCGGGTCTGGATGCCGGGCTCGCGCTCGCGGAACAGCGAGTACAGGGGCGCGGCGACGAACAGCGTCGAATAGGCCGCGACGATGATGCCCACGAAGATCGCGAGCGAGATGTCGCTGAGCGTCTGAGCACCGAGCCAGAATGCTCCGATGAACAGGATCGCGCCGACCGGCAGGATCGCCACGACCGTCGTGTTGATCGAGCGCACCAGGGTCTGGTTGACGGCGAGGTTGACCGACTCGCCGAACGTCCGCCCCGATATCTCGCCGTCCTCGGCCGTGTTCTCGCGGATCTTGTCGAAGACGACCGTCGTGTCGTACAGCGAGTACGCCAGGATCGTCAGGAATCCGATGACCGCTGCGGGCGAGATCGGGAACCCGGCGAGGGCGTACACGCCGACCGTGATGATCAGCACGTCGACCAGGCCGATGATCGCCGCCGCCGACATCTTCCAGGTGCGGAAGTACAGCGCCAGGATGATGAACGTCAGGGCGAGGAAGATCGCCAGGCCCCACAGCGACTGCCGCGTCACATCGGCTCCCCAGCTGGGGCCGATGAACGACGACGTGACCTCGGAGGTCGGCACGTCGTACACGTCGGCCAGCGACGCACTCACCTCGCGGGTCTCGGCGTCGGTCATCTGGTCGGTCTGGACGCGGACGGCCGAGTCGCCGACGGTCGTCACCCGCGTGTCGGCGTTCGGCACGACCGACTGCACCGCGTCGGTAGCCAGCGACTGGTCGGGGCTGCTGAGCCCGGTCACCGTGAACTGGGAGCCCCCGGTGAACTCGATCGAGAACTGGATCGGCCGCACGAGCGGCACCAGCACCGACCCGATCACCAGGACGGCGGCGATGATGAACCACAGTCGCCGGCGTCCGACGAACGGGAATGAGATCTTGCCGGAGTACAGGTCGTTGCCGAAGCGGCTCATGGCGCCCATCAGCGCTCCCCCTCCTGGGTCGTGCTTCCCGGTTTGCCGGTCGACGGGCGGGACGCCGCCAGCTCCTGCGCCTGCTTGCGCTCGGCGATGGTCTGGCGTCGCTGCGCCTCGCCGCGCGCCCGGGCGGATCGGCCCTTGGCGGTGGCCTCGGCCGGCGCGCGGAACTGCGCACGACCGCGGTAGACGGCGCCGAGCGCGTCGGGGTCCAGCCCCGACAGCGGGTGGCCGGAGCCGAAGAAGCGCGTGCGCGCGAGCAGCTGCATCACCGGGTGCGTGAAGATGATGAAGATCATGATGTCGATCGCCGTCGTGAGGCCCAGCGTGAACGCGAAGCCCTTCACCGTGGCGTCCGCGAGGATGTAGAGCACGACGGCGGCGAGGATGTTGATCGACTTGGAGATGTAGATCGTGCGCTTCGCTCGCGCCCAGCCGTCCTCGACGGCGCTCGTGATCGACTTCCCGTCGCGAAGCTCGTCGCGGATGCGCTCGAAGTACACGATGAACGAGTCCGCCGTGAAGCCGATGGCCACGATCAGACCGGCGACGCCGGCCAGTGACAGGCGGAAGCCCATGCGCCACGCGAGGATGCAGATGACCACGTAGGTCAGCACCGCCATGACGCCGAGCGACGCGATGATCACCGTGCCCAGCGCCCGGTAGACCACGAGCGAGTACACCGCCACGAGCGCGAGGCCGATGAGGCCGGCGATGAGGCCGATCTGAAGCTGCTGCGAGCCGAGGGTCGCCGAGATCGTGTCGGAGCTGACGACCTCGAAGCTCAGCGGCAGCGCGCCGTACTTCAGCTGGTCGGCCAGGACCTGCGCGGTCTCCTGCGTGAAGGAGCCGGTGATGCTGGGTCGGCCGTCGAGGATGACGCCGTTCATCGACGGCGCCGACAGCACCGAGCCGTCGAGCACGAACGCGAACTGGTTCAGCGGCGGCGTGGCGCCGTACAGGCGCTGGCTGATCTCGCCGAAGATCTGGGTGCCTTCGGAGTCGAAGGTCAGGTTGACGGCCCACACGCCGTTGGTCTGCTGGAGTCCGAACGTCGCGTCCGAGATCGACGAGCCGTCCAGCTCGACCGGGCCGAGGATGTACTTGACCGAGCCGTCGGCCTCGCACGTGATCAGCGGCTCGTCGGCCGGGGCGCCGGCGGGATCGTTGGCCGGGTCGGCGCAGTCGTACGCCAGGTACTCGGCGAACAGCGCGTCCGTGATCCACGCCTGATCGCTGCCGTCGGTCGGCTCCGTGGTCGGCGTCGCATTGAGCGTGGGGTCGGGCGACGGATACGGCGTCTCCATCCCGTCCTCGCCGACGAACGTGTTCGCGGGCTGCCCGGCGTACAGCACTGCGCGCAGCTGCAGCTGGGCGGACGCCTCGATGCGCTCGCGCGTCGCCTCGTCGGCCTCACCGGGGATCTGCACCACGATGTTGTTGCCGCCCTCGGTGGTGACGTCGGCCTCGCCGACGCCCGACGCGTCCACGCGCTGCCGGATGATCGTCACGGCCTGGTTCATCTGGTCCGTCGACGGAGCCGCGCCTTCGGTCTGCGCCTCGAGGATGATCTGCGTGCCGCCCTGCAGGTCGAGGGCCAGAGACGGCGCCCACGAACTCTGCTGGAAGACATACACGCCCAGGGCGTTGATGCCGAACAGCACGGCGGTGATCACGAGGAGTCCGGTCAGTGCGCGCCAGGCGCGCCGGACGGGGGTAGGGGTCGCCACAGGTCAGCTCTTTCCGGTGCCCGAATGGGCGGTTGTTCAGGCGTTCGGCTTGTCGTCCGCGTCGGCGTCCGAGGCGTCGTCCGCGATCTCCTCGGCCTCGTCGACGGGGTTGGGGCCGACCACGCGCAGGATGGCCTGGCTGTGCACCTTGATCTCGACGCCGGGCGCGATCTCCACGAGTGCCGGCTGATCGAGGTTGTCGGCGTCGTAGCTGACGATCGTGCCGTACAGCCCGCCCTGCATCAGGACCTCCGCCCCGGGGACGGTCTGGCGCGCGCGCTCCTCCTGCTCGTGCTTCTGCTTCTGCATGCGCCGGCGCGAGCTCCAGAACATGAAGACCAGAAGTCCGGCCAGCAGGACGATGAGGCCGTACTGGCCGATGAATTCCTCGAAGCTCATGGAAGAGTTGGCGCCTTTCGGGTGCGGCCCGCGCCAGAGCGGCGCTGCCGGGGAGGGAGGTGTTCAGGCGAAGGCCTCCAGCGATTATAGGTCATCGAGTTCCAGCACCGAGTCGGCGACGGGTGCGCCGAGGTGCCGGTAGGCGTCGCGCGTGGCGATCCGCCCACGGGGCGTGCGCCCCATGAATCCGATGCGCACGAGGTAGGGCTCGACCACGGACTCGATCGTCTCCGCCTCCTCGCCGACGGTGACCGCCAGGGTTCCGAGTCCGACGGGGCCGCCGCGGAAGCGGCGCACCAGCGCGTCCAGGACCGCGCGATCGAGCCGATCGAGGCCGATGGCGTCCACGTCGTACAGATCCAGGGCCGCGTCCACGTCGGCGGTGTCGGCCGCATGACCGTCGCCGTGCACGATGAGATAGTCGCGCACGCGCCGCAGCAGCCGATTGGCGATGCGGGGCGTGCCGCGGGAGCGCCGGGCGATCTCGGCGCGTGCGTCGGGTGGGACCTTCACGCCCAGCATCGCGGCAGACCGCTCGATCACGCGCTCGAGTTCGACGGGCTCGTAGTACTCGAGGTGCGCGGTGAAGCCGAACCGGTCGCGCAGAGGATTCGGCAGCAGGCCCGACCGCGTCGTGGCTCCCACCAGCGTGAAGGGCGCCAGATCGAGCGGGATGCTCGTGGCTCCCGCGCCCTTGCCGACCATGATGTCGATGCGGAAGTCCTCCATCGCGAGATACAGCATCTCCTCGGCCGAGCGCGCCATGCGATGCACCTCGTCGATGAACAGCACCTCTCCGGGTGTCAGGCTCGACAGCAGCGCGGCGAGGTCCCCGGCGTGCTGGATGGCGGGACCGCTCGACAGGCGCAGCGGACGCTCGCTCTCGTGCGCCACGATCATCGCCAGCGTCGTCTTCCCGAGCCCTGGCGGGCCGGACAGCAGGATGTGGTCCGCCGGCCGCTGCTGGATGCGGGCCGCGTCGAGCAGGAGCTGCAGCTGGCCGCGCACCTTCTGCTGGCCGACGAAGTCGGTCAGAGAGGTCGGACGCAGGGCTCCCTCGATCGCGAGCTCGGTGTCGTCGACGGCGTCGCCGACCTCGCGCGCGTCAGCCACCGACGGTCTCCTTGCGGGCCGGTCCGAGCTCCGCGAGCGTCAGCCGCAGCAGCGCCTGAACCGATGCGCGATCCACCGGCGACGCGCCCTCGGCGACGCCGGCGACGGCCTCAGCGGCGACGCGCTCGGTCCAGCCGAGACCCGTGAGGGCCACGACGACCTGCGACGACACGTCGGACCCCGCTCCGGTGGCGGCCGAAGCCGTGGCCGAGGGGCCGGCCGAGGGGAGCTTGCCCGCCAGCTGCACGACGATGAGCTTGGCCGTCTTCGGCCCGATGCCCGACACGCGGCGGAAGGGCGCATCGTCGTCGGCGGCGACCGCGTCGGCGATCTGGCCGACCGTGAGGGACGACAGCACGCCGAGCGCCGACTTCGGCCCGACGCCGGTCACCCCCAGCAGCAGCGAGAACACCGTCAGCTGTCCGCGCTCCTCGAAGCCGTACAGCGACAGCGCGTCCTCGCGCACGATGAGGCTCGTGTGCAGCGTGATCTGGTCGCCGACATGCGCGCTGCGGGCGATCTGCGGCGGGACGGCGACGGACAGGCCCACTCCCCCGACGTCGACGACGACGGCGTCGGATTCGAGGTGGAGGACGGCGCCTCGGACTGACGAGATCATGCTGCGAGCCTACGGCCCGCTTCGGATGTTTGTTCGAGCGACACGCTCAGCGCCCCACGCCGCGCTCGGCCTGGGCCCACGCGCGCTGGGCGGGCGTGAGCGCCACCCCCGTCGGCGCCTGGGCACCGCGCCCGCGCCACGCGTGGCAGAGGGCGAGCGCCAGAGCGTCGGCCGCGTCGGCCGGGGACGGCAGCGTGTCCAGTCGAAGGATGCGCGCGACCATGGTCTGCACCTGGCGCTTGTCGGCCGAGCCGTAGCCGGTGATGGCCGCCTTGACCTCGCTGGGTGTGTGCGTGGCGGCGGGGATCCCGCGTTCGCCCGCGACGAGGAGGGCCACGCCGCTGGCCTGCGCCGTGCCCATGACGCTTCGGCGGTTGTGCTGCGCGAACACGCGCTCGACGGCGACCACGTCGGGGGCGTGGAGATCCGCGACATCGCGGATCCCACGCGCGATGGCCGCGAGGCGGTCTTCGATCGGGGCGTCCGGAGCCGAGCGCACGACGCCGACGTGCACGAGCGTCGCGGTGCGGTCGGGGCGGACGTCGACGACCCCCACACCGCACCGGGTCAGGCCCGGGTCGATGCCGAGCACACGCTGGATGCCGTCGCGGGAGGAACTCACCACTTCACGCTAGGCGGACGCGCGGGCCCGCCGGTGAAGGCGCGCCCGCGCAGGGTCACTCGTCGCCGTCGTCCTCGAGTTCGGCCTGGACCTCGGGCGAGAGGTCGAAGTTGCTGAAGACGTTCTGCACGTCGTCGCTGTCCTCGAGCGCGTCGATCAGACGGAAGATCTTGCGCGCGGTGTCGGCGTCGATCTCGACCTTGAGGTTCGGCACGAACTCCACGTCGGCGGACTCGTAGTCGATGCCGGCGTCCTGCAGGGCGGTGCGCACCCCGACCAGATCGGTCGCCTCGGTGATGACCTCGAAGCCCTGCGCGTGCGGCTCGACCTCTTCGGCGCCCGCCTCGAGGACGGCCAGCATGACGTCGTCCTCGGTGGTCTCCTCGCCCGACACGACGATGACGCCCTTGCGCGTGAAGTTGTAGGCGACGCTGCCGGGGTCGGCGAGCGTGCCGCCGTTGCGGGTGAGGGCGGTGCGCACTTCGGCCGCGGCGCGGTTCTTGTTGTCGGTCAGACACTCGATCATGAGCGCCACCCCGTTGGGGCCGTAGCCCTCGTACATGATCGAGGTGTACTCGACGGCTTCGCCGCCGATGCCCGCACCGCGCTTGATGGCGCGGTCGATGTTGTCCTTCGGGACCGACGTCTTCTTCGCCTTGAGCACGGCGTCGTAGAGGGTCGGGTTGCCCGCGAGATCGGGGCCGCCGAGCTTCGCAGCCACTTCGATGTTCTTGATGAGCTTGGCCCACGACTTGGCACGGCGCGCGTCGATGACGGCCTTCTTGTGCTTCGTCGTGGCCCACTTGGAGTGTCCGGACATGCGTTCCAGTCTATTCGCCGTCAGAGGGCGAACTCGAAGCCGAAGCGCGACGACAGCAGCGCCACCAGGTCGCGCGGGAGCTTGGCGATGTACGCCGGGGCGGGGGCGAGCGTGTCGGGCGATCCGATGAAGGGGAAGTACACCGGCCCGTCGGTGAGCGCCTCGACGTCGTCGCGGATCGCGACGATCTCGTTGCCGATCCGCCTCAGGGCCGGCAGCGTGATGGGCGAGGCGAGCCGCAGCGTGTCGCTCACCGGCATCCGCCACTGGAGCACCTCTTCGCCGCGGCGCGTCGCGGTCGTCTGCGTCAGCGGGCCGAGGATGCGGCCCCATGCGCCGATGCCGGGGACCGGGAGCGTGCGATCCCACACGAACAGCGTGTCTCCGGGCTCGGTGAACCCGACCATCTCGTGGGACCACTCGAAGCGCCGGTCATCCGCGGCGACGGGTGCCATGAGAGCATCGCCCACGATGCCGCGGGAGGGGGCGATCATCCAATAGCGCTCTTCGGGCCGATCACGCCACCAGTCGTTGATCGTCATGCACCGAATCTACCGGCCGACGGGACGCGTCTCAGACCGAGCGCACCGTGTCGAGGAAGAGCGCGTGGAATCGGTGCTCCCCCGTGACCTCGGGATGGAACGAGGTGCCCAGGAGGTTCCCCTGCCGCACCGCGACGACGCGACCGTCGTCGAGGACGGCCAGCGGCTCGGCATCCGGGCCCGCCGTCTCGACGAGCGGCGCGCGGATGAACACCGCGTGGACGGGCGGATCGCCGAGCACCGGGACGTCCAGGTCGGTCTCGAACGAGTCGACCTGACTGCCGAAGGCGTTGCGGCGCACCGTGGCGTCGATGCCGCCGAACGTCTGCTGACCGGCGATGCCGTCGACGATGCGGTCTGCCAGGAGGATCAGGCCGGCGCATGTGCCGTACACGGGGAGCCCGGCGGCGATCGCGTCGCGGATCGGCTGCTGCATGCCGAACGCGCGCGACAGCTTGTCGATGACGCTCGACTCCCCGCCGGGGAGCACGAGACCGTCGATCTGGGCGATCTCCGACGGGCGGCGCACGGGCTGGGCGTCGGCGCCCAGGTCCGTGAGCACGCGGAGGTGCTCACGGACGTCGCCCTGGAGGGCGAGGACGCCGACGCGGGGGCGGGTCGCCATAGACGCCGCTACCAGCCGCGCTCGGCGAGGCGGTGCGGAGCAGGGAGGTCGGCGACGTTGATGCCCACCATGGCGTCGCCGAGGCCGCGGGAGACGTCCGCGACGACCTTGGCGTCGTCGTAGAACGTCGTCGCCTTGACGATGGCCGCGGCGCGCTCGGCGGGGTTGCCGGACTTGAAGATGCCCGAACCGACGAACACGCCGTCCGCGCCCAGCTGCATCATCATGGCGGCATCCGCGGGCGTGGCCACGCCGCCGGCGACGAACAGCACGACGGGGAGCTTGCCGGTCTCGGCGATCTCGGCGACCAGCTCGTAGGGCGCCTGCAGCTCCTTGGCGGCGACGTACAGCTCGTCCTTGGTCATCGAGCGCAGCACGTTGATCTCGCTCGTGATCTTGCGGATGTGCTTCGTGGCCTCGGAGACGTCGCCGGTGCCGGCCTCGCCCTTGGAGCGGATCATCGCCGCGCCCTCGTTGATGCGGCGCAGCGCCTCGCCGAGGTTGGTGGCGCCGCACACGAACGGCACGGTGTAGCCCCACTTGTCGATGTGGTTGACGTAGTCGGCGGGCGAGAGGACCTCGGACTCGTCGATGTAGTCGACGCCGAGCTCCTGGAGCACCTGAGCCTCGACGAAGTGCCCGATGCGGGCCTTGGCCATGACCGGGATCGAGACCGACGCGATGATGTCGTCGATGAGGTCGGGGTCGCTCATGCGCGCGACGCCGCCCTGGGCGCGGATGTCGGCGGGAACGCGCTCGAGCGCCATGACGGCGACGGCGCCGGCGTCCTCGGCGATCTTCGCCTGCTCGGCGGTGACGACGTCCATGATCACGCCGCCCTTCAGCATCTCGGCGAGGCCGCGCTTGACGCGGCTCGATCCGGTCTCGGCTGTGCTCACGGGTTCTTCCTTCGGGGACGGTGTCGCACACACTGGCGCGAACAATCGCGGTTTTGGCCTAGGCCAAAAGATAGCATGGTCTCGCACCCCCGACGGAGTGCGGAAAGGCAGGCGCGTCATGGAGGTTCACATCCGCGGCGGATCAGCGTCGGAGATCGCCGACAGTCTGCGCGAGATCATCGAGCGCGGTGATCTGCGGCCCGGCGACGCGCTGCCCTCGGTGCGGGCTCTCGCGGAGAGCCTCGGCGTCAACCGCAACACCGCCGTCGCCGCCTACCGGCACCTCACGCAGGCCGGCGTCCTGGTGACGCTCGGCCGCGGCGGCACGCGCGTCGCCGACCGGGCCCCGGTCGCGCAGGAGGGCTACGCGCCCGACAGCGTGCTCCGCGACATCGGCACCGGCAACCCCGACCCTTCGCTCATCCCCGACCCCTCCAGCGCGCTGGCGGGCATCGTCGGGCGCCCGGTCCTGTACGGCGAGCCCGTCATCGACCCGGGACTGGAGGAATGGGCGCGCACCTGGATGGGTTCGGGCCCCGCGCACGAGGACGCCGCACGGCTGACCGTCACCAGCGGCGCCGCCGACGCCGTCGAGCGACTGCTCGGCCAGTCGCTCACGCGCGAGGACGCCGTGGCGCTCGAGGATCCGTGCTTCCTGTCGAGCATCCACACCGTGCGCCTCGCGGGCTATCGCCCGGTGGCCGTGCCCGTCGACGACGAGGGGATGACCGTCGCGGGGCTGCGCGCCGCGCTCGAGGAGGGCGTCCGCGCCGTCGTCTGCACGCCGCGCGCCCAGAACCCGACGGGAGCGTGCCTGTCGGCAGAGCGGGGGGCCGCCCTGCGGGACCTGCTGGCGGAGCATCCGTACGTGCTCGTCATCGAGGACGACCACTTCTCGGCGCTGTCGCAGCGGCCCTTCCACTCGATCATCGGTCCGGCGCACCGCCGCTGGGCGCGCGTGCGCTCGGTGTCGAAGTTCCTCGGCCCCGACATGTGCCTGGCCGTCACGGCATCCGATCCCGAGACGGCCGACCGCCTCGCGATGCGCCTCACACCCGGCACGACGTGGGTCAGCCACCTGCTCCAGCGCCTCACGCACGCGCTCATGAGCGACCCCGACGTGCTCGCGCGCATCGAGGCGGCCGGCACGCACTACGCCGAACGCAATGCGGCCTTCGCGCGGATGCTCCGTGCGCGCGGGCTCGAGGTCGCCGACGGCGACGGCCTGAACGTGTGGGTCGGGCTGCCGGTCGCGGCGCGCGACGTCACGCCGCTGCTGATGCGGCGCGGCTGGCTGGCGCGCGGGGGCGATGAGTTCCAGCTCGCGGGCGACGACGCCCGTCGGCGCCTGCGTCTGACGGTGCACGACCTCGACGACCGCGACCTCGAGCGGCTCGCCGACGATCTCGCGGCGGCCGTCGACACCGCCGCCGGAGCGCCGTCGCGCACCGATGGCGGGGCCGAGCTCACCGGGATGCGATGATCGTCCGATGAAGATCCTCTCCATCCAGTCCGCCGTCGCCTACGGCCACGTCGGCAACTCCGCCGCCGTGTTCCCGCTGCAGCGCATCGGAGTGGAGGTGCTGCCGGTCTACACCGTCAACTTCTCGAACCACACCGGCTACGGCGCGTGGCGCGGGCCGCTCATCGCGCCGGACGACGTGCGGGACGTCATCCAGGGCATCGAGGACCGCGGCGTGCTGTCGCAGATCGACGTCGTCCTCAGCGGCTACCAGGGCGGCGAGGGCATCGGCGACGTCATCCTCGACGCGGTCTCGCGCGTCAAGCAGGCCAACCCCGACGCGGTGTACGCGTGCGACCCGGTCATGGGCAACGCCAAGAGCGGATGCTTCGTCGCCCCGGCCATCCCGGTGCTGCTGCGCGAGCGCGTCGTCCCCGCGGCCGACATCATCACGCCGAACCAGTTCGAGCTCGGATTCCTCACCGGCACCGAGCCGGACGATCTGGAGTCCACGCTCGCCGCGGCCGACCGCGCGCGCGACATGGGCCCGTCGACCGTGCTGGTCACGAGCGTCGAGCGTCCCGACCGCCCGGAGGGCACGATCGAGATGCTCGCTGTGACCGGCGACGGGGCCTGGATCGTGCAGACCCCGCACATCCCCATGAAGGCGAACGGATCCGGCGACGTCACGGCCGCGCTCTTCACGGCGCACTACCGTGCGACCGGCGATGCCGCCGACGCGCTCGCCCGCACGACCTCGAGCGTGTTCGACCTCCTCGCACGCACCCACGAGTCGGGCGAGCGCGAGCTGCAGCTGGTGGAGTCGCAGGAGGCCTACGCCCACCCGCGCATGCAGTTCGCCGTGACGAAGGTCCGCTGAGCCGGATGGTCGCGGCGCCGCCGCGCCGCAGCAGGTGATCTCGCGAGAACAGGTGATCTCGCGGACATGTCTCCTGTGTCTGCGAGATCTCCTGTTCCGAGGAGGGCGTGCGCGGCGTCAGTCGCTCGGCCAGGCGTGCGCGACGGCCTCGCGCACTTCGCCGAGCAGCTGCGGCAGTGCCTTGGTCCGGGCGATGATCGGGAAGAAGTTCGCGTCGGAGCCCCAGCGCGGCACGACGTGCTGGTGCAGGTGCTCGTCGACGCCCGCACCGGCCACGGCCCCCTGGTTCATCCCGATGTTGAAGCCCTCGCACCGCGACACCTGCCGCAGCACGCGCATCGCCGTCTGGGTGAGCGCGCCGATCTCGGCGACCTCTTCGTCCGTGGCCTGGTCGTACGTCGCGATGTGACGGTACGGGCACACCAGCAGGTGGCCGGAGTTGTAGGGGAACAGGTTCAGCAGCACGTAGGCGGTGCTCCCCCGGTGCACGATCAGACCGTCGGGATCGTCCTTGCCCGGTGCCGCGCAGAACGGGCAGTCCGCCCGCATCGCGTCCGCGCCGGCGCGGATGTAGGCCATGCGGTGCGGCGTCCACAGGCGCTGGAACTCGTCGGGCACACCGGCGAACGAGGCCGCGTCGGCGAGTCCCGGCTCCCCCCGGACCCCGTCGCCGGGGGCGCCGGCGGAGCCCTGCGGGCTGGTCACGCCAGGTCCTCGGCCGTGTCGACCAGGGCCTTGCCCTCGATCGCGCCGAGGATCAGCGCGATCGCGTCGTCGACGGGGACGCCGTTGGTCTGCGTCCCGTCGCGGAAGCGGAACGACACGGTGCCGCCCGAGCGGTCCTGCTCCCCCGCGATCAGCTGGATCGGCACCTTCTGGGTCGTGTGGGTGCGGATCTTCTTCTGCATGCGGTCGTCGGAGTGGTCGACCTCGGCGCGCACGCCGCTGGCGCGGAGGCGGGCGACGATGTCGTCCAGGTAGTCCGCGTACTCCTCCGCGACGGGGATGCCCACGACCTGCACGGGCGCGAGCCACACCGGGAAGGCGCCCGCGTAGTGCTCCACGAGGATCGCGAAGAAGCGCTCGATCGAGCCGAAGAGCGCGCGGTGGATCATCACGGGACGGTGCTTCGCGCCGTCGGGGCCGGTGTACTCGAGCTCGAAGCGCTCCGGCTGGTTGAAGTCCAGCTGGATGGTCGACATCTGCCACGTCCGCCCGATCGCATCGCGCGCCTGCACGGAGATCTTGGGACCGTAGAACGCCGCTCCGCCCGGGTCCGGCACGAGCTCGAGTCCCGACGCCTCGGCCACCTCGCGCAGCGTCTGGGTCGCGTCGGCCCACAGTTCGTCGGCGCCGATGAACTTCGGGTTGCCCTCCTCCTTGTCGGACAGCTCGAGGTAGAAGTCGTTCAGGCCGTAGTCGCGCAGCGTCTGGAGGACGAAGTCGAGGCTGCGGGTGAGCTCGTCCTTGACCTGGTCGGGCGTGACGTAGATGTGCGTGTCGTCCTGCGTCATGCCGCGCACGCGGGTCAGGCCCGACAGCGTGCCGCTCTTCTCGTAGCGGTACACCGACCCGAACTCGCTCAGGCGCAGCGGCAGCTCGCGGTAGCTGCGGCCGCGCGAGCGGAAGATCAGGTTGTGGAACGGGCAGTTCATCGGCTTGAGGTAGTAGTCCTGCCCCTGGCGCGTGACATTGCCCTCGTCGTCGTGGAGGGCGTCCAGGTGCATCGGAGGGTACATGCCGTCGGCGTACCACTGCAGGTGCCCGCTCGTCATGAACAGGTCGCCCTTGGTGATGTGGGGCGTGTTGACCACGTCGTAGCCGTTGGCGAGCAGCTGCTCGCGCATGTAGCGCTCGATCTCGTAGCGGATGATGCCGCCCTTGGGGTGGAACACGCTCAGGCCGGGACCGATCTCGTCCGGGAACGAGAAGAGGTCCAGTTCGAGGCCCAGCTTGCGGTGGTCGCGCTTGGCGGCCTCCTCGAGGCGGGTCTTGTAGGCGCGCAGCTCGTCCTTCGTCGGCCACGCGGTGCCGTAGATGCGCTGGAGCTGGGGGTTCTTCTCGCTGCCGCGCCAGTACGCGCCGGCGACGCGCGTGATGTCCCAGCCGTTGCCGATCATGCGGGTGCCGGGTACGTGGGGACCGCGGCAGAGGTCCCGCCACACCGTCTCGCCGTCGCGGTTGACGTTGTCGTAGATCGTCAGCTCTCCCGCGCCGACCTCGACCGAGGCGCCCTCGACGTTCGAGACGCCGCCCGAGCCCGCCGCCGGGCTCTTCAGCCCGATCAGCTCGAGCTTGAACGGCTCGTCGACCAGCTCGGCGCGAGCCTCTTCGTCGGTCACGACGCGGCGGACGAAGCGCTGCCCTTCGCGGACGATGCGCTCCATCTCCTTCTTGACCGCTTTGAGGTCGTCGGGGGTGAAGGGGTCGTCGACGCCGAAGTCGTAGTAGAAGCCGTCCTGGATCGGCGGGCCGATGCCGAGGTTGGCCTGGGGCCTGATGCGCTGCACCGCCTGGGCGAGCACGTGCGCTGTCGAGTGGCGCAGGATGTCCAGACCGTCGGCGCTGCCGACGGTGACGGGCTCGACGGCATCCGTCTCATCGACGACGGTGGCGAGGTCCTTCAGCGCGCCGTTCACGCGCAGCGCGACGACGGAGCGGTCGGGGAAGAGGGCGAAGCCGTCGGCGGGGTAGGACACGTCCGACGGGATGGCGACGTCAGTCAAGGGAACTCCTGGGGATGGCTCGGATCAAGGCTACCCGGGCGCGCGCGCGGCGATCGGCGCGCGAGCGCGGTTCGTGCTCAGCTTCGGACGCTGCTGGCGTCCCGCCCGCTCAGGCGCCGAGCGTTCGCGTGCCGGTGACCGCGACGACGACGGTCGCGAGAGACATCCGGCCCGGTTCCATGCGCACAGTCTAGTGGCGTCGACGGCGATGTCGCGCCGGACCGGTGACGCGGCGAGGGTGCCTGCAATATGCTGAGCCCAACCCGAGCGCCGGGGAGCCTCGGGGGCACTGCACGCGAGCACGACAACCAGGTGGGGGTCGACATGGGCGATGGAGTAACCGGGACTTCGGTCCCGCCCGGAACGACCGAGCGGGTTCGGCGCCCGCTGCGGTGCGGCGAACCAACGGTGTACGACATCGTCACCGAGGACGACGTCACCGTGCGGCTGACCCGGTTCGAGGGAGGCACGCGCGGTCCCGTCATCCTGACGCCGGGCTTCGGGACGTCCGCGGTGGCGTACACGCTCGACACCACCGACACGAACTTCCCGGAGTACCTGTACGAGCACGGGTACGACGTGTGGATCTTCGAGTACCGCGCGAGTCCGCATCTGGCCTCGGCGAGCACGCAGTTCTCGCTGGACGCGATCGCGCAGTACGACTACCCGGCGGCCGTCGCGAAGGTCCGCGAGATCACCGGCGCGGAGTCGGTGCAGGTCGTCGCCCACTGCATCGGATCGCTCACGCTGCTGATGTCGCTGGGACTGGGTCTGCAGGGCGTCCGCTCCGCCGTGGCCTCGCAGGTCACGCTGCACCCCCGCGGCGGCGCGCTGAACGAGTTCCGCTCCGGCATCTACGCCGCCAGCGTCATGAAGGCCCTCGGCATCGACACGCTCACCACCGAGGAGGACGACGACCCGTCGTGGCTCGACAAGCTGTACGAGAGGGCGCTGGCGCTGTATCCGGCCGGCGAGGAGGAATGCGAGCGACCGTTCTGCCGGCGGGTCATGTTCATGTACGGCGAGGTCTACGACCACGACCACCTCAACGAGGAGACGCACGCGCATCTCGACGAGGCCTTCGGGGTGGCGAACATGACGACGTTCCGGCAGATCACGAAGATCATGCGCGAGGACCACGCGGTGAGCCTCGACGGCGAGCACGACTACCTCGACGACGTCACCGGGCTCGCTCTGCCCATCTCGTTCATCCACGGCGAGCACAATCGGCTCTTCGTCCCCGAGGGCAGCCGCCTCACGTACGAGTTCCTGCGCGAGCGCAACGGTCCGGAGTTCTACACCCGGCACGTGATTCCGGGGTACGCGCACATGGACTGCTTCATCGGGAAGGATGCCGCGCGCGACGTCTACCCCCTCATCACCGCCGAGCTCGATCGCTTCAACTGATCAGGAGAGTGCACATGACCACCGTCGATGAGCCGTCCGGCGCGACCGCGACGCAGGATCCGGCGCTTGCGGATCTGTTCAGCTACCCCCTGTTCTCGGCGCTGACAGAGCGACGCACCCGCAGGATTCCGAGAGGCTTCTCGGTCGACGCAGGTCCGGTGGGTCATGTGAGCCACAATGAGCCGGCGCCGCTGACGAAACTCGAAGAAGCGATCCTGGTTACCGTCATCGCGGGCATCACCGGCTCGACGACGCACGACGGCCCCCTGACGAAGCCGAACGGGGCCCCCGAACTCGGAACGCCCTTCCTGAACATCCTGGCGCGGACGGCCAGCAGCGCGGACAACGCGCAGGCGACGTCCTTCTTCATGATCAACGACGACGGGATCTTCCTGATCAAGACCCCCACCCCGCAGCGGGCCCTCGAGCTCGCCGCCGAGCTGCCGCCGTCCTGGTCGCAGTGGACCGAGGCCGACTGGCTCACGGCGGCCGACGAAGCCCTCGTCCGCGTCTCGGACAAGCGGCTGGAGTTCCCGCGCGAGTGGCCGTACTACCTGGGGTGGAACGCGCAGGCGTCGAACGCGCCCGGGACGACGGTGTTCTTCCCGGTGGTCGACTGCACGTGGCAGTACATCAACGCGCTGATCATCCTCGCGTGTGAGCCGGACGGGAAGCGGCCGATCTTCCTCGACGACTGGCAGCCCTTCCGGCCGAAGGGTCTCGTGGAGTGGGCCGCGAAGATCGGCGGTGGCCTCGGGCTGACCGAGAAGATCCCGTACCAGCCGGTCGGCGGCCTCAAGTGGGTCCGCAACGGCTTCGTCAGCCCGGCGAGCAGCGCTCCGCTCGGCTTCGGCGGCGCCCTGCGCACCGACTACGAGGCGTTCTTCTACTTCCAGAACCTCATGCTCGCGGGTCAGGCGATGGGACTGGGCGGCTGGATCCACGGCTCGGTGTTCCCGCCCTACATCTGGCAGCGGAACCCGTCCAAGGGCTGGCACGGTCTCGGGTTCCGCATGGAGGAGCCCAAGAAGCACCGGTCGTGGCCGCCCGTGCCCGCTTCGCAGCCCAACCCGGTCGGGATCGATGGCATCCTCGAGAGCCTGACACCGCCCTACGTCGCATCGATGGACGAGGCGGTGGATCGCGTCGTCGAGATGAAGTACGGGCAGAGCGGCCCGGGCTACGGGAACGAGGAGATCTGGGCGCGCTCGTACCGGGATCGTGCCGACGCCAGGGCATACCTCGAGCAGGGGACCAAGTTCGGCCCGAAGCCGATCCAGTACGTCAAGGACACGTGCAACTACATCTGGGACACGTACGGGCGGTTCCCTGCGCACGTGGACGCGTTCTACAGCCCGGGGATGTTCCTGCAGTTCTCCCACCTCGAACTGGAGTACTACGACCGCTACTTCGATCCGAAGCAGTACAGTCGTCAGGCTGCGCACGACGCGCTCTGGCACCCCTGAGCCGGGGTGGTGCGGCTCGGCGCGCGGCCGAAGGGGGACGTCAGACGTACCGGCGGAAGAACTCGACGACGTCGTCGGTATGGGTGTTGATGTACTGATAGCCGCCGTAGCGCTCTTCGGAGGGGTAGGCGATGATGCCCAGCGATCGGGGCGTGGCCGCTTCCATGCGCTCCACGTCGGCCATCGTGCCCCACTGGTCGCCGGTGCCCTGCACGTACTGGACCACGGTGTCGCCGAGGTCGCGCGCGGGAACGGCCGGGTCGTGTTTCCCGGGCGACGGCGCGCCGCGCAGCCAGTACAGCACCGACAGGGTGCGCGCGAAGACGGGTCCGATGCCGCCGAGCAGATCCCGCGCGAGGTTGTCGCGGAACACCCGCACCGTCGTCGGCTGGACCACCAGCAGCGCGCCGATGGGCTGGACGGCGGCGGTTCCATACAGCACCGTGCTGCCGCCGGCCGACGTCCCGATCGCGCCGATGCGGTCCGAGACGACCTCCTCGCGTGCGCGGAGGAAGGCCATCGCCCCGGCCACGTCGCGCGACTCCCATTCGCCGTAGGTGAGCGGCGGCCGCGCGTCACTCTCACCGTGGTTGGCGAGGTCGAACATCAGCACGTTGAACCCGCCGTCGTGCAGGCCTCTGGTGCACGGCAGGAAGTCGACGTCGCGATCGGACCAGGGCACCTGGCCGGCCACATTGCCGAGCCTGTTCCACGGCCAGCCGTGGACCCACACGACCGTCGGCGCCGGCGTGACGTCCGCGGGGATGAACCAGCCGCGCAGCATCACCCCGTCGGTCGCCGGGAACGCCACGTCCTCGTACTCCAGGCCGACCTCGGCGGGCGTTCGGGTGATCGCCTGCCTGACACCGGAGTACTGGACCCGGGCGAGTTCGATCAGATTGACCATGATGCCTCCCGACGGTTGACGGATGCCGAGTGAAGTCCTGGCCCGGCCGCCGTGGTGTGCATGTCACTCCCCCACGGTCGCCGGGACTTCGTGCGTGAATGTGGCCCGCAGTCCGCTCTCGGGCAGCGGGAAGAGCTCGTTGGTGAGCGTGAGGTCCTGGTCGGGGATGCTCCACGTCGCCTGGCGCAGGAGCAGTGTCAGATACAGCTTCGTCGCCACGGTGACGATGTTCTCGCCGGGGCAGCGGTGGTGCGTCGCCTGGCCGTCGCCGTGCGGAACGTAGCTGCCCGGCTCGAGGGCGGCCTCGCGGGCCGGCTCGAACCGGTCGGGATCGAACCTCTCGGGATCGTCGAAGACCTCGGGGCTGCGCATGTTGACGTGGATGGCGCCGATCGCGCCCCAGCCCTTCGGGATCCGGAACCCGCCGACCTCCATCTCGTCGGTCACGCGTCCGAAGAATGTGGCGGAGTTCATGGCGAAGTAGCGGCGGACCTCCTTTGAGATCTGCTCGAGGTACTCCATCCGCTCGATCTGGTCCATCGTGACGGGCCCCTCGGGCGAGATCGCCGCGACCTCGGCGCGCGCCCTCGCCATGAGGTCGGGGCGCTGGCCGAGGATCATCGTGGTGAGCGTCAGGGGCACGAAGAAGCCGCCCTGGCCGGCGAACATGAGATGACGGATATCGCCGCGCAGGTCGTCGACGGGGACGCCCGCCTCCTGCGCCGCTGCGATCATGCGCGAGACGATGTCGTCGTACCCGCCGTCGAGGTGGCGGCGCAGCGCGTCGTCGATGATCTCGTCGACGCGCTTGCGCCCCGCGATCGCCTTGCCGTACTTCGTGCCGGGGATCGGGATCGGGAGCGTCATGAAGGCCTCCCGCATGTCGGCGAGCCGCTCGTCGAGCTCCTGCACGGCGGCGTCCGACTCGTCTCCGGTGTAGAGGGCTGCGGTGAGACGCGCGGCGAAGCGCTGCAGGTCGTCCTTGACGGTGGCGCTGCCCGTCGTCGTCCAGCGGTCGACGGTCTCCTGCATCAGCTCCTGCATGCGCGGCAGGTACGAGCCGATCGCCGACCGATAGCCGACGGCGCGCAGCATCAGCGCCTTGCGGAGATGGTGCTCCTCGCCGTCGATGAGCGCGAGCGAGTGGATGAAGATCTGCTCGGCCGACACCGGGTCCGCGTCGCCGCGGACGATGCGCGGGTCGGTGGCGAAGGTGTGGAACGCCTCGTGCCCCGAGAAGATGACGAAGTCGTTTCCGAACAGGCGCGTCTTGAAGATCGGCCCGTACGCGGCCACGCGGTCCTTGTAGAACCCGTGGTTGCTGCGCACGATCGCGAGCGTCTCGCCGAGCCACGGCAGGCCGAAGCGGCCGGGCGGCAGCGGCTTGCGGCGGCGGGCCATCATCGCGCTCTCTCGCTCGCGGTCATCTCACTCCTTCTCGTCAGCGTGAGCCGCCGACGTTCTTCCACGGGGCGAAGGCGTTCGTCGCGCCTTCGAGCGCGGGCGCGAGCTCAGGGAAGTGACGCAGGATCACGGAGATCATCGTGTTGTCGGCGATCCAGTCCAGACCCGTCTGGGTGTAGTACTCGGGCGTGAAGCACTCGGTGAGGAACCGGTCGCTCTTCAGGCGCCGGCTGGCCATCAGGATGAACACCCGGAACGCGGTGTCGCTGAACCCGAACCCGGGCGGCGGGGTCTCGGCGTGCATGCCGACCTGCAGATCGACCAGCTCAACGTCGCCGTACATCTCCTTCAGCTGAAGCGCCCACACCGGGTCGTCGGTGAGCTCGTCGAATGACGCCGCGGGCCTCAGGTGCAGCTGTCGGCGGAACTCGTTGTAGCGGGGCACCCCGCGCTCGCGGTCGCGCAGGATGTCGAGGGCCGCGAGGTCCAGGCGCGTCCCGTCGGGGAGCGTGATGTCCTGCATCCAGCGCGGGAAGTTGTGGAGCTGGACCGCGCCCGGATGCTGCGTGCCGAACGAGTACCACAGGTCGGCGACGTCCTGCTCCCCCTGGAGCACGCGCTGGGCGTTGAGCAGGATGATCTCCTGGAACTCCATCTCGTCCAGCAGTCGGTCGTCGACGCGCGAGCGAACATCCAGCCGTTCCGGAAGGAGCGGATGCAGGCGGTACACCGCCGCGAACTCCTCGGTGAGCTGATACGGCGCACCGTGATGATCGTGCTCGGAGCCGGGGATGCCGCTGATCACGTCGCTCTTGCTGAGCCTTCCGAACCGGCGGCTGATGCGCTCCCCCGCGAGCCCCCACCAGTTCGCGCGCATGGCCGTGTTCATGACCGGTGTCGCGATGATCGCGGGTGTCCACTCGACGGTGTGGATCTTCGCGAGCAGCGCCGAGACGATCAGCTGCGCCGTTCCGAACAGCTCGTCCTCGGTCATGTCGGGGTGGGCGGCATGGAGGGCGTCGCAGATCGCATTGTGCTCGAGGGTGAACAGCGTGTGGAGCATGCCGAGCCCCACCCACCAGTTCTCGTTGAACCCGGTCATCGCCACGCCCGACGCCGGGTCCAGCGGGAGATGCCCGTCCTGCAGACGGAGCTTGCCGCCGATGTGGCTGCGGACCTGGCTGCGGCGCGTCTCCGAGCTGCCGTAGATGGCCGAGGCATCCCACCAGTGCGACTGGCTGTTGATGTACGTCGGCGGCAGATGCGCGTCGGCGGGCGTGCGCGTGGTGTCCTGCTTCGTCCGCGGAATCCGCATGGGATCCTCGAACCAGCCGTCGTGCGGCGGCAGGGGGACCTCGAGGGGATCCTCGTCTTCGCGCCCGTGGGCGAACCAGTCGTGCGTCTGGAACTGGATCCACGCCGCCGCCAGCAGATTCAGCGACGTCGCCGGCGTGAAGCTGTCGCGGCGCATGAGCTTCTGGCTGATCTCGCGAGGATTCGGCGTGAGGAGGTGCTCGGTGTCGGGCCACGCGCGGTCCAGAGCGACGTTGCGGGCGAACCGGGTGCCCGCCCGCCCCATGTCGGGATCGGACAGATCGTTGTAGGCACCGTCGGCGTTGCGGAACCGGCGGTCCGATTCCTGGGCGTCCTCGAGCGTGGTTCCCGGCGTGCGCCCGGTGTCGCCGGGTGTCCGGGTGTCCACGAGGTTGTCGGCTCGGAGCTGGTCGCGCAGCGCGATGAGGTTGACGATGCTCACCACGAAGGGAAGCCGGAACCACGGGGTCTTCCGATTGACGCGACTGTAGTAGCGGATCAACGCGCGGGCCAGGCCCGATGGATTGCTCACTTCCCGCTCCGTTCGGTTGAGGAATGCCCCAGTGTCTTGCCCGCATCATAGTGAAGCCATCGCGGCCGGGGCCATCCTCTTCGCCAGATGCGCGCGAGCATGTCCGGATCGGCATCTCCGTCAGCTCGGACTCGGATCGGTCCATTGCGGCCGGTCCCCCGCCTGGATAGCGTGAGGTCAGGCACGGATCGACGGTCGCGGGATCCAGCACCCGTCCGCTGGGGGTTCGTGCCCAGTGCTTCGCCGGGTACCACCACCCCGAAGGAGGGCCGCAACCCGTGAATGCAGCCAGACACGAGCACGTCGACGCGGTCGTCGTGGGATCCGGATTCGGGGCCTCCGTGTCCGCATACCGCCTCGCGGATGCCGGCCGGTCGGTCGTCGTCCTCGAGCGTGGCAGGGCGTATCCGCCCGGCAGCTTCGCCCGGAATCCCTACGAGATGAGCCGGGCGTTCTGGGAGCCCAAGGACGAGCTGTTCGGCTTGTTCGACATCCGCTCGTTCCGCAAGATCGAGGCGATCGTCTCGTCGGGGCTCGGGGGTGGATCGCTCATCTACGCCAACGTGCTGCTGCGCAAGGACGAGCGGTGGTTCGTCCACGACTCGCCGCTGCCGGGCGGCGGCTACGAGAACTGGCCGATCGGCCGCCACGACCTCGACCCGCACTACGACGCGGTCGAGGCGATGATGACCCCGACGCCGAACCCGTACCCCGATCTGCCCAAGTCCCGCGCCCTGCACGACGCCGCCGCCGCGGCCGGTCTCCAGGCGTTCTCCCCGCCGCTGGCGGTGTCCTTCTCACCGCGTCCGGGGGCCCCCGCCGAGCCCAAGCAGATCATCGACGACGCGCCGTACGGCAACATCCACGGCGCCACACGACTGACGTGCCGGCTGTGCGGCGAGTGCGACATCGGGTGCAACGAGGGGTCCAAGAACACCCTCGATCACAATTACCTGTCGGCCGCGAAGGCCAAGGGCGCAGACATCCGCACGCTGGCCGACGTCTACGGCATCACGCCTCTCGACGGCGGCGGCTACGAGGTGCGGTACCTGCAGTACGGCACCGAGGCCGAGGCGGACGGCAATCGCACGCGCGAGCAGGTCACGGTCACGTGCAACGAGCTGTATCTCGGAGCCGGGACGTTCGGGACGACCTCGCTGCTGCTGCGCAACCGGATCGGTCTGCCGGCGCTCGGCAGAGCGCTGGGCAGCCGGTTCAGCGGCAACGGCGATCTGCTCACGTTCTGCTTCGACGCCAAGACCGTCACAGACCGCGGGCACGTGCGCGTCATCGACGCGGCACATGGCCCCGTCATCACGACGGCCATTCGCAAACCCGACGGGATGGACGAGGCCGGAGCGGGCCGCGGCTTCTATGTTCAGGAGGCCGGCTTCCCGGAGTTCACGAACTGGCTCATCGAGACCGCGCAGGTGACGTCCTCGATCAAGCGCGCCGCGTCCGTCGTGCGCCAGATCATGGCGTACCGCATGTCCGAGCGCAATGAGTCGACGATCTCCGCCGAGGTGGCGGGCCTCATCGGCCAGGGGCAGCTGACGTCGAGCTCTCTGCCGCTGCTGGGAATGGGGCGCGACACGCCGGACGGCCGCATCACGCTCGCCGACGGCGAACTCGACGTGGAGTGGACCACGGCGACCAGCGCGGCGTACTTCGATGCCATGCGCGCCACCATGCAGCAGCTCACCGAGAACCTCGGCGGCCGGTTCCGCGACAACCCGCTGTGGTGGACCAAGCGCGTCGTGACGGTCCATCCGCTCGGCGGCGCGCCCATGGGTCGCCATGTCGGAGAGGGCGTCGTCGACGCGTGGAACGAGTCGTACGGCCACCCCGGCCTGTACGTCGTGGACGGCGCGGGCGTGCCGGGACCCGTCGGGCCGAACCCGTCGCTGACCATCGCGGCCATGGCCGATCGCGCCGTCGAGCATGCGCTCGAGAAGCCCAAGCCCCGGCGCCGCCGTGCGGGCGAGCCGGTGGCACCGCCGCCCCCCGCGCCGGACGTGGCCGACCCGGTCTCGGGACGCGGCATGGAGTTCACCGAGAAGATGCGGGGGTTCGTGGCTCTCGGCCACAGCGACCCGATGTCTGGCTGGGAGCACGGACGGCAGCTCGCACAGCGCTTCATGTTCAAGCTCACCATCACGGCCCCCGACGTCGAGCGGTTCGTCGCCGGCGAGGACCACACCGCGACCGCCGAGGGCTATGTCGATTGCGACCTGCTCGGCGGTCAGCTGCCCGTCGTGCGCGGGTGGGCCAACCTGTTCGTGGCCGCCGGCGAGGACACGCGCGAGATGCGCTACCGCCTGTGGTTCCACGACGTCTCGGGAACACCCCTGACGATGTACGGCTTCAAGGTCGTGCGCGACGATCCGGGCTTCGATGTGTGGACCGACACCTCCACGCTGTACATCACGATCATGAAGGGCCACGTCGCTCCCGGCGAAGCAGGAGCCGACGACGGCTCGGGCGAGGTCGTGGGTGCGGGCATGCTGCGCATCCTGCCACTGGACTTCGCGCGCCAGCTCACGACCTTCAAGGGCGCAGGCCAGGGCGGGATCGGCTCGATCGCCCGCTTCGGCGCCTTCTTCGCCAAGTCGGTCAAGGACGCGTACCTCAAGCCGGCGCCGCAGCGCGCGGCCGTCGGCGCACGCGCGGACGGAGCGGGCCGATGAGCACGTCCGCGTCGCCGACGACGCGCAGCACGCATCGGGACGAGGTCGACTTCGTCCTGACCGATGACGGCACGATCATCACGCTCATCCGTGTGCGGGGTGCGGGGGCGCCCACCCGCGGTCCTGTCCTGCTCGCACACGGCGCCGGGATGCGGGCGGAGTCGTTCCGTCCGCCGGCGATCCGATCCCTCGTGGACGTCCTCGTCGACGACGGCTGGGACGTCTGGATGCTCAATTGGCGCGGCTCGATCGATCTCCCCGCGGTGCCGTGGACGATCGACGATGTCGCGCTGTACGACATCCCCGCCGCCGTCCGCCACGTCACCGGCGTGAGCGGCTCCGACACGGTCAAGGTCATCGGCCACTGCCAGGGCGCGGTCGCGCTCAGCGTCGCCGCCGCCGCAGGTCTCGTCCCCGAAGTGGACGTCATCGTCGCGAACTCGGTGTCGCTGCATCCGGTTCTGCCGCTCTTCGCCCGCGTGAAGCTCGGTCTGCTCCTGCCCATGTTCCGCACCGGTGAGCCCTACGTCGACATCGCGTGGGGCGACGGCCCCGAGAAGGGCGTCCCCCGTGTCACCCGGAACGCCGTGCGACTGGCGCACCCGGAGTGCAGGAACCCCGGCTGCAACATGGCCAGCTTCGCTCTGGGATCGGGACACCCCGCGGTGTGGCGCCACGAGAACCTCGACAGCGCGACGCACGACTGGCTCGAGCACGAGTTCGGGAAGATCCCCCTCAGCTGGTACGCGCAGATGTCCATGTCGTCCCGCGAGGGGCGGTACGTGATGGTGCGCGGCTACGAGGGACTCCCCCACCGCGTCGGCGATGCGGCGCCTCGGACCGAGGCCCGGTTCGCTCTGCTGACCGGCGACGACAACCGGGCGTTCCTTCCGGAGAGCCAGCGGCGGACCTTCCGCTTCCTCGAGGACGCCCAGCCGGGACGACACTCTCTCACCGAGATCCCGGGGTACGGGCACGCCGACGTGTTCGTCGGTCGACGCGCGCACGTCGACGCCTTCCCGTACATCCGCTACGCGCTGGGGCGCTGAGCTCCCGGGACGCGCGGTCGCGCCCTGGGCGGTTCAGCGCGCACCGGCACCGCCGTGCGGCACGGGCTCATAGCGGTCGGGCGTGATCGCTACCTGCCCCC
The DNA here is from genome assembly GCA_029319145.1 of Microbacter sp. GSS18. NCBI lineage: Bacteria > Pseudomonadati > Bacteroidota > Bacteroidia > Bacteroidales > Porphyromonadaceae > Microbacter > Microbacter sp. GSS18. The sequence goes on along the minus strand of CP119753.1, from coordinate 1,048,261 downwards.
GGCCCGCGGTGAGCGATCGCAGATCGAGCACGTACCGGGTCAGCTCCGCGTCCGGCACGGCCGCGGTCAGTCGGACCAGACGGTCATCGATGGTCTCGGTCGCGCTCACCCGACCGCGACGGCCCGACAGATCGGTCAGGACGGCACCCTGCAGCTCGGTCGGAACGGTCACGACGACGATGGAGACCGGCTCCAGCACGACCGTCCCCGCCTCCGTCAGCGCGGACGTGACGGCGAGGGATGCCGCGACGCGGAATGCCATGTCCGAGGAGTCGACGGAATGCGCCTTGCCGTCGAGCAGCTCGACCCGTGCATCCACGACGGGATGGCCGTGCGGGCCACCGGCTTGCAGGGCCTCGAGTGCGCCCTTCTCGACCGCGGCGACGTAGGCCTTCGGCACCGCTCCGCCGACCACCGAGTTCGCGAACTCGTACCCGGCGTTCGCCGGCAGCGGCGAGACCGCGAGCTGCACGAGCGCGAACTGGCCATGTCCACCGGACTGCTTCTTCACCTTGCCCTCCGCGGTCGCGGGGCGCATGATCCGCTCCCGGTACGCGATGGGGGCGGGACCCGTCGTGACGTGGACCCCGAGGACCCGCGCCATGCGCTGCACGGCGACCTCCACGTGGGCCTCCCCCAGGCCCCGCAGGACCGTGGCACCGCCGGATCGGTCCACCACGAGTGTCGGATCCTCCGACACGAGGCGGGCGAGCGCAGTCGACAGCTTGGCGTCGTCGGCCTGCGAGACCGGCTCGACGCTGACCGCGAACAGCGGCTGACGCTCCGGCAGGGGAAGCGGGCGGGCCGCACCGGTCGACCGGGTCCACAGCAGCGAGCCGGACGGCGTGCCGGTCAGCTTCGCGACCGCGCCGACGTCGCCCGCGCGCAGCGATTCCGCCGGCACGTGATCCGCGCCGCGGAGCCGGAACAGGCCCGTGAGGCGCTCCTCGACGCCGGTGGTGGCGTTGCGCAGTCTGTCGTTCGGGTGGAGCGCCCCGGAGAGCACCTTGAGCATCGACACCTGCCCCACGAACGGGTCGGCGATCGTCCGGAACGCGTGCACGAGTGTCTCGCCCCCCGGATCGCACGCCACGTCCACCCGGGTGCCGGGACCGTCCGCACCCAGGACGATGCGCGAGTCGTGCGTCTGCGCCGACGGTGCGAGCGTGCACACGAGATCGAGCAGACGCTCGACCCCGGTGCCCGTGACGCCCGAGCACACGACGACGGGCACCGCCTCGCGGGCGGCGACCTCATCGGCGAATGTCCGCGCCAGATCCGCGGCCGTCGGCTCGCGGCCTTCGAGGTACTCCTCCAGCTGCGCGTCGTCGTGCGAGACGATCTCCTCCACGACGGCGACGTGCGCATCGTGCTCCTCCCCCTGCACCTCGGCGGGCAGCTCGCCGGAGATGTGACCGCCCGATCCGTCGTCCTCGAGCGCCCGCTCGGTGAGGATGTCGGCGACCCCGTGGAACGCGTGCTCCTCGCCGAGCGGAAGCTCGATCGGCCAGACGACGTCGCCGAGAAGCTCACGGAGGCCCGCGACGACCGTGCGGAAATCGGCGCGCGCCCGATCCTCCTGCGTCACGACCGCGATGAGCGGCACCTGCGCGCTCTCCGCCGCGGCGGCCGCGGTGCGCGTGCCCGCGACGACGCCGTCGAACGAGTTCAGCACGAGCAGGCCGACATCCGCGACGGCCAGCGCGGCATCGACCGCCCCCCCGAAATCGGGATGCCCCGGCGTGTCCGCGACGGTGAGCGCGTGCACGCCGTCATCGGTCGTCCACTCGAAGGCCGCGAGCGACAGGTTGAGCGAGTGACCGCGCGCGATCTCCTCCGGCTCGTGATCCGAGACCGTGGATCCTCGATCGACGCTGCCCGGTCGTGAGATGGCGCCCGCTCGGTGCAGGATCGCCTCCAGGAGGGTCGTCTTCCCCGAGCCTGCGGCGCCGATCAGCGCGATGGTCCGGACGGATGTCTCTCTCGCGGCCATGGGCCTCCCCCACGACGGTGCGGACGGTGGCTTCCATCGTGCCCGCCGGGAGCGTCGGCCGCTACAGGGCTGCTCGGATCGTCGTGTGCCTCAGGCGGTCCGACCGGTGTCCCGCCCGGACCTGAGACGCCTGAGCAGCCGGCCCAGCCCGGTTCCGCGGCGCGCTGCCGGCTGTGTCGGTTGGTGGACGGGGCCTGTCGTCACCAGCGCGGCGCCCCAGCCGTTCCCGACGGTGGAGACAGGACGATGTGTCGCGGTCTCCCATGGATTCGGCGCAGTGTACATGTCAGTCCTCCTCGACCGTCGGCGCGTGCCGACACTGCGGTTCCATTATCCCGCTGCGGGGGCGATCGGGACGGTGACCGACGAACGGCGCTGATCGGGCATGAGAGGCCCGGACGCACCGCGGCGCCCCGGCCGGCAGGTCGGGGCGCCGCGGACTGCGATGGAGGTCAGAGCGGCGAACCGCAGGGCGTCGGATCGAAGTCCGCGTCGAAGTGCACGGGCTCCTCCCCGGGCAGGACGTAATACCACTGGGACGTGGATGCGGTGAAGGCGTCCAGGATCGCGATGGTCCGGCCGGGCGCCCACCCGATGGCGTATCGAGGGAACTCGGGCTCCCCCCACGTGGTCCTGAACTGCAGGACGACCGGGTCGGTGTCGATGGTCGCGGCGACCGTGACCGTCGAACCGAGCGGCACGAAGCTCGGGTCGATCTCGAACACCGCCATGCAGAAGCCGCTCTCGAGCATCTCGAGACGCACGTATCCGTGGTCGTCGGGCGTCTCGACGACCTCGCCGCCCCTCGCGCCGTACGTCGTGCAGTCCGGCTGGGAGTCGAACCCGGCCCAGCGGCTCTCCACCGGCGAGGATTCCTCCCAGCCGCCCTGCTGACACATCTTGGCGTTCGGGCTGTTGCCGCCGGCTGCACCGGTCAGCGGCACGGCGAGGAGGAGCGCGACCATGATCGTGAAGATCGCGAGGACGGGTCTGGGCAGGCGGAGCGTGGCGTTCATCGGTCGATCTCCTTCGGCGAGAGTGCGGGGCCGGGAGCCGTGCGGGCGGTGCGCCCGTGCGCCGTGCTCGCCCGGTCTCCCCTGCGCCAGTCCTATCAGCTGTGTGAATGCTGTGTCTAGAGGTGACAAAGTGATTATCGAGACAAAAGTGTTGTATCGGGCCCATGTGGCTTGTGTGAACAACGTGATCGTCGAGCGCACATCGACGGTGGACGCCGCTGCCCGGCCGAGCAGAGAAAGTGCGCCGAAGAACCACGAGACCCCGACGCTCGTAGGCCACCGCTCCCGCGTCGTGTGACCTCGCTCACCACGATGTGTGGCGCGGGCCGGACAGGTCAGAGGTGCCGGAGGGCCTCGCGGCGGCTGAGGGGACTCAACTCATGCGCGTCGACGTACGAGCGCACCCAGTCGGGCGCGGCGCGGGCGTAATCCCGGAGCGCCCAGCCGACGGCCTTTCGGATGAAGACGTCCGAGTCGCCCAGGTTCGGCTCCAGGACGTCGGCGAGGAGGACCGCGTCGGTGCGGTCCCGGCGTCCGAGCTGCGAGATGATCGCGAGGCGGCGCATCCACAGGTCGTCGTCGACGCTCCAGCCCCGGATGAGCCGCGCCGTCTCGCCGGGTGCCGCGTCGAGCAGGTCGCGCACGCGATGCGCCGCGTCGTCGGTGATGTCCCACCACCGCCCGGAGCGCACCATGTGCTCGATCAGCGGCACGACGCGCCGGTCGCCGCGCAGCCGCCGGTGCGCGATGATCGCGAGGGCGGCGTAGCGCTCCTCGCGGTACGCCGCGTCGTCCCACAGGTCGGTGGCGGCGTTCAGGAGAGCCTCGGGCTCAGGGCGGTCCGGCAGCGCGTGCTTCGCGATGGTCCGCACATCGGGCAGGCGCACGCCGCGGAAGCGCATGGCGGAACGCATGTAGGCCTGCTGGCCGGCCGCGCGGTCCGGATCGCCGGCGGCGGCGAGGCGTTCACGGATCGTGTCGGCGATCGACATGAACGCTCCCGTCGGCAACAGGAAGAGTGGAGCGGATGACGAGACTCGAACTCGCGACCCTCACCTTGGCAAGGTGATGCGCTACCAACTGCGCTACATCCGCGCATCGGGCGGCTGCGCCGTCCGATGAGAAAGCCCCCGTTGAAGGGGGCTGTCCGTGCGCGATACTGGGATCGAACCAGTGACCTCTTCCGTGTCAGGGAAGCGCGCTACCGCTGCGCCAATCGCGCCTGTGAAGGCTGTTCAGTTGTGAAGTGAGGTGGCGACGGGATTCGAACCCGTGTAAACGGCTTTGCAGGCCGGTGCCTAGCCGCTCGGCCACGCCACCGTGTGTGGTTCGACCCACGTGTCGTGATCGGCTTTCGGAATTCTCCGTGTGGCGATCCCCGCACTCGAGCGGATGACGAGACTCGAACTCGCGACCCTCACCTTGGCAAGGTGATGCGCTACCAACTGCGCTACATCCGCATTTTCGCCCCCGAGATCTCCCCGGCGACTTGATCGACTTTAGCCGATCGGAGCGCATCCGCCAAACCGGCGCGGGCCCGCGCGTGTCTCGGTTCTCGATTCGTCGCAGCGTCCCGCATCCGCTAACATCGTTACTCGGCCCCCTCGCGGGGCGAGGGCGATTGGCGCAGTTGGTAGCGCGCTTCCTTCACACGGAAGAGGTCATCAGTTCGAGTCTGGTATCGCCCACTGCAAGACCCCCGGTTCGCCGGGGGTCTCGTCGTTTCGGCGCCCGCCTGCGTGGATCAGCGGCCGTCGCGCTCGCGTCGGGCGCGATGGCGCGCCAGCACCTCCTGCGTGGTGACGATCAGGCCGGCGGCCGCGAGGATGTAGGCCCCGTAGACGAAGAACGGGGCCGCCGGCTCACCGGCGAAGCCCCACGACACCACCGCGAGCACCAGCAGCCCTCCGAGCAGCAGCCAGGGTCCTTTCACGGTCACAGACTAGCCGCGCTCCCCCGGAAGGCGACGCGCGGACATGCGGAAGGGCGCCGCGGCCGAAGCCACGACGCCCTTCCGTGCTGTGAGAGAGGATCAGACCCGCTCGTCGAGGAGGTAGCCCTCCTCGCCGTGGACGACCGTGTCGACGCCGGCGATCTCGTCCTCGTTCTTGATGCGGAATCCGAGGGTCTTCTCGATGGCGAAGCCGACGATGAACGCGACCACGAACGAGTAGACCAGGACGCCGGCGGCGGCGATGAGCTGCAGCACGAGCTGCTCGTAGTTGCCACCCAGGAAGAGGCCCGTCTCGGTCGCGAAGAAGCCGAGGTAGAGCGTACCGATGAGACCACCGACGAGGTGGATGCCCACGACGTCGAGCGAGTCGTCGTAGCCGAGCTTCCACTTCAGCTCGATCGCCAGGGCGCAGACGGCACCGACGACGACACCGAGCAGAAGAGCCCAGCCGGGGGTCAGGTTGGCGCACGCCGGGGTGATGGCGACGAGACCGGCGACAGCGCCCGAGCCGGCGCCGACCGAGGTGGCCTTGCCGTCCTTGAGCTTCTCGACGATCAGCCAGCCGATGATGGCGGCGGCGGTCGCGCCGAGGGTGTTGATGACGATCAGACCGACGACCGAGTCCTCGGTGCCCAGGGCACCCAGGCCCTCGGCGCCGCCGTTGAAGCCGAACCAGCCGAACCACAGCAGCGACGCGCCCAGCAGGACGAGCGGCACGTTGTGGGGCTTCTGGATGCCCTTCTGGAAGCCGATGCGCTTGCCGAGGACGAGCGCGAGGGCCAGGGCCGCAGCACCGGCGTTGATGTGCACGGCGGTACCACCGGCGTAGTCGATGACCTCGGTCGAGAAGCCCATCTCGGTGCCGAGGTTGTAGATCCAGCCACCGCCCCAGACCCAGGCCGCGACCGGGAAGTAGACCAGCGAGGCCCAGATGCCGGCGAAGATCATCCACGCGCCGAACTTGGCGCGGTCAGCGATCGCGCCCGAGATCAGGGCGACCGTGATGATCGCGAAGGTGGCGCCGAAGAGCGCACCCACGTAGTCGTCGCTCGACAGGCCGCCGATGCCGAAGTCCGAGAAGGGGTTGCCGGCGAAGGACCAGGTGCTCTCGACCGCGCTCATGTTGAATCCGTAGAGGATCCAGAGAACGCTGATCAGCCCCAGGGCGCCGAAGCTCATCATCATCATGCTGACGACGCTCTTGGCCTTCACGAGGCCGCCGTAGAAGAACGCCACGCCGGGCGTCATCAACAGCACGAGCGCAGACGCGGTGATAAGCCACGCAAGATTTCCGCTATCCATGAGATTCCTCATCCATGTGTCGTGTTACTCGAGGTGCCGAAGCCGCCGCTGAGTCGGGTCGCGGCCGTCCAGGCGAAGCCAGTCTCGCGAGCCGGGGTTTCGTGCGGCGTGCGTGTCGTGTTTCGTGAGTGTTACGACGGCCGCATCTGTGTAAACATCAGGTTTCGGCCAGACGCGAACGAACCGTGAACAGGCGACCCCGTGACGTGCCGGCGATCAGGCGAGAGTAGAAGCGACCAGGCGCGAGATCGCACGCAGATACTTCTTGCGGTAGCCGCCGGCGAGCATCTCCTCGCCGAACACACTGTCGAGCGACTCTCCGGTGGCGCGGATCGGGATCTGGGCGTCGTAGACCCGGTCGATGAACGCGACGAACCGCAGCGCGGCCGACTGATCGTCGAACACCGTCACGTCGCGCAGGCCGAGGACGCCGACGTCGTCGAGCAGTCGGATGTAGCGCGACGGGTGCACGCGCGCGAGATGGGTCACGAGCGAGGTGAAGTCGTCGTCCGAGACGAGGGCGGTCCCGGAAGCCGCCGCGATCGTCTCGGCGTAGGCCTGGTCCGACAGTGTGGCCGCGTGTCCGTCGACGGCGCGATGGCGGTAGTCGGTGCCGTCGATGCGGATGGTCTGGAAGCTCGCGGCCATCGCGTGGATCTCGCGCAGGAAGTCCTGGGCGGCGAAGCGTCCCTCGCCGAGGGCGTTCGGGGGCGTGTTGCTGGTGGCCGCCAGACGCGTGCCCGAGGCGACCAGCTCGCCCAGCAGCCGTGTCATCACCATCGTGTCGCCGGGGTCGTCGAGCTCGAACTCGTCGATGCAGAGCAGGTCAGAGCCGCGGAAGAGGTCGACGGTGCTCTTGTAGCCGAGCGCACCCACGAGCGCGGTGTACTCGATGAAGGAGCCGAAGTACTTCCGGCGCGCAGGCATCGCGTGGTAGATCGATGCGAGCAGGTGCGTCTTCCCGACTCCGAAGCCGCCGTCGAGATAGACGCCGGGCTTGAGTTCGGGCTCGCGCTTGGCGCGTCGGAACAGCCCGCCGCGGGGCGCGGGGGCGCCCGGCCCGGCGAAGCGCGCGAGCAGATCCTTCGCCTCCTGCTGCGACGGATAGTCCGCATCCGCCCGGTAGGAGTCGAACGACGCCGTGGCGAACTGCGGCGGCGGTGTCAGGGCCGCGACCATCTCGGCGCCCGAGAGCTCGGGCGATCGCTCGGTGAGATGGACGATTCCGGTGAGGGCAGAGGTCGGGGTCATCCTGGTCCTGTGGGTTCGCCGGTGCGGTCGGGGGGCGCACGTGCCCCGGAGATCACCGGCGCTGCGGGCTCCTCCAGCCTATTGCGTCCGCCCGGCGAGGGATGCCCGGCGGCCGCGGTCTCTGCGAGGATCGCCTCATGACGGCATCGGCCCTCCCTCCGCAGCTCGCCGAGATCCGCCACGACTTCCTGGAGCTGGACCTCCCCGAGAGGCTCGGCCTGCTCGCGGAGTTCGCCGCCGGTCTGCCCGAGCTCCCGCCCGAGTACGCCGCGCACCCGGACCGGCTCGAGCGCGTGACCGAATGCCAGTCCCCCGTGTTCATCGCCCTCTCCGTCGACGTCGACGGCGGCGTGGCGCTGCACGCGCGCGTCCCGGAGGAGGCCCCGACGACACGGGGCTTCGCCGCCGTGCTCGCCGAGGGGCTCGCGGGCATCGCGGTGGACGACGTCGAGGCGGTGCCCGACGACCTCGCCCGCGATATGGGCCTGGACCGGGCGGTCTCGCCGCTGCGTCTGGCGGGCATGGCCGGCATGATCCGTCGCGTCAAGCGTCAGGCGCGCACGGCGCGCGAACGCTGACGCGCGGGACCGTGCCGCGGGCGCGTCACGCCTCGAGAGAGGACTCGGCGCCCGCGAGACCGTGGGCGCCGACCCACGCGGTGATGCTGTCGCTCCAGCGATCCTGGTCGTAGTTCCACAGCTTCGTGTGGCGTGCCACGTCGAAGACCTTCATCTCGACCAGGTCCGGCCGGGCGACCACCAGATCGTGCGATGCATCCGAGGGGACGAAGCCGTCGTCGTCGCTGTGGAGGATCAGGATCGGATGCCGCAGCTCGCCGGCCCGCGCGACGATGTCGAGCCTCTCGAACGGAATGGGCGCGCCGGCGCCCGCGAGGGGGCTGGCCCAGTCGGACTTCAGAGCGCGGATCGCGAGGGAGGTGACGGTGGCGGGGACGTGCATGAGGCCGGCCTGATAGCCGAGCACGACGCGCCAGTCGACCACGGGCGACTCGAGGATGAGACCCGCGATGGTGTCGCGGTGCGCCGAGTGCAGCGACAGCTGCAGCGCGATCGCGCCTCCCATCGACCAGCCCATGAGGATCACGCGCCGCGCGCCGCGCCGCCGCGCGAAGCCGACCGCGGCGTCGACGTCGCGCCATTCGGTGGCACCGAGGGTGTAGGTGCCGGCGCGACTGCGCGGCGCTTCGCCGTCGTTGCGGTACGAGACCACGAGCGACGTGATGCCGAGAGCGTGGAAGACCGGGACGGCGCGGAGGCACTCGGCGCGCGTCGTCCCGCGGCCGTGCACCTGGATGACCCAGACATCGCCGTCGCCGGCGGGGAAGAGCCAGGCCGGGCAGGGGCCGATCGCCGAGCCGATGAGCTCGGGCGTGAACGGCAGGTGGAGCTGCTCGGGACGGTCGAAGTACCAGCCGCTGAAGGCCGCGTCCGAAGAGATCCGCGCCGTGTCGGGGACGTGCGTCAGCAGCTTGCGGGTGACGGACTCCTGGTCTTCGGCGAGCACGGAGCCGAGCTTGACATAGTCGGTCGTGCCAGACGTGAACAGCCCGTAGCGTCCGGGAAGCTCGGTGTCCGGCGTCCGGGCCAGCGTGATGGTCTGCGCGTTCGTGTCGAGCGCGAGGATCCTGGTGTCGGCCAGGCGCGGCGACGGCTTGACGACCTTGCGCGCCATGTGGAGCGACGCGAAGCCGAGGGCTGCCAGCGCCCCGGCGAGGGCGGCGGTGAGCATCGTCAGCGCGGCGCGGATGCCGGTGACGAGAGAAGGAGATGCACCGGTCCGCCCGGCGCGCCTGGAGTCGACCATCGACGGACCACTCTAGTCTGTCGGCGTGGCCGACCTCCCTCCCACGCAGGCTCCGTCGTCGTTCGCGGACGCGGCCGCGCAGGTGCGCGCCACCGACTTCCGTGACGACCTGACGGTGCACGAGATCGCCGCCCCGACCGGTCTCGCGCCGAACGCGCTCGCCTTCGCCGGGGACGTCCGCCCGGAATCCGGTGAGGAGTCGCTGTACGGCACCGGGCGCTTCGTCCTGCTGCACGACGACTCCGAACCCGGCGCGTGGAACGGCCCGTGGCGCATCGTGTGCTTCGCCCAGGCTCCGCTCGAGCCCGATCTGGGCGTCGACCCGCTCGTGGCCGATGTCACCTGGTCGTGGCTCATGGACGCGCTGGAGTCGCGGTCGGCGGGATTCCACTCGGCGTCGGGCACGGCCACCAAGACCCTGTCGAAGGGCTTCGGCGCGCTCGCCGACGAGGGCGAGGGCGCTCAGCTCGAGCTGCGGGCGTCCTGGTCGCCCGAAGGTGCGCTCGGGCCGCATGTGCAAGCATGGGCGGAGCTGGTGTGCATGCTCGCCGGGCTCCCGCCCGGCTCGGAAGGGATCGAGATGCTCGGTACGCGCAGGACGCGACGTGGCTGAGTACGTGGTGATCGCGGATGCCGAGGGGCTGGCGTCCGCCGCGGCGGAGCTCGCCGCGGGCGAGGGCCCCGTGGCCGTCGACGTCGAGCGCGCATCCGGCTTCCGCTATTCCCAGCGCGCCTATCTCATCCAGGTCTTCCGCCGCGGCGCCGGCGTGTATCTGTTCGACCCGCCGCCCATCGCCGAGTTCGCGGCGCTCCAGGCCGCCATCGGCGATGCCGAGTGGGTGCTGCACGCGGCCAGCCAGGACCTGCCGAGCCTGCGCGAGCTCGGACTCGACCCGTCCGAGATGTTCGACACGGAGCTGGCCGCGCGCCTCCTCGGCCACGAGCGCGTCGGCCTCGGCGCGGTGGTGGAGCAGACGCTCGGCATCTCGCTGGCGAAGGCGCACTCCGCCTCCGACTGGTCGACGCGACCCCTCCCCCAGGACTGGCTCGAGTACGCGGCCCTCGACGTGCTCCACCTCGTCGACGTGCGCGACGCTCTCCACGCCGAGCTCGAGGAGCAGGGCAAGACCGTGTTCGCGCGACAGGAGTTCCACGACGTCCTGATGCGCCCACCCAAGCCCCCGCGCGAGGATCCGTGGCGCCGGCTCAGCGGTCTGCACACCGTGCGCGGGCGACGCGCCCTTGCCGTCGCACGGTCGCTGTGGACGGCGCGCGAGGACTACGCCCGTCAGGTCGACGTCGCGCCCGGCCGCCTCGTCCCCGATCGTGCGCTCGTGGCCGCCGTCCTGGCCGACCCCGCCTCGAAGCAGGCGCTGGCCGGTGTCAAGGAGTTCACGGGACGCGCCAGCCGCACCGAGCTCGATCGCTGGTGGGAGGCGATCGTGGAGGGCCGCGCCAGCGCGGACCTGCCACCCGAGCGCCTGCGCGGGGGCGATTCGCTGCCCCCGCCGCGCGCCTGGCCCGATCGCAACCCCGACGCGGACGCTCGGCTGAAGGCCGCCCGTCCGGCCGTCGAGCAGCGGGCTTCCGAGCTCTCGATGCCGACCGAGAACCTTCTCACGCCCGATCTGCTGCGCCGCGTCGCGTGGTCGCCACCGACTCCCACCACGGCCGAATCGGTGGGCACGGCGCTGAGCGATCTCGGTGCGCGACCATGGCAGGTTTCACAAACCGCACAGTTGATCGCGGATGCCTTTGTCGATTCCGTGCAAGCGGCGTCGGAGGGCGCGGAGGCGGCTTCGTAGGTTCGGGCCAACCGATTCCGGCCGTCCGTCGGCGGCTTCCTAGTCTGACGGCATCCCAAACATTGGAGGCAGAGTGGCCGAGCTTTCGGACGTCTTCTTCGTCGATGGAATGCGCACCCCGTTCGGGCGCGCCGGCGAGAAGGGCATGTACTGGAACACCCGCGCGGATGATCTCGCCGTCAAGGCGACGATCGGCCTGATGGAGCGCAATCCGGCGGTCCCGAAGGAGCGCATCGACGATGTGGCGATCGCCGCGACGAGTCAGACCGGCGACCAGGGCCTCACGCTCGGCCGCACGGTGGGCATCCTCTCGGGCCTCGGCCTGAGCGTGCCCGGTCTCGCCATCGACCGCATGTGCGCGGGCGCCATGACCAGCGTCACGACGATGGCAGGATCCATCGGCATCGGCATGTACGATCTCGCCCTCGCCGGGGGCGTCGAGCACATGGGCCGTCACCCCATCGGCTCGAACGCCGACCCCAACCCGCGCTTCGTCGCCGAGAAGATGGTCGACCCGGGCGCGCTGAACATGGGCGTCACGGCCGAGCGCCTCTTCGACCGGTTCCCGCACCTGACCAAGGAGCGCTCCGACCGCTTCGGCATGCTGAGCCAGCACAAGGCGCAGGCCGCGTACGACGCCGGCAGGATCCAGCCCGACCTCGTCTCGGTCGCGATCAAGGACGCCGACGGCGCGTGGGGCCTCGCGACGGAGGACGAGGGGCGCCGCCCGCAGACCACCATGGCGGACCTGGCGGGCCTCAAGACCCCGTTCCGCCCGCACGGGCGCGTCACCGCGGGCACGTCCTCGCCGCTCACCGACGGCGCGACCATGTCGCTCCTGGCCGGCGGGGGCGCCGTGAAGGAGCTGGGCCTGAAGCCCAAGATGAAGCTCGTCTCGTTCGCCTTCGCGGGCGTGCAGCCCGAGATCATGGGCATCGGACCGATCCCCTCGACCGAGAAGGCGCTGGCCAAGGCAGGCCTCACGATCGACGACATCGGCCTGTTCGAGCTGAACGAGGCCTTCGCCGTCCAGGTGATCTCGCTTCTGGACCACTTCGGCATCGCCGACGACGACCCGCGTGTGAACCAGTGGGGCGGCGCGATCGCGCTCGGCCACCCCCTGGCGGCATCCGGCGTGCGCCTCATGATCCAGCTCGCGGCGCAGTTCGCCGAGCGCCCTGACGTCCGCTACGGCCTCACCGCGATGTGCGTCGGCCTCGGACAGGGCGGTTCGGTCATCTGGGAGAACCCGCACTACGACGGCCCTGGCGCCCGCGGCAAGAAGAACACCGGGAAGAAGTGAGCACCGCCACGATGACGAACTACGACGAGATCGACTTCTCGCCCATCCTCGCCCTCACCGACGACGAGGTCGTCACGCACTCCAGCGTGCGCGACGTCCGCCTCCCGTCCGGCAAGACCCTCGCGCTCATCACCCTCGACAACGGTCGCGACCACACCCGTCCGAACACGCTGGGCCCGGCGACCATGCACGAGCTCGGGCAGACGCTCGAGGGCCTGAAGGCCCGCGCCGCGGACGGGGAGATCGACGCGGTCGGCATCACCGGCAAGCAGTACATCCTCGCCGCCGGCGCCGACCTCAGCGACATCACGAAGGTCGGCTCCAAGGACAACGCGCGCCTGGTGGCGCAGCTCGGCCACAAGGTGCTCGGAGCGCTCGGCGAACTCGGGGTGCCGTCGTTCGCATTCGTGAACGGGCTGGCACTCGGCGGCGGTCTCGAGATCGCTCTGAACTCGACCTACCGCACCGTGGACGCCTCGGCCGCGGCGATCGCACTGCCCGAGGTCTTCCTCGGCATCATCCCCGGCTGGGGAGGCGCCTACCTGCTGCCGAACCTCATCGGCATCGAGAACGCCCTCGAGGTCATCATCTCGAACCCCCTCAAGCAGAACCGCGTGCTCAAGCCGAAGCAGGCGTTCGATCTGGGGATCATGGATGCGATCTTCCCGGCGGCGAACTACCTCGAGGATTCGCTGCGCTGGGCCGACGGCGTGCTCACGGGCGACGTGAAGGTCGACCGCAAGAACGAACCGGGCAAGATCGAACGGCTCACGAAGTGGCCGATCGCGATCAAGATGGCGCGCGGCATGCTCGAGTCCAAGATCGGAACGGTGCCGCGCTCCCCTTACGCTGCGCTCGACCTGCTCGAGCGGGCCAAGAGCGGCACGAAGGCCGAAGGGTTCGCCCGGGAGGACGAGGCGCTGGCCGAGCTCGTCACCGGCGACCAGTTCGCGGCCTCGATGTACGCCTTCGACCTCGTGCAGAAGCGCGCGAAGCGGCCCGTCGGTGCGCCCGACAAGGCCCTTGCCAAGAAGGTGCAGAAGGTCGGCGTCATCGGCGCAGGCCTCATGGCCAGCCAGTTCGCGCTGCTGTTCCTGCGCAAGCTCCAGGTGCCGGTGCTCATCACGGATCTCGACCAGGGGCGCGTGGACAAGGGGATCGCCTACATCCACGGCGAGATCGCCAAGCTCGAGGCGAAGGGCCGTCTGGATGCGGACGGCGCCAACAAGCTGCGCGGTCTGCTGCGCGGGACGACCGACAAGACCGAGTACGCGGACTGCGACTTCGTCATCGAGGCGGTCTTCGAAGAGGTCGGCGTGAAGCAGCAGGTGTTCGGCGAGATCGAGGGCATCGTCGCCGAAGACGCGATCCTGGCCACGAACACGTCGTCGCTGTCGGTCGAGGAGATCGGCGCGAAGCTCGCTCACCCGGAGCGGCTCGTCGGCTTCCACTTCTTCAATCCCGTTGCCGTCATGCCGCTCATCGAGATCGTCAAGACGCCGACCACGACCGACGCGGCGCTGTCGACGGCCTTCGTCGTGGCCAAGGGACTCGGCAAGAACGGCGTGCTGACCGCAGACGCGCCCGGGTTCGTCGTCAACCGGCTCCTGGCCAAGGTCATGGGCGAGGCGGCGCGTGCGGTGTACGAAGGCACGCCGGTGGCCGAGGTCGAGAAGGCGTTCGCGCCCATCGGCCTGCCGATGGGGCCGTTCCAGCTGATCGACCTGGTCGGATGGAAGGTCGCCGCACACGTGCAGGACACGATGGTGCGGGCCTTCCCCGATCGCTTCTACGCCAACGAGAACTTCCACGCGCTCGCCGAGCTGGATGCGGTCGTCGAGAAGGACAAGGGTGGACGCGTGGTCGGCTGGACCAAGGCCGCCGAGAAGGCGCTCAGGCCCGCTGTCGGCTCCGAGCCCGCGACGCCCGAGACGATCCTCGCGCGCGTGCAGGACGGCCTCGCGCAGGAGATCCGCATCATGCTCGACGAGGGGGTGGTGCCCGAGGTCGAGGACATCGACCTGTGCCTCATCCTCGGTGCCGGCTGGCCGTTCATCGACGGCGGGGCCTCGCCCTACCTCGACCGCGAGGGCGCGTCCGAGCGCGTGTTCGGCGACACGTTCCACCACCCGCCGATCCGCGGGGTCGAGGCAGGCTGAGCCCACGGCATGAGAGCAGCCCCGGACGCCACCGTCCGGGGCTGCTTCCGTCGGCGCCCTGTGCCGCAGCGCGGAGGCTGCGGGGGTCGGATCAGCCGCGCGCGTCGCGCGCGCGAGCCGTATCGGGCACGATGAGCGAGCCGGTGTCGGTCGTCGGTCGCGCGATCGGGATGCGGGTGCCGAGCACCTGGGCCACGACGTCCTGCGCGATCTTGGCGGCCGTCAGCCCGGCGTCCTCGAGGATCTCGTCGCGCGAGGCGTGGTCGATGAACTCGTCGGGTACGCCGAGTTCGTCCACGGCCGTGTCGATGCCCGCCTCGCGCAGCACCTGGCGCACGCGCGTGCCGATGCCGCCGACGCGGATTCCGTCCTCGATGGTGATCACGAGCCGGTGGGAGGCTGCGAGCGTCGTGATCGAGGGCTGCACCGGGATCGCCCAGCGCGGGTCGACCACCGTCGCTCCGATCCCCTGTGCGCGCAGACGTCCGGCGACGTCGACGGCGAGGTGCGCCATCGAGCCGATGCCGACGATCAGCACGTCCTCGGCGCCGGCTCGGTACAGGACGTCCGTGCCGTCCTCGAGACGCTCGACCGCGGGAAGCTCGGCGGCGACCGAGCCCTTGGGGAAGCGCACCACGGTGGGACCGTCCTCGACCGCGACGGCCTCGCGCAGCTCTTCTCGCAGACGCTCGGCGTCGCGGGGCGCCGCGATGCGGATGTTGGGCACCAGCTGCAGCAGCGCCAGATCCCATATGCCGTGGTGGCTCGGGCCGTCCGGGCCGGTGACGCCCGCTCGATCGAGCACGAAGGTCACGCCTGCGCGGTGCAGGGCGACGTCCATCAGAACCTGGTCGAACGCACGGTTCATGAACGTGGCGTAGATCGCCACCACCGGGTGCAGTCCGCCGAAGGCGAGACCTGCGGCGGACGCGGCCGCGTGCTGCTCGGCGATGCCGACATCGTAGACGCGGCTCGGGAACCGCTCCGAGAACCGCTGGAGCCCGACCGGCCGGAGCATCGCCGCGGTCATCGCGATGACGTCGTCACGGTCCTCGCCAACGCTGACCAGCTCGTCCGCGAAGACGTCGGTCCAGGCCTGAGCGCCGCCCCCGCCGCCGAGCGACCGCCCGGTGACCGGGTCGATCTTGCCGACGGCGTGGAACTGATCGGCCTCGTCGTCGCGCGCCGGCTGGAAGCCGCGCCCTTTCTCGGTGATGGCGTGGACGATGACGGGCGAGCCGAACTGCTTCGCCAGTTCGAGCGTCTCGATGAGACTGCCCAGATCGTGGCCGTCGATGGGGCCGAGGTACTTGATGTCGAGGTTGGAGTACAGGTCGGCGTTGTTGGTGAACCGCGACAGGAAGCCGCGCGTTCCGCCCCGGACGCCGCGGTAGACCGCCCTGCCCACCGGTCCCAGCTTCGCGAACAGGCTCGCAGAGCCTCGGCGGAGGTTCCGGTACGTGTCGGCGGTGCGGACGCGGTTGAGGTAGCGCGCCATCCCGCCGATCGTCGGGGCGTACGAGCGGCCGTTGTCGTTGACGACGATGACGAGGTTGCGGTCGTTGTCGTCGGAGATGTTGTTGAGCGCCTCCCACGTCATCCCGCCGGTGAGCGAGCCGTCGCCGACGACCGCGACGACATGGCGATCATGGCGACCGGTCTGGGTGAGCGCGCGGGAGACGCCGTCGGCCCAGCTGAGCGAGCTCGAGGCGTGGGAGGACTCCACGACGTCGTGCACGCTCTCCGAGCGCTGCGGATAGCCGGCCAGGCCGCCCCGGGCACGCAGACGCGAGAAGTCCTGCCGGCCGGTCAGCAGCTTGTGGACGTAGGACTGGTGTCCCGTGTCGAAGATGATGGGGTCATTGGGCGAGTCGAAGACCCGGTGCAGCGCGATGGTCATCTCGACCACGCCCAGATTGGGTCCCAGATGACCGCCGGTGCGCGCAACGTTCTCGATCAGGAACGCGCGGATCTCGTCGGCGAGATCGTCCAGCTGTTCGAGCGTGAGCGAGTCCAGATCGCGTGGGCCGACGATCGAGTCCAGCAGCGCCATCAGTCTCCTTCTGCCCCCGCAGGCGTGGGAGCGCGGTCTCGGTCAGTCCCCCGATTCTACCCGGGGCCGGTCGCGACCAGCCGGATCGGCGGGAACGTCCGAGGGCCCGGGATGTGGATCCCGGGCCCTCGGACGGATGCTCAGACGAGTGAGCGCAGCACGTACTGCAGGATCCCGCCGTTGCGGTAGTAGTCGGCCTCGCCGGGCGTGTCGATGCGGACGACGGCGTCGAACTCGACCGTGGGCTTGCCCTCGGCGGAGAACTCGCTGGGAGCCGCGGTGACGTGGACCGTCTTGGGGGTCACGCCCTCGTTGAGCTGCTCGAGACCCGTGATCGAGACGATCTCGGTGCCGTCGAGGCCCAGCGAGTCCCAGCTCTCGCCGGTGGGGAACTGCAGCGGCACGACGCCCATGCCGATGAGGTTCGAGCGGTGGATGCGCTCGAAGCTCTCGGTGATGACCGCCTTGACGCCCAGCAGGCTCGTGCCCTTGGCCGCCCAGTCGCGCGACGAGCCCGAGCCGTACTCCTTGCCGCCGAAGACCACGAGCGGGGTGCCCTCGGCCGCGTAGTTCATGCACGCGTCGTAGATGTACGACTGGGGACCGCCGGCCTGCGTGAAGTCGCGCGTGAAGCCGCCTTCGACGACCTGTCCGTCGTTCACCGCGCTGACCATGAGGTTCTTCAGACGGATGTTCGCGAACGTGCCGCGGATCATCACCTCGTGGTTGCCGCGGCGCGACCCGTAGGAGTTGAAGTCCTTGCGCTCCACGCCGTGCTCGGTCAGGTACTGCGCGGCCGGGGTGCCCGGCTTGATGTTGCCGGCCGGGCTGATGTGGTCGGTGGTGACCGAGTCGCCGAGCGTGGCCATGACGCGCGCGCCGGTGATGTCGCCGACCGGGGTCAGCTCCATCGACATGCCTTCGAAGTACGGCGCCTTGCGCACGTACGTCGAGTCGGCATCCCACTCGAAGACGGGGCCGGTGGGCGTCGGAAGGGTCTTCCAGCGCTCGTCGCCCTCGAACACGGTGGCGTACTGCTTGATGAACTGCTCGCGCGAGATCGAGGAGTCGATGATCTCCTGCACCTCTTCGGGAGCGGGCCACACGTCCTTGAGGAAGACGTCGTTGCCGTCGGCGTCCGTACCCAGCGGGTCGGTCTCGAAGTCGAAGTTCATCGATCCGGCCAGCGCGTACGCCACGACGAGCGGCGGGGACGCGAGGTAGTTCATCTTCACGTCGGGGCTGATGCGGCCCTCGAAGTTGCGGTTGCCCGAGAGCACCGCGGTCACCGCGAGGTCGTTGGCGTTGACCGCGGTCGAGACCTCCTCGATGAGCGGACCCGAGTTGCCGATGCAGATCGTGCAGCCGTAGCCGACGGTGAAGAACCCGAGGCCCTCGAGAGCCTTGTCCAGGCCCGACTTCTCGTAGTAGTCGGTGACGACCTTCGAGCCGGGGCCGAGCGTCGTCTTGACCCACGGCTTGCTCTTGAGCCCCTTGTCGAGCGCCTTCTTCGCCAGCAGCCCGGCGGCGATCATGACCGACGGGTTCGAGGTGTTGGTGCACGAAGTGATCGCCGCGAGGGCCACCGAGCCGTGGTTCAGCGTGTACGACGCCCCGTCGGCGGTCGTGACCGGCGTGGGCTTGGAGACCGTCTTGGGTGCGTGCGAGTGGTGGTGGTGCTCGTGGTGGCTGTGCTCGTCCTCGGGCGACAGTCCGGGCGGGTCGGACGCGGGGAACGACTCCGAGATCGTCAGGTCGACCAGGTCGTGGTCGTCGTCGGCGTAGTTCGTCAGGTCGCTGTTGAACTGCTCCTTCGCGTCCGCGAGCAGGATGCGGTCCTGCGGGCGCTTCGGGCCGGCGATCGAGGGGACGACCGTCGAGAGATCGAGCTCCATGTACTCGCTGTACACCGGCTCGACGGCGGGGTCGTGCCACAGCGACTGCAGCTTCGCGTACTCCTCGACGAGGGCGACGGCCTGCTCGTCGCGGCCGGTGAGGCGCAGGTAGTCCAGGGTGACGTCGTCGATCGGGAACATCGCCGCGGTCGAGCCGAACTCGGGGCTCATGTTGCCGATGGTGGCGCGGTTGGCCAGCGGCACGGAGCCGACGCCGGCGCCGTAGAACTCGACGAACTTGCCCACCACGCCGTGCTTGCGCAGCATGTCGGTGATCGTCAGCACGACGTCGGTGGCGGTGACGCCGGCGGGGATCTCGCCGGTGAGCTTGAAGCCCACGACGCGCGGGATGAGCATCGACACGGGCTGGCCGAGCATGGCCGCCTCGGCCTCGATGCCGCCCACGCCCCAGCCCAGCACGCCGAGCCCGTTGACCATCGTCGTGTGCGAGTCGGTGCCGACGCACGTGTCGGGGTAGGCCCGCAGGACGCCGCCGACCTCGCGGTCGTAGATGACCTTCGCGAGATGCTCGATGTTCACCTGATGCACGATGCCGGTGCCCGGGGGGACGACCTTGAAGTCGTCGAACGCGGTCTGGCCCCAGCGCAGGAACTGGTACCGCTCGCCGTTGCGCTGGTACTCGATCTCGACGTTGCGCTCGAGGGCGTTCTCACTGCCGAACAGGTCCGCGATGACCGAGTGGTCGATGACCATCTCGGCGGGCGAGAGCGGGTTGATCTTGTTCGGGTCGCCGCCCAGCGCCGTGACGGCCTCGCGCATCGTGGCGAGGTCGACGATGCAGGGGACGCCGGTGAAGTCCTGCATGACCACGCGCGCCGGCGTGAACTGGATCTCGGTGTCGGGCTCGGCGCTGGGATCCCACGAGCCGAGGGCCTCGATCTGCGCCCTCGTCACGTTCGCACCGTCCTCGGTGCGGAGCAGGTTCTCCAGGAGGACCTTCAGGCTGAACGGCAGCTTGTCGTAGCCCGGCACCGTGTCGATGCGGAAGATCTCATAGTCGGTGCTGCCGACTGTCAGGGTGCTCTTGGCACCGAAGCTGTCAACACTGGACACGTGTGTCTCCTTCGTCGGCGGCGGGACGGGAGCCTTCCCATCCACGCCCATCTTCTCCCGCGCGCACAGCGTACTGCTAGTGAGGCAGTCCTAACCGCGCTCGGCGAATTTATCTCGATGTCGAGATAAATGTATCAGGTGTCCCGGCGCGGGTAGAGAGCGCGCACGGCGAGCCACGTCACCGCGACCATCGGCGCGAACAGGGGCAGCCCCATGATCAGCTTGAGCGTGCCCAGTGCGGTCACGTCGTCGGCGAAGTAGAACGGGAGCTGGACCGCGAGACGGGCGGCGAACAGGCCGGCCCACGCGATGGCGAGCCAGAAGTAGACGCGTCGCTTGCGACGATCGCCGCGCCACGCCGTCCCCTCCCCCATGAGGAAGCCGGCCGCGAGACCGATCAGCGACCAGCCGACGAGCGCAGAGACCAGGAACGCCGTCCCGTAGACCGCGTTGGTGATGAAGCCCGGCACGAAGTTGTTGGTGGCCTCCCCTGTCAGCAGCGCGAACACCGCCGCGACGCCGACGGCGACCAGTCCGCCCAGCGCCGCCGCGGCGGGCTGGCGGGCGATGAGCCGCACGAGGGTGAAGACGGCCGCGACGCCCACCGAGAGCCCGAGGGCGAGCCAGAGGGCGCCGTCGCCGGTGGCCGGGTCGATCGTCACGGTGTAGACGACGATGAAGATCAGTCCGGGCAGGACCGACTCCAGGATGCCGCGCCAGCCGCCCATCGCGTGCCACACGACATGCCCCGTCGAAGCGCCCTCGGACGGGTCGAGGCCCGCCCGCTTGGCGGCACCGCCGAGCGCCTGACCGAGCAGCTCCGAGGCGCTCGGCTCGGCCGCCGCCGGGTCGGAGGCGGCCGGTTCGGGCGCGGCCTCCTCGCGATCGCTCACGACGAGCCCGGCGTCGCGGGCATCCGCAGCGGGATGAGGTCGCGCGGGGGCATCGGCGTTCCGCCGCGCACCACGACGAGGGAGCGGAAGAGGTCCTCCACCTTCGCGGCGGCCTCGACGTCGGCGGTCGCCGCGCCTCCGATGACGCCGCGGAGGAACCATCGAGGGCCGTCGACGCCCACGAAGCGGGCCAGACGCGTGCCCGACGCGCCGCCGGCCGCCGTCACGGGCACCTCGGCGAGCAGCTCGGGGCCCAGCGGCCCCTCGCGCTCCTCGACCCGACCGCCCTGCTGCCGGATCTGACCGCGGATCTGCTCACGTGTCTCATGCCACAGTCCGCTGGAGCGGGGCGCGGCGAACGGCTGGACCTGGAGAGTCGACTCGGCGTAGTCCAGGCCCACGGCGACGATGCGCTTGGTCTGCTCCTCGACCTCGAGCCGCAGGTTGAGCCCGTCGCGCGGGAGGACCTTGATCCCTCCCAGGTCGATGTACGGCCTGACCGGATTGGCCTCGGACTCGTCGAACGGGCCGCCGGTGGTGCGATCGTCGGGCGCGGACTTCTCGGCGGGCCCGTCGGGTGTCGTGTCGCTCATGCCTGGACTTCTTCCTTCTGGTAGCCGGTCGATCCGAATCCGCCCTCGCCTCGGGTACTGTCGGGCAGGTCGTCGACCGGGATGAAGCGGGCCCGCGTGACGGGCATCACGATCAGCTGTGCGATGCGGTCGCCCACCGAGATGTCGAACGCCTCGGTGGTGTCGGTGTTCAGCAGCGCGACCTTGATCTCACCGCGATAGCCGGCATCGACGGTGCCGGGCGCGTTGACGATGGTGATCCCGTGCCGAGCCGCCAGTCCGCTGCGCGGGACGACGAACGCCGCGTAGCCGTCCGGAAGCGCGATGCGCACGCCGGTCCCGACCAGCGCGCGCCGGCCGGGCTCGAGCCGAAGGGCCTCGGCCGAGACGAGATCCGCGCCGGCGTCGCCCGGGTGGGCGTAGACGGGAGCCTCGGACGCGATAATGGGGACGTCCACGGATTCAGTCACTCCACGAGGGTAATGCAGATAACAGTGAGCCACGTCGACACCGCAGAGCCGTACCGAGAGCGCCTGAGTCCGTCACTCTGGGTGCTCGCCGCCGCCGGCGGCGCCGCGCCCATGGTCGCTTTGGTGTTCGCGCCTGTCGACACGACACTCGCGCTGGTCGTCGGCGCACTCGCCGGGGTCGCACTCATCGCGCTCCTGGTGCTGGCCTCGCCGGTGCTCGACGTGTCCGACGGCCGGCTCCGGGCGGGCCGCGCGCGCATCGACGTGACGCTGCTGGGCGCCCCCCAGGTGCTCTCGGATGAAGCGGCGCGCCTCGCGCGGGGCCAGGATCTGGACCCGCGCTGCTGGCATGTCATCCGCGGCGGCATCGACGGGATCGTGACGATCCCGGTGCTCGACCCGGATGATCCGGCTCCGGCGTGGGTGCTGTCGTCCCGCACGCCGGACCGGCTGGCGGCGGCGGTGCGCCGCGCTCAGGTCAGGCGGAGCACTCCGAGCAGATAGGGCCGTCCGCGCCGTCGTGGTCGAGCTGCGAACGATGCTTCACGAGGAAGCAGCTCATGCAGGTGAACTCGTCCTCCTGCGGCGGGAGGACGACGACATCGAGCTCGAGGTCCGACAGGTCCGCGCCGGGCAGCTCGAAGCCCGAGGGGTTGTCCGAATCCTCGACGTCCACCGAGCCCGAGCGCTTGTCGGGAACGCGCTCCTTGAGAGCCTCGATCGACTCGCTGTCGTCTTCGGACTTACGGGGTGCGTCGTAGTCGGTTGCCATAGGGGGATGTCTCTACTTCCGGAGTCTCGCAGGGCGCCCGGCGAATCGGGCGGCCATAGTTTGCATGAACAGGGGTCTTTTCGCAAATGGGATTTCATCGACCACTCGCGCATGGCCCGGAAACCCGCGCCACGCGCGGGATATTCCCGGCGCGTGCCGGGCGCTGTGTCAGCATGTTGCGCAGACGGCTGGATCGAAAGAGGCGTTCGCATGGAACAGCTCAGGCTCATTGGAACGGAGAACGACCGTCTCGTCATGGCGAACGAAGCCGGCGAGAGGTTCGCGCTCTCGCTCGACGAGGTGCTGCGCGCCGAGTTGCGCCGTGCGCGCCGTGAGCACAGTGCAGTGCCGGAACGCCCGCGCCCGAGCCCTCGCGAGATCCAGGCGCACATCCGCGCCGGACTGTCGACCGAGGAGGTCGCCGAGCTCCTGGACGCGCGCGTCGAGGACGTCCAGCGGTTCGAGGGGCCCGTGCTCGCCGAGCGCGAGCACATCGTCGGACAGGCCCTGGCGGTACCCGTGCTGGTCGCCGGCGACTTCGACTCCGACGCCAAGCCGACCTTCGGGGAGGCCGTTCGCTCCAAGCTGAGCGAAGCCGGCGCCATCGGCGAGCGGTGGACCAGCTGGAAGGAGCAGTCGGGCTGGATCGTCAAGCTCGAGTTCACGGCATCCGACGTCGACCACGACGCGCGCTGGGGATTCGAGCCGCGTCGCAGCACCCTGACTCCGAACAACGCCGATGCGGTCCAGCTCTCACGTCAGGGCTCTCTGCCCGAAGGACTGATCCCTCGCCTGCGCGCGCTCGACAACGCGGCGGAGAAAGACGAATCCCGATTCGACAGCGCGTCCTTCGACGCGCGACGCGAGCCCGAGCCCGACGCGCCGTCCGAGGTGCCCGATCTGGTGATCGCGCCGACGCCTGCTCAGGAGGCGGCGATCAAGCGTCGTGAGGAGCCGGTGTCAACATCCGCCGAGACGGCCGACCTCCTCGAGGCGCTGCGCCGTCGTCGCGGGCAGCGGGAGCCGCTGCCCGAGGCGGAGCCCGAGGAGTCCGAGAACCGGAATGCGCCGGTCGCCCTCTTCGACGCCCTGGAGCCCGGCTACGAGCCGGCGGCCGAGACCCCTCTCGAAGAGGAGGAGACGCCTCCTGCGCCCGCGGTCGCCGAGGCGGGCAGGCGCAAGGGCCGGACCTCGATGCCGTCGTGGGACGAGATCGTCTTCGGCGCCCGCACCGAGGACTGACTCACTCCGCCGCGAAGGCCCCCAGACGCAGCAGCGGGACGATGCGCTCCTCGTCGGTCAGCGAGCCGTGCTGGCCGACCATGCGCTGGGGACCCTTGTCGGCGAGGCGGTCGTCGTAGTACGCGATTCCCGCCCGCGCTGCGACGAGGACGTCGCCGATGCGGTCGCGCACATCATCGTCGACCGGGCCGAACAGGTCGGCGGAGACGGCTTCCGCGCGCGAGAGCACCCACGAGCGATGCCCCTCGGCCGCGCGCCACGCGGCGAGGACGTCGGCGGCCGCACCCTCCTCGACGTACAGGTGCAGCATGCGCGGCTCGCCGCCGATGAGCCTCACGCCCTCGGTGAGAGCGTCGCCCTCGCCCAGCAGCACATGCCGATGCCGGGGGACGTCGACCATGCCGTGGTCGGCCGTGATCACGATGCCCGTGGTCGGCGACGCGGCGTCG
Organism: Microbacter sp. GSS18; assembly: GCA_029319145.1. Taxonomy (NCBI): domain Bacteria; kingdom Pseudomonadati; phylum Bacteroidota; class Bacteroidia; order Bacteroidales; family Porphyromonadaceae; genus Microbacter; species Microbacter sp. GSS18. The sequence goes on along the minus strand of CP119753.1, from coordinate 1,024,234 downwards.
GCGAGCGTGCGGGCGGCGGCGTCGACGCGCTCGAGGACGCCGACCCACTCGTCGGACTCCCATCCGCGACGGTGCCCCATGGAGTCGAGCTCGGGTGCATACAGGTACGTGAAGGAGCCCGGATGGCGCCGCGCGAGGTCGGCGGCCACGTGCACGCGCTCGGCGAGGTCGTCCGCCCCGTGGAACTCGGCGCCGTCGAGCGTCACCCGCGTGAATCCCGTTCCGGAGTACTCCTGTTTGGTCACGGCGAAGCTCGGTCGCCCCGCGGCCGTCAGCGGCGCCGTCCGCTGCCACTCGTCGGCGATCTCGCCGGCGTCCCAGCCGCGAAGCTGGTTGACCACGTCGTCGGTACCCGGCACGCGCGCCCGGTAGCCGACGATTCCGTGGCGGCCGACCGGCGATCCCGTCAGCAGGCTCGTCAGCGCGCTCGCCGTCGTCGAGGGGAAGACGGTGCGCGCGACATCGCGCTTCGACCCGGCGCGGGCGAGGAATCGGGCGTGGCCGGCCCGCGCCGCCAGGTTCCGCGCCCCGAGCCCGTCGATGACGAAGGCGATGACGCTGTCGACGCCGGGGAACCATGCGGAGCGGCCGTCGAGCGATGCGATCATCTGCGACGCCACGTCGGTGAGGCTCCGGGCCCGAGCCGGGTCCACAGGTAGGCTGAGGGACATCCGGGCCAGTCTCGCACATCGCACTCCGGCCCCTTCCACCCGCCGTATCCCGAGGCCACCACATCGTCATGCCCGCATCCCGCACAGACTCCCCCGCAGCCGACCACGGCCGCATCGAAGACGTCGACGTCTCGACCGAGATGCAGGGGTCCTTCCTCGAGTACGCCTACTCGGTCATCTACTCCCGAGCGCTGCCGGACGCCCGCGACGGGCTCAAGCCCGTCCAGCGCCGCATCCTGTTCCAGATGTCGGAGATGGGCCTGCGGCCCGATCGCGGTCACGTCAAGAGCGCCCGCGTCGTCGGCGAGGTGATGGGAAAGCTCCACCCGCACGGCGACGCCGCGATCTACGACGCGCTCGTGCGCCTCGCCCAGCCGTTCTCGCTGCGCGTGCCGCTGGTCGACGGCCACGGCAACTTCGGCTCGCTCGACGACGGCCCCGCCGCCGCGCGGTACACCGAGGCCCGCCTGGCCGCACCCGCGCTGGCCCTCACGGAGAACCTCGACGAGGACGTCGTCGACTTCATCCCCAATTACGACGGCCAGTTCCAGCAGCCCGAGGTGCTGCCTGCGGCCTTCCCGAACCTGCTCGTCAACGGCGCATCCGGCATCGCCGTGGGCATGGCCACGAATATGGCGCCGCACAACCTCAACGAGGTCGTCGCCGCCGCGACACACCTGCTCGAGAACCCCGAGGCCACGCTCGAGGAGCTCATGGAGTTCGTGCCCGGGCCGGATCTGCCCTCGGGCGGCATCATCGTCGGGCTCGACGGGATCAAGGACGCCTACGCGCGCGGTCGCGGCGTCTTCCGCACGCGCGCCAAGGTCTCGATCGAGCCCATCGGCCCCCGCCGGACCGGGCTCATCGTGACCGAGCTGCCGTATCTGGTCGGCCCCGAGCGCATCATCGAGAAGATCAAGGATGCCGTCGGGGCGAAGAAGCTCCAGGGCATCGCCGACGTCACCGACCTCACCGACCGCCATCGCGGTCTGCGTCTGGTCATCGGCATCAAGACCGGGTTCGACCCGAAGGCGGTGCTCGAGCAGCTGTATCGCGTGACGCCTCTCGAGGACTCGTTCGGCATCAACAACGTCGCTCTCGTCGACGGGCAGCCGCAGACGCTGGGGCTGAAGGACATGCTGCGGGTCTATCTGGACCACCGGATCCGCGTCGTGACGCGTCGCAGCGAGTACCGGCTGGCGCGCCGGACCGAGCGCCTCCACCTGGTGGAGGGTCTCCTCATCGCGATCCTCGACATCGACGAGGTCATCCAGGTCATCCGCACGTCGGACGACGGCGATCAGGCCCGCACTCGCCTCATGGAGGTCTTCGACCTGTCGCAGGCGCAGTCGGAGTACATCCTCGAGCTCCGCCTGCGGCGTCTGACGAAGTTCTCGCGCATCGAGCTCGAGAAGGAGCGCGACACGCTGCAGGCCGAGATCGCGGAACTGCGCGAGCTCCTCGCCAGCGACGTCCTGCTGCGCGCCCAGGTGGCGAGCGAGCTCGAGGCGGCCGCCGAGGCGTTCGGCACCCCCCGACGGACGCTGCTGCTCAACGGCGGCCCCGTCACCGCCCGCGCCTCGCGGTCGAAGCAGGCGCCCGACCTCCAGATCGCCGATGCGCCGTGCCGTGTCTACCTCACGTCCACGGGCCGCATGGTGCGCGCCGAGCTGTCGGCCGAGGACCCGGCCGGAGGCATCGTGACGCCGACCCGCCGGTCGAAGCACGACGCGATCCGCTCGTCGGTGGACACCACGACCCGCGGCGACCTCGCGGCGGTCACCAGTGCAGGCCGCCTCGTGCGGTTCTCCCCCGTCGACCTCCCGTCGGTCCCGGGCAACTCGGTCCAGCCCGCCGCCGGCACGCGCGCCGACCAGTACCTCGCCCTCGACAAGGACGAGCACGTGGTCGCGATCGTGCCGCTCGTGGACTCGCCCCCGATCGCGCTGGGCACGGCTCAGGGCGTCGTCAAGCGCGTGTCGGCGACCGAGATCGCCGCGAAGCACGACGTCGAGATCATCGCGCTGAAGCCGGGCGACCGGGTCGTCGGCGCGGCGCCGGCGCCCGACGACAGCGAACTGGTGTTCGTCACGACCGATGCGCAGCTGCTGCGCTTCGGCGCCGACGCCGTGCGTCCCCAGGGCCGGTCGGCCGGCGGCATGGCGGGCGTCCGCGTCTCTGCGGACCACCGGGCGATCTTCTTCGGCGTCGTCGCGGCCGGCACCGAGGATGCCGTCGTCGTGACGGTCGCGGGAACGTCCGAGGCGCTCTCGGGCACGGATGCCGGTTCCGGAAAGGTCTCGGACTTCGCCGAGTACCCCGCGAAGGGCCGCGCCACCGGCGGAGTCCGTGCGCAGCGTTTCCTCAAGGGCGAGGACGCTCTCACGCTCGCATGGGTGGGCGCGGACCCCCGCGCGGTGGGAACCGACGGCGCGACCCGCAAGCTTCCCGACCCCGGCGCCAAGCGCGACGCGTCGGGCCAGATGCTCGACGCGGTGGTCGGCTCGGTCGGCACCGTCGTCCGCTGACCCCGCGGCGCACCGCGCACCGTCGCAGGGCGCGACGCCGTCTCCTCGGGCGACCCGGTCCGTTCTCGCCCGGTCCGTTCTCGCCCGCGTGTCGGCGCCATGTCCCACTTTCGGTCGCCCCGGCGCCGGACAAGCGACCAAAATCGGGACACCACCCCAGCAACTGCCGGAGCGTGTCCCACAATTAGCCGCCCCGGCGGCCGGCAAGCGACCAAAATCGGGACACCACCCCAGCAACTGCCGGAGCGTGTCCCACAATTAGCCGCCCCGGCGGCCGGCAAGCAACCAAATTCGGGACACCACCCGAGCAACTGCCGGAGCGTGTCCCACAATTAGCCGCCCCGGCGGCCGACAAGCAACCAAATTCGGGACACCACCCCAGCAGCTGCCGGAGCGTGTCCCACAATTAGCCGCCCCGGCGGCCGACAAGCAACCAAATTCGGGACATGGTGCGTCCCGGACGTGCCGGACGTCCCCGACGGGTCGGCGGGTCAGGCGTCGATGCGCTCGCGGGCCAGGCGATCCGACGCGTCGATGATGAACTCGCGCCGCGGCGCGACCTCATTGCCCATGAGCAGCTCGAACACGCCGGCGGCCGCTTCGGCATCCGACACCCGGACGCGGCGCAGCAGGCGCCCCGCACGGTCCATGGTCGTGCCGGCCAGCTGCTCGGCGTCCATCTCGCCCAGGCCCTTGTAGCGCTGGATCGGCTCCTGCCAACGCTTGCCGGCCTTGCCGAGCTTGGTCAGGAGCGCGTGCAGCTCCTTCTCGTTGTACGTGTAGATCGTCTCGTTGGGCTTGGAGCCGGGATTCATCACGACCACGCGGTGCAGCGGAGGCACGGCGGCGAAGACGCGTCCCTCTTCGATGAGCGGCCGCATGTAGCGGAAGAACAGCGTGAGCAGGAGCGTGCGGATGTGGGCGCCGTCGACGTCGGCGTCGCTCATGAGGATGATCTTGCCGTAGCGGGCCGCGCCGATGTCGAACGAGCGCCCTGACCCCGCACCGATCACCTGGATGATGGAGGCGCACTCGGCGTTGGAGAGCATGTCGCTGATCGAGGCCTTCTGGACGTTCAGGATCTTGCCGCGGATCGGCAGCAGCGCCTGGTGCTCGCTGTTGCGTGCGAGCTTGGCCGTCCCCAGCGCCGAGTCGCCCTCGACGATGAACAGCTCGGACTCGGCGACATCGCTCGAGCGGCAGTCGACGAGCTTCGCCGGCAGCGTCGACGACTCCAGCGCGTTCTTGCGGCGCTGGGTCTCCTTGTGGGCGCGCGCCGAGACGCGGGCCTTCATCTCGGACACGACCTTGTCCAGCAGCTGAGCCGTCTGGGACTTGTCGTCGCGCTTGGTCGACGCGAAGCGGGCGGCGAGCTCCTTCGAGACCACGCTCGAGACGATCTGACGCACCGCGGGCGTGCCGAGGACTTCCTTGGTCTGTCCCTCGAACTGCGGCTCGGCCAGGCGGACCGTGAGCACGACCGTGAGGCCGGCGAGCATGTCGTCCTTCTCGAGCTTGTCGCCTCCGACCTTGAGCCGGCGCGCGTTCTGCTCGACCTGCGCGCGCAGAACCTTCATCAGCCCCTGCTCGAACCCCTGCTGGTGCGTGCCGCCCTTGGGCGTCGCGATGATGTTGACGAACGAGCGTCCGACCGTCTCGTAGCCGGTCCCCCATCGCACGGCGACGTCGACGTGGCACTCGCGCTCGACCTCGGTCGGCACCATCGCGCCGCCGGGCTGCAGCACCGGGACGGTCTCGGTGAAGGTGCCGCTGCCGTCGAGCCGCCACGTATCGGTGACGGGCGCGTCGGGCGCGAGGAACTCCGCGAACTCCGAGATACCGCCGTCGTACTTGTAGGTGGTCTCGACGGGCTCGTCGCCGCGCTGGTCGGAGACGACCACTTCGAGGCCGGGGACGAGGAACGCCGTCTGGCGTGCGCGCTGCTCGAGCTCCTGGGCCTGGAAAGCGGCATCCTTGGTGAAGATCTGCGGGTCGGCCCAATAGCGGATGCGCGTGCCCGTGACGCCCTTGGCCGCACGGCCGACCTGGCGCAGCTGGCTGCTGTTCTCGAACGGCGTGAACGCCGAATCGGGTGCGCCGTTCGCGAACACTCCGGGCTCGCCGCGATGGAACGACATCGCCCAGGTCTTGCCGCCCCGGTCGACCTCGACGTCGAGGCGCTCCGACAGTGCATTCACGACGGAGGCGCCGACGCCGTGGAGTCCGCCCGAGGCCGCGTACGAACCGCCGCCGAACTTGCCGCCGGCGTGAAGCTTGGTGAAGACGACCTCGACGCCCGTCAGGCCCGTGCGCGGCTCGACGTCGACCGGGATGCCTCGGGCGCGGTCTCGCACCTCGACGCTGCCGTCGGAGTGGAGGATGATGTCGATGCGCGAGCCGTGGCCCGCCAGCGCCTCGTCGACGGAGTTGTCGAAGATCTCCCACAGGCAGTGCATCAGTCCCCGGGAGTCCGTCGAGCCGATGTACATGCCCGGGCGCTTGCGCACCGCCTCGAGGCCCTCGAGCACCTGCAGGTGATGAGCGGAGTATTCGGCGGTCACAATCTCCAAGAGTATCCGCGCCGTCCGCCTCACCCGCGCACAGACACGGTTCGGGCGCGCGCTCGTACGCGCTCAGCGAACTGTGACACGTTCGCGGCATTCTCGAAACAATCCCGTGGTTACATGTCAGCACCAGAAGAAGCACTGACCGCGAACGAGGAGGCACCGACATGACCACGATTTCCACGACCGCCGATCCCGCCGCCCTCATCGAGTACCGCCTGACCGCGGTGGACCGGTGCGACTCCTGCGGCGCGCAGGCCTACATCGCCGCCGAGGTCAACGGCAGCGAACTGCTGTTCTGCGCCCACCACGGCCGCAAGTACGAGGAGAAGCTCCGCTCCGTCGCCTCGACGTGGCACGACGAGACCGCTCGTCTGGCCGAGGGCGCCTGAGACCGCCGCGCGGCTCAGCGCCACCGACGCGGGATGCCGGGCGAGACCCGGACTGCGATCTCTTCGCCGATCGTATCGACGGCTTCCGCGAGCCCGGTCGCGGACGGCTCCCCTGCCCGACCGGGACCGAAGACGGTCACGACGTCGCCGGCGCCCGCTCCGGGCCACGTCTCGATGCGGCTCTCGTACGCGTCGATGCGGGTGAGACGCCGGGGGCCGGCGGGTGTGCCGACGTCCACGGCGCCCGCGAGGGACGACGGGATGCCGTGGAGCGCCCCCACGGCCGCCACGACGTGGTCGGCCGCGACACGCAGCACGGGCGCCCGGAGACTCGCGATCGGGATGATCCCCACGTCGCCGGCCGCCGGGCCGCCTGCGGGACGGATGCCGTAGGCGAACGCGCCGACCCGCACCATGTCGTAGCGGAACTCGGGGCGCGCGAACGAGGCGGCGCTGGCCGCCAGGTGCCGCAGGCGCGGTGACAGGCCGGCTTCGCGGACACGCGCCACGGCGTCGTCGAACAGCGAGCGGGCAGCGTCGTCCTCGGCGTCGGAGGCTTCGGCGATGTGACTCCACACGCCGATGACGTCGATGGCGCCGGCGCGCTGGAGCCGGGCGGCGCGAGCAACGAACGGGGCCCACTCCTCGGGTCGCACGCCGTTGCGGTGCAGGCCCGTGTCCGCCTTCAGATGGACGCGGGCCGGCAAGCCGCAGCGAGCGGCCGCGGCCGCGACGTCCTCGAGGAGAAGGGCGTCGCCGACGCCGATCTCGAGGCCTGCGGTGATCGCCTCCTCGGCCTCGGCCTGCGTTCCGACGATCCAGACGAACACATCGACGTCGTCTCCGAGCGCGGCGCGGACCGCCGCACCCGTCCGCACATCGAATGCGCCGAAGCGGCCGACCCCCGCGGCCCGGGCACGCACGGCGGTCTCCGCGAGCCCGTGGCCGTACGCGTCGTCCTTCACGACGAGCATGTGATGCGCCGGCGCGACACGGGCGCGGATCGCCTCGAGATTCGCGACGAACGCCTCACCGTCGATGACCAGCTCCGTCGTCACTCGATGACCTCCCTCACGGCGCGGACACCGATCACGGCGACGATCTCGGCGGCCGCGAGCCCGGCCGCGCTCTCCCATCCGGCCAGCGACGGCGCTCCCCGCTCGGGGTCGCCGAAGAACAGCACGTCGTCGCCGCGCTGCAGCGGAGCCGGGCCGACGTCGACCACGCACACGTCCATGGCGACGCGCCCGACGATCCCGTGCCGGCCGACGCGGCTGGCGACCTCGACGCGGTCGCCGAGCGACCGCACGATGCCCTGTGCGTATCCCCCGGTCACCAACGCGACGTTCGTGTCCACGGGCGCGCGATGGCGGTACCCGTACGAGACGCCCTCTCCGGCACGCAGCGGTTTGATCGAGAGGATCGAACCGCGCAGCGTGAGGACCGGCCGGGCGGCGTCATCGCCCCCGGGAAGCCCCAGGACGGTCCTGGTGTCGATCGTCGGCTCGGCGGACGACGAGACGGCATGGATGCCCGCTGCGCGCAGCACCGCCTCCGCCGCCGCGTCGACGCGCAGGACGTCGGCCCCGGCGCCCAGAAGCTCCTGCGCCGCCAGCAGGGCGCCGTGTCCCCAGGCATCCGCACGCACGTCGCCGACGATCCGGGCGCCGGGTGCGGCCGATCCGAGGGCGAGTCGGGCGTTGCGGGCGAGCGCGGCACGCGAGACCTGGGCGCGAGGAGAGCTGCCACCGGCGCGCGCAGGTCCGCCGAGGTTCGCCGCAGTCACGCCCCCTAGACTATCCGGGTCCCCCATCCCCGACTTTGGAGACCCATGCCCACGCTCGGCCTCGCACCCCGCCTCCGCTACCTCGCCGCCCGCGCCCGCCGCATCGACGTGGGCTCCGTGTGGGAGCGCGCCAAGGAGACCAGCGAGCTGCACGGCAAGTGGACTCCTGCCGTCGTCGTCGACATGCTGTGGTCGGCGGGTTTCCGGCAGGTCGGATTCCAGGACTACGTCGACTACGACTTCGCGATCCTCACGGCGGCCGAGCGCGCGACCTACATGACCCATCCGGTGTCCAACGAGCTGTCGCAGAGGTTCGACGATCCGGCCCACCGTCACGTCTTCCACGACAAGCTTGAGTTCGACCGCACGTTCTCGGACTTCCTGAAGCGGGACTGGATGGTGGTCGAGGAGGGCAACGCCGACGAGGTGCGCGCGTTCACCGAGCGGCTCGGAACCGTCGTGACCAAGGAGCCGATCGGTCAGGCCGGCACCGGCGTCCATCGCTACCACGCGTCGGAGGTCGAGGACTGGGAGGCCTTCCATCGCGGACTGCTGGAGCGCGGCGAGCTGCTGATCGAAGAGGTCATCCGGCAGCATCCGGATCTGGCCGCCGTGTGCCCTGGAACGGTCAACACGACGCGTGTGACCGCGTTCTTCGACGGTGAGAGGACGCACATCCTCGCGATGGCCCAGAAGTTCGGCCGCGGCGAGGTGAGCGACCAGATGACGTTCGGCGGCTTCTACACGATGCTCGACGACGACGGGCACGCTGTGGGCCCTGGCTACGACTCGCACGCCCACGTCCACGAGGTCCACCCGGACTCGGGGCTGCGCATCGCGGACTTCCAGCTGCCGATGGTCGAAGAGGTCAAGGCGTTCGTCGATCAGGTCGCCCGCGTCGTGCCGCAGGTGCAGTACGTCGGCTGGGACATCGTGGTGACGCCCGACGGGCCCGTCCTGGTCGAGGGCAACTGGGGCGCCGGCGTGTACGAGAACAAGCCGAGCGTCACCGGCATCCGCACCGGCCACAAGCAGCGCTACCGAGACGCCATCGGGTTCTGACGCGAAGTGGCCCCGGCCCGCCGAGGCGGGACCGGGGCCGGTGCATGCCGTGCGGGGCGTCAGACGGGGCGCACGATCCCGAGCGGTGTCGACTGGTGCCCCTGACCGAGCGGGTTGTCGCCCAGGATCTGCACCAGACGCTTCTCGCCGGCCGCGTCGAGCGTCGAGCCGAGGATGTTGCCGCCGAGGTCGTTGATGTCGACGACGGCGACCTCGACGCCGCGCGCCAGCAGCGTCTGCAGGTGGCGCGCGACCTCGCGAGGCTTGCTCGGGCCGAGCACGACCGCCTTGTTGTAGGGCGGGATGGTGCCGCTGGTGGGACCGTCGATGGCGCGTGCCTTGTCGCCGGCGATGCGGTAGAAGTCGCCCTTGCGCCCGAACGCCTTGGTGACGGCCGACACGGCCGCGGCGAACAGGATGCGGGGCGTGCCGCACTCGCGCAGCGCCATCTCCATCGTCTCGGGCATGCCGAGACCGATCCCGTACGGCGTGCGCGTGACGTACTTCGACAGGAAGAGCGCGAGCCTGCGTGGCTGGATCTCCTCGACCAGGTACGACCGGCCCTGCGTGATGGCCACGATCTTCTCGGTGACGAACAGGATGTCGCCCGCCTCGACGACGCCGGACGCGTACTCGCTGATGAACGCGTCCAGGTCGTCGCCGGGCATGACGACCCGCGTTCGGATCGGGATGCGCTGATACGACGCCCCGTCGACCTGGATCTCGAGTGCCTTGCCGGCGTTGGCCTGCCCGCTCACTCGAGGTAGTCCCGCAGCGACTGCGACCGCGAGGGGTGACGCAGCTTCGCCATGGTCTTCGACTCGATCTGACGGATCCGCTCCCGTGTCACGCCGAACGTGTCGCCGATCTGGTCGAGGGTCTTGGGCTGGCCGTCGCCCAGGCCGAAGCGCATGCGGATCACGCCCGCCTCGCGCTCGGAGAGCGAGTCCAGCAGCGACTCGAGCTGACGCTGAAGCATCGTGAAGCCCACGGCGTCCGCGGGGACGACCGCGTCGGTGTCCTCGATCAGATCGCCGAACTCGCTGTCGCCGTCCTCACCGAGGGGCGTGTGCAGCGAGATGGGCTCGCGGCCGTACTTCTGGACCTCGATGACCTTCTCGGGGGTCATGTCGAGCTCGCGGCTGAGCTCCTCGGGCGTGGGCTCGCGGCCCAGGTCCTGCAGCATCTGGCGCTGCACGCGTGCGAGCTTGTTGATGACCTCGACCATGTGCACCGGGATGCGGATGGTGCGGGCCTGGTCTGCCATGGCGCGCGTGATCGCCTGACGGATCCACCACGTGGCGTACGTCGAGAACTTGAAGCCCTTGGTGTAGTCGAACTTCTCCACGGCGCGGATGAGGCCCAGGTTGCCCTCCTGGATGAGGTCCAGGAACTGCATGCCGCGGCCGGTGTAGCGCTTGGCGAGGGACACCACGAGGCGCAGGTTCGCGCCGAGCAGGTGGCTCTTGGCGCGCTGGCCGTCGCGGGCGACCCACTGCAGGTCCAGGCCCAGCTGCGAGGACTTCTCGGCCGCCGACATGTGCGACAGCTTCTCCTCGGCGAACAGGCCGGCCTCGATGCGCATGGCCAGCTCGACCTCTTCGGCCGCGTTCAGCAGCGGGACCTTGCCGATCTGCTTCAGGTAGTCCTTCACCGGGTCGGCGGTCGCGCCCGTGATGGTGGTCGAGTAGACCGGGACCTCGTCCTCGTCGCCGGAGCGGATGACGATGGCGCCGGTCGGCAGCGGCTCGACGGCCGGCTTCGGGGCGCTGTCGTCATCGTCGTCGTCCGACGAGCCCTTGGCGCCCGACTTGCCCGAGTCGGCCTCGTCGGAGTCGTTGTCCGCGTCGAGATCGGCGGCCTCGTCGATGTCGACGTCCTCGTCGTCCTCGCCGTCGTTCTTCTTCTTCTTGGGCGCAGCCTTCTTCGGGGAGGCCTTGCCCTTGCGCGCGCCCGCGGCGGGCGCCTTCTTGGCGGGAGCCTTCTTCGCCGCCGTCGCCTGGGTCGCCTCGACGTCTTCCGTCTCGGTGTCCTTCGCTGCCGCTGCTCGTGCCTTGGTGTTCGTGCCTGGAGTCACGTCTCGCCTTTCACCGACGGTTCCCGTGCTGTCGCCGGTCGTCTTCGGACACTAGTAAGACCCTTGTCAAGTCCCCCCGGGCCGCACAAGTGCGTCCACGACACGGTTGACAACGGGTCAGAGCGTCCATTATCGCATACTCGTCGCGCGGGCATGGTGAATCGAACCGCGCGTCCACCCAGGTCCAACGCCCGCCGGCCGACGGGAATTCCCCGGGGCGAGAACGGATCCCCGTCCGAAGAGGCCGCGTGGCGAGGAAGGCCGACTCCCTCAGGACGAGAAGGGATCCTCATCCGAAGAGGGTCGCGTGGCGAGGAAGCGCTCGAGCTCCGCGGCCAGTTCGTCCGCGCTCGGCAGGTCGCCGGTGTGGACCATCGGCGTGGCGTTCGTCGACCCGGCCATGTAGGAGTCGTAGCGCTCCTCGAGCTGCTCGACCATGCGGGACAGCTCGTCGCTGGCCTCCACCTGCTCGTCGACCTTCGTGAGGTAGTCCTTGTTCTCCTCGCGCAGCGCATCGCCGTCGAACACGAGACCCGTCGCCGCGGTGAGCGAATCGAGCGCCGCCAGCGCGGCGGCCGGGTACTCGGTGTCCGCGAGGTAGTGCGGCACGAGCAGCACGAACGAGGCAACCGGCGTCCCGGACGCCGCGAGACGGTACTCGATCAGGTGGCCGGCGGTCGCCGGCACCTCGGTCTGGGGCTGCCACACCGAGTGCGCGGCCGTCAGCTCAGCCCGCGTGCCGCTCACCGTCGTCCCGAGGGGACGCGTGTGCGGCACCGGCATCGGGATCGCGTGGACCCACGTCACGGTCGAGACCGCGTACTCCTCGCACAGCTGGAGCACCGCCTGCGTGAAGGCGTCCCACGCGAAGTCGGGCTCGTAGCCGGCGAGGACGAGGAACGGTCGACCGTCGCTGTCGTGGGCCAGCGACAGCTCGAGGCGCGCGGGACGGAAGTCGCTGAGGTGGTCCTTGTCGAAGGCGATGACGGGTCGTCGCGCCCGGTAGTCCAGGAGCGTGTCGTTGGAGAAGACCGCCAGCGGGATCGGATCGAGGTCGTCCCGCACGAACGACACCACCTGGCTCACGGCGCTGCCCGCGTCGGTGAAGCCGGTGAGGGCGATCACCAGGGCGAGGCCCCGCGGCACGGGCGGCGCCGTGGCGGCGCGCTCGAAGATCGGTCCGGGAAACGGCATGGCTCAATGCTACGAGCCGCGCGCGACACCCGGCCGCACCAGGGTCCCGCTCTCAGCGAACACGACGTCCCTAGGATGGGTGTCATGTCGTTCCCCGACCTCGAGTCCCGAGCCGAGCCCATCCGAGAGTCCGACGCCGACGCCCTTCTGCTGGCGCTGCCTCCGGTCGCCGAGATCCCCGACGAGGTCCTGGCCGACTGGCCCGGACTGCGCGAGGCGCTCGATGCGACCGGGTTCAGCGGCGCCCCTTCGTCCTTCCAGCGGGTCTACGCCCCCGAGGCCACGACCCGTCCGCTCGCCGTCGTCGGGACCGGCCCCGCCCCCGATGCCGCGGCCGTTCGGCTCGCCGTCGGCGCGGCCGTGCGCACCCTCACCGGCTTCGAGCGCGTCGCCGTCTCCTCCCCCACCGCCCCGGAACTGTGGCGCGCGGTCGCCGAGGGGGCGGCGCTGGGCGGCTACCGGTTCGACGGGTACAAGTCCGAGTCCCCCAAGCCGCGAGCATCCGTCGTGCAGGTGCACGCGGGCGAGGCCGACGACGCGGTCCTGGATGCCGTGCGTGCGGAAGCGGCCGCCGTCGCGCTGGTGAAGGACCTCGTGTCGATCCCCGCCGAGTGGCTGGGGCCCGCCGACTTCGCGGTTCGAGCAGAGGAGGCGGTCGACGGCCTGCCGGTCACCGTCGAGGTGCTCGACGAGGACGCGCTGCGGGACGGGGGCTACGGCGGCATCCTCGGTGTCGGACAGGGCTCCGACCGCCCACCGCGTCTGATCCGCCTCGACTACGCGCCCGACGACGCCGCGCGCCACGTCGCGCTCGTCGGAAAGGGCATCACGTTCGACACCGGTGGGCTCTCGCTCAAGCCCTCGTCCTCGATGGTCGGGATGAAGTACGACATGGCCGGCGCCGCGACGGTGCTCGCCGTGCTGCGTGCCGTCGCCGCCGTCGGCGCGCCGGTCCGCGTCACCGCGTGGCTCTGCGTCGCCGACAACATGCCGTCCGGCCGCGCGACGCGCCCGGGCGACGTCCTGCGGATGGCGGACGGCACGACGGTGGAGGTCCTCAACACGGATGCCGAGGGCCGCCTCGTCCTGGCCGACGGGCTCGTCGCGGCCAGCCGCGAGGATCCCGACGTGATCGTCGACGTCGCGACGCTGACCGGTGCGATCACCGTCGCCCTCGGCACGCGCCACACCGGCGTGATGGGTGACGACGCCACGGTCGCCGAGTACCTCGAGGCCGCCGCCGGGGCTGCCGAGCATGCGTGGCAGCTTCCGCTGCCGGACCACATGGTCGACGAGCTGGACTCGCCCATCGCGGATCTGCAGAACGCCAAGATCGGCGACACGGCCGGCGGATCGCTGTTCGCCGGTCTCTTCCTGCGCCACTTCGTGGGTCGCTCCGGCGAGGGCGACGACGCTCCCCGGATCCCCTGGGTCCACCTCGACATCGCCGGCGCCGGCTGGAACAAGGGCGCCCCGCACGGCTACACCGACAAGGGTCCGACCGCCGCGTCCGTCCGGAGCCTCATCCGCTTCCTCACCGCGGAGCGCACCGCATGAGCGACCACGTCTTCGACCTCGTGGTCCTGGGCGGCGGAAGCGGCGGATACGCCGCGGCGCTGCGCGCCGCCGAACTCGGCAGATCCGTCGCGCTCGTCGAGAAGTCGAAGGTCGGCGGCACGTGCCTCCATCGCGGCTGCATCCCGACCAAGGCCCTCCTCCACGCCGCCGAAGTCGCACAGTCCGCGCGGGACGGCGCGTCGATCGGCATCCGGACCTCGTTCGACGGCGTCGACGCGGCGGGCGTCCGCGCGTACCGTGAGGGCATCGTGCACAAGAAGCACAAGGGGCTGGAGGGTCTGATCAAGGCGCGCGGCATCACCGTGGTGGCCGGCGAGGGGCGACTCGAACCGGGCCCGACGGTGCGGGTCGGGCACGACACCTACACCGGCACCGACGTCGTGCTGGCCACCGGCTCCTACAGCAGGACGCTGCCGGGCCTCGAGCTGGGCGGCCGCATCCTCGCCAGCGAGCACGCGCTGGACCTCGAGGAGATCCCGCGCACGGCGATCATCCTGGGCGGCGGGGTCATCGGCGTCGAGTTCGCCAGCATCTGGCGGTCCTTCGGCGTCGAGGTCACGATCGTCGAGGCGCTCGACCGGCTGGTGCCCGCCGAGGACGCCGCCTCCAGCAAGGCTCTCGAGCGCGCCTTCCGCCGCCGCGGCATCACGTCGCGACTCGGTGTGCGCTTCGCGTCGGCGACGCAGACGGCCGATGACGTCACCGTGGACCTCGCCGACGGGTCCAGCCTGACCGCGGACGTGCTGCTGGTGGCCGTCGGGCGCGGCCCCGCGACCGCGGGGATGGGCTTCGAGGAGGCCGGCGTCGAGCTGGACCGCGGCTTCGTCCGCACCGACGAGCGCCTGCGCACGGACACCGCGCACGTGTGGGCTGTCGGCGACATCGTCGCGGGCCCGCAGCTGGCGCACCGTGGCTTCCAGCAGGGGATCTTCGTGGCCGAGGAGATCGCCGGTCTCGCGCCGGTGCTCGTGCCCGACGACATGATCCCCAAGGTGGCCTATTGTTCTCCAGAGGTCGCTTCGGTCGGCCTCACCGAGACGGCCGCCGCCGAGGCGTTCGGCGCCGAGGCGGTGCGCGCGTACGAGTACAACCTCGCCGGCAACGGCAAGAGCGAGATCCTCGGCACGTCGGGGATCGTGAAGGTCGTCCGCCGCACCGACGGTCCTGTCGTCGGCGTCCACCTCGTCGGCGACCGCGTCGGCGAGCTCATCACCGAGGCGCAGCTCGCCATCGGGTGGGAAGCCCACCCGGAGGACATCGCCCCGTTCATCCATGCCCACCCGACTCAGAGCGAAGCCCTCGGCGAAGCGTTCCTCGCGCTGGCAGGCAAGCCCCTCCACGCGCTGTGACGTCCCGGGTCCACTCGCATCACTAAGCTAGACACCAATCAGGAATCCTGAAGGAGACATCCCCATGAGCACTTCTGTGGTCCTCCCCGCGCTCGGCGAGAGCGTCACCGAGGGAACGGTCACCCGCTGGCTCAAGCAGGTCGGCGACACCGTCGAGGCCGACGAAGGACTGCTCGAGATCTCGACCGACAAGGTCGACACCGAGATTCCCTCGCCGGTCGGCGGCGTCATCGAGGAGATCCTCGTCCAGGAGGACGAGACCGTCGAGGTGGGCGCCGTGCTCGCGAAGATCGGAGACGGCTCGGCTGCGGCCGCCCCGGCTCCGGCCGACGAAGCCGCCCCCGCCGCCGAGGCCGCCCCCGCCGCCGAGGCGGCTCCCGCTGCCGAGGCCGCTCCCGCCGCCGAGCCCGCCCCCGCGGCGGCGCCGGCCGCGACCGGAGGCAAGGACGTCGTGCTCCCCGAGCTCGGCGAGTCGGTCACCGAGGGCACCGTGACCCGCTGGCTGAAGGAGGTCGGCGACGACGTCGCGGTCGACGAGCCGCTGCTGGAGATCTCGACCGACAAGGTCGACACCGAGATCCCGTCACCGTTCGCCGGGACGCTGCAGGAGATCCTGGTCGCCGAGGACGAGACCGTCGAGGTCGGCGCCGCGCTCGCCCGCATCGGCGAGGGGGCACCTGCCGCCGCTTCCGCCCCCGAGGCCGCGCCGGAGCCTGCTCCGGCACCCGAGCCCGAGCCGGCCCCCGAGCCAGCCCCCGCGGCCGCGCCCGAGCCGGCTCCTGCTCCTGCCCCGGCTGCCGCTCCGGCCCCGGCTGCCGCTCCGGCCCCGGCTGCTGCTCCGGCCCCGGCTGCCGCGCCGGCCCCGGCTGCCGCGCCGGCTGCCGACGACTCGGTCACCTACGTCACTCCGCTCGTGCGCCGCCTGGCCCAGCAGCAGGGTGTGGATCTGACGACCGTCACCGGCACGGGCGTCGGCGGGCGTATCCGCAAGGAGGACGTCCTCAAGGCCGCGCAGGCCCCGGCTCCGGCCGAGAAGGCCGCCCCGGCCCCGACCGTGGAGGTCTCGCCGCTGCGCGGAACCACTCAGCCGATGTCGCGCCTGCGCAAGGTCCTCGCCGAGCGCGCGGTGGCGTCGATGCAGGCGACCGCGCAGCTGACGACCGTGGTCGAGGTCGACGTGACGAACGTCTCCGCCTACCGCGACCGCGTCAAGGCCGACTTCCTGGCGAAGACCGGCGACAAGCTGTCGTTCCTGCCGTTCTTCGCGCTGGCCGCCGCCGAGGCGCTGCAGGCGTACCCCGTGATCAACGCCACGGTGGACGGCGACCAGATCGTCTATCCCGCGACCGAGAACCTCTCGATCGCGGTGGACACCGAGCGCGGTCTGCTGACGCCGGTGCTGCGCGACGCCGCCGAGAAGAACCTCGCCGAGATCGCTCACGAGATCGCGGACCTCGCGGCACGCACGCGTGACAACAAGCTCAAGCCCGACGAGCTGGCGGGCGGGACGTTCACGCTGACCAACACCGGTTCGCGCGGCGCCCTGTTCGACACTCCGGTCGTCTTCCTGCCGCAGTCGGCGATCCTGGGCACCGGCACCGTCGTGAAGCGTCCCGGGCTGGTCAAGGTCGGCGGGCAGGATGCCATCGCCGTCCGCTCGTACGTCTACCTGGCGCTGTCCTACGATCACCGCATCATCGACGGCGCCGACGCGGCGCGCTTCCTGAGCGCGGTCAAGACCCGCCTCGAGCAGGCCGACTTCGAGGCCCAGCTCGGGATCTGATCGGCTTCAGCCCTCCGATGGCTGCTGTGCGACGTCGTACACGTCGCGCAGCAGCCATCGGCCGTTCTGGCGTGCGATGACCACGATCTGCGTCCCCTCCCGTCCGCCCGCCCCGCCGACCTCCGCGACGGCGACGTCCCCCAGATCGTCCAGCAGAGCCACATGCCGCTGAGAGCCGGAGAGATCGAGCGCCCACGGTGCGAACTCCCGCAGCCCGTCCGACTGGACCTCGCCGAGGCACACCGGGTCACCCGCGCAGTCGATGCGGGCGTCGAGCAGAAGGCCGACGATGGTCGCCAGGTCGGTCTCGGGTCCGGGCGTCGGGGACGGCGCGGACGCCGTGGGCGCGGCGGACACGCCCGGCGTCTCCCGGACCGCAGCCGTCGCACCGCCCGCCGCCCAGCCGGGCTCCTCGCCCGGCTGCGGCCACAGCAGCCCGCCCGCCACGACGGCGGCGCCGGCGGCGGCCGCCGCCAGCCACACCCGGCCGCGGCGGGGCTCGCGGCGCCCGGCTCGCCAGAATGCCGTCGTGACGCGCGAGGCGATGTCGGCGACGTCGGCGTCGACCGAGCGCGCTGCGCGGGCGATCCACCCGGGCTCCCCGTCCGGCGCCTGGCCCGCGCCGCCCGCGTCCGCCCGAGCATCGACGGCGAGGGAGCGCGCCGTGCGCGGTTCGCGGAGGTCGGTGGTCAGGGGCCGGGGCGCCGCCGCGGCGAAGAGCACCGCCTCGGCCTCCTCGAGTGCGCGCGTGGACACCCGTTCTCCGCCCGCGACGCGGATCGCGTGTGCCCACGCATCGGCGGCCGAGGCGGGCGCGATCCGCGTCAGCAGCGCGCACACGGCATCCGTCGCCGCTTCGTCGCCGGCTCCGGGAGCCAGAATCGGGCGCCCGTCGGCGGTGAGCCACCACTGCGCCGCTGACCGGCGACCGCCCTCGTCCAGTTCCGCCAGACCGCGCATCGCGCTCACACCGAGCGTGACGGCCTCCCCGGCCGAGATCGGCCGGTGAGCGCTCTCGCGGCGATCCAGGAAGCGATCGACCCGCTCCCGGCACAGTCGAAGGACGACGTCGTGGCCGCCGCTGCGGCGGACCACGTCGACCGGAGCGACGACGTGGCCCTCGGGATCCGCGCGCCAGCCCGCCCAGTCGGCGCCGAGCGCCTCGGCGTCGACGAGCAGGCACGGCTCCTGGGCGTCGTGCTGCGCGAGCACGCCCGCGTACGGCGACTCCCGTCCGCCGGCGACATGGCGGAGCGTGCGGTACGGCGACGCCGGATGATCCTGATCGGCCATGCGGACACGATGACGCAGGCACCGGGGGCGGGTGTCGGGGCGACGGCCTCCTGTGGACGGACCCCGGCGCATCCGCCGCTGGGGAGGAGACGGCGATGCGGCAGGAAAAGGTAGTCTGGAGGGTATGGCAGCTCGCAGTACCGCACCCGAGAAGCGGCCCGGCTTCTTCGCCCAGATCCGCACCCTCTACACCTTCACGCAGAAGAGCTTCCGCTGGCTGCCGTTCCTGATCGCGGGAATCCTCGCCCTCGGCGTCATCGCGGGCCTGGGTCTCGGCTTCCTGATCCCGCCGGTGGCGGTGTGGACGGTCATCCTGTGGGGCGTCACGGGCCTGATGGCCGGTGTTCTGGCCTCGATGATGACCATGACGCGCCTGTCGACGATCGCGATGTACCGCCAGATCGACGGAATGCCCGGAGCGGCCGGACACGTCATGTCGACGGCGCTCGGCCGTCGCTGGCAGGCGAGCGACATGCCCGTCGGCGTCAACCCCAAGACGCAGGAGGCGGTCTACCGCGCGATCGGCCGCGGCGGCGTCGTCATCGTCGGCGAGGGGGCCCGCGGGCGCCTGACGCGTCTGGTCAACGACGAGCGGTCCAAAGTGCAGCGCGTGGCGCAGGGGGTGCCCGTGACCGTCTTCTACATCGGCCACGGCGAGGACGAGGTGCCGATCTCCAAGCTCGCCTCGAGCATCAAGTCGCTTCCGAAGAAGATCGACCGCGCCACGATGGGCGCCGTCATCAAGCGCATCGACTCCGTGTCGCAGTCGGTGACGTCGCTGCCGATTCCCAAGGGCATCGACCCGCAGCGGGTGCGCGCGCAGCGCCCGCGCTGAGCTCAGGCGCGGACCAGCACCGTCCCGGCCGCCTTGTCGTGCAGGCCCCGCTGGTCCGCGTCCCAGATGGCGGCGGGGATCACCACGAGCAGCAGCGCCGTCCGGAGCACGGGCCGCCACAGTCCCACCCAGCCGCCGTCGACGCGCTGCAGGCGCATGCCGAACACGCGATGCCCGGGGCTCCCCTGGATGGTCGGGATGAAGGCGATCTGGATGATGGCGAAGATCGCCAGGATCGCCAGCGGGTCCCAGTCGAAGAACCCCGAGATCAGGTACGCCGCTCCGTAGTCGAAGAAGAGCGCCGCGACCCGCCGGCCGAGGCGGGCGATCGACCCCGATCCCTCGCTCGGCAGTCCGAGACGCTGACCGGGGTACTCCTGGGGAACCTGTGTCACCTCCTCAGCGTACTCAGGCCCGTGTAACATGCTCGAAACAAACCGGTCACTGCCGGGCAATGCCCTCCCGGTACGTTTCCAGCAAGCTCGCTTTGCGAGTTGCACTTCCCGATGCCCAGACCTCTGGAGAGTTCATGTTCAGTGATTCATCCGAGGTGCTGAAGTTCATCAAGGACGAGGACGTCAAGTTCCTCGACATCCGTTTCACGGATCTCCCTGGTGTCCAGCAGCACTTCAACATCCCGGCCTCCACCGTGGACGAGGAGTTCTTCACCGTCGGACAGCTGTTCGACGGATCCTCGATCCGCGGCTTCGCCAACATCCACGAGTCGGACATGCAGCTGATCCCGGATGTCTCGACCGCCTACCTCGACCCGTTCCGCGAGGCGAAGACGCTCGTGATGGTCTTCGACATCTACAACCCGCGCAACGGCGAGATCTACGCGAAGGACCCGCGCCAGGTCGCGAAGAAGGCCGAGAAGTACCTCGCCTCCACCGGGATCGCCGACACCGCGTTCTTCGCCCCCGAGGCGGAGTTCTACATCTTCGACGACGTCCGCTACGAGGTGAAGCAGAACTCCAGCTTCTACTCGGTGGACTCCGAGGAGGGCGCCTGGAACACCGGTCGCGTCGAAGAGGGCGGAAACCTCGCCAACAAGACGCCCTACAAGGGCGGCTACTTCCCCGTCTCGCCGGTCGACAAGACGGCGGACCTCCGCGACGACATCAGCCTCAAGCTGATCGAGGGCGGTCTCGAGCTCGAGCGCGCGCACCACGAGGTGGGCACCGGCGGTCAGCAGGAGATCAACTACAAGTTCGACACGATGGTCCACGCCGCGGACGACATCCTGAAGTTCAAGTACATCGTCAAGAACGTCGCCGAGCAGTGGGGCAAGGTCGCGACCTTCATGCCCAAGCCGCTCTTCGGCGACAACGGCTCGGGTATGCACACCCACCAGTCGCTGTGGCTCGACGGCAAGCCCCTCTTCTACGACGAGAAGGGCTACGGCGGCCTGTCGGACCTCGCCCGCTGGTACATCGGCGGTCTGCTGGCCCACGCGCCGGCCGTCCTCGCCTTCACCAACCCCACCCTCAACAGCTACCACCGCCTGGTGAAGGGCTTCGAGGCGCCGGTCAACCTGGTGTACTCGGCCGGCAACCGCTCGGCGGCCATCCGCATCCCGATCACCGGCACCAACCCCAAGGCCAAGCGCATCGAGTTCCGCGCGCCGGACGCCTCGGGCAACCCGTATCTCGCGTTCGCCGCGCAGATGATGGCCGGCATCGACGGCATCATCAACCGCATCGAGCCCCACGAGCCGGTCGACAAGGACCTCTACGAGCTGCCGCCCGAGGAGGCCAAGAACATCCCGCAGGTGCCGAACTCGCTGCTGGACTCGCTGGAGGCCCTCCGCGCCGACCACGAGTTCCTCACGCGCGGCAACGTGTTCACGCCCGAGCTCATCGAGACGTGGATCGAGTACAAGATCGAGAACGAGATCCAGCCGCTCGCGCAGCGTCCTCACCCGTTCGAGTTCGAGCTGTACTTCGGCGTCTGACTCGACACCGCACACAGGAAAGGCCCCGGTTCGCGCCGGGGCCTTTCCCGTGCGACAAGGCGCGCACCGCCGTCGTCGCGATCAGCCGTAGAAGAGCTTCTCGAACACACGGCGTGCGCGGCGCGTCGTCCCGAGGTAGTCCTCCTCGACCTGCGTCGCGGAGCGGGGCGGATACTCCAGCAGCCGTCCGATACCGTCGAGACGCACCCGGTCGGTGGGCAGGACATCGCTGGTCTGGCCCGACAGCAGGGTGTTCGCCGAGCGGAGGCGGCTGGCCAGGCGCCAGGCCGACGAGAGACGCTGGGCGTCGCTGGCGGCGATGACGCCGGCGGCCTCGGCGGCCCGCAGCGCCGCCATCGTGGACGTCGTCCGCATCTCGGGCAGACGGTGGGCGTGCTGCAGCTGCAGCAGCTGCACGAGCCATTCGACATCCGACAGCGAGCCGGGCCCGAGCTTGAGGTGCCGGTGCGGATCGGTGCCCTGCGGCAGCCGCTCGTTCTCGACACGCGCCTTGATGCGCTTGATCTCGCGCAGTCCCTGCGGATCCGCGGCCTTCGGGTACCGGAGCTCGTCGGCCAGCGCGATGAAGTCGCGGATGAGCTTGACGCTCCCCGCGACGCCACGCGCGCGCAGCAGGGCCTGTGCCTCCCAGGACACCGACCAGCGCCGGTAGTACTCGGCATAGCTGTCCAGCGTGCGCACCACCGGCCCCTTGCGACCCTCCGGTCGCAGATCCGCGTCGAGGTCGAGGGGAACGCGGTGGTCCTCCGAGTACCGCCGCAGCTCCTGCACGATTCGGTTGGCGAGGCGTCCCGCGCGCTCGGGCTCGATGCCGTTGGCGCGGTAGACGTACAGCACGTCCGCATCGGAGCCGAAGCCGAGCTCGCTGCCGCCGAACCGACCCATCGCGATGACCGAGAAGTCCAGCTCCGCATCCTCGGGCGGCACCACTTCGCGCCGGACGGCGCGCAGCGCCGCCTGGATGGTCACCTCGGTGATCGTCGTGAGGGACTGCGCGACGTCCTCGATGCTCGCCACCCCCACCATGCCGGCCATCGCGGTCCGCAGCAGCTCGCGGCGGCGGAGCGCCCGCACAGCCCGCATGGCGTCGTCGACGGTCTGGTGACGCGTCTGGATGGCGCGCGCCTCCTGCTGCAGCGCGACGCCGGCGCGCGGACGCAGCATGTCCTCGTCGTCGAGCCAGGCGGCCGCCTCGGGAATCCACTCCATCAGGTCGCCGACGTACCGCGAGCCCGACAGCACCCGCGTCAGACCCTCGGCGGCGCCGGACGAGTCGCGCAGCATCCGCAGGAACCACGGGGTGTCCCCCAGCCGCTCGCTGAGACGGCGGAACGCCAGCAGCCCGTAGTCGGGGTCGACGCCGTCGGCGAACCAGCGGATCATGACAGGCATCAGGTGGCGCTGGATGACCACCTTGCGGCTGATGCCGCTGGTGAGAGCGCCGATGTGGCGCAGCGCTCCTGCCGGGTCCTTGAAGCCGATCGCGGCGAGCCGGTCGTGCGCCTGCTCCGGCGAGATGACGCGCTCCTCCTCGGGGAGCGAGGCCACGGCCGCCAGCAGCGGACGATAGAACAGCCGGACGTGGATCTCGCGCACTTCGCGCTTGGTGCGCTCCCACAGCTCCCACACGGCGTCTCCGCTGGGGGCGAGGCCGGATGCGCGCGCGAGGATGCGGCGGTCCTCGGGCTTGGCGGGCATCAGGTGCGTGCGGCGGAGCCCGCGCAGCTGGACCCGGTGCTCGAGCACGCGCAGCACGCGGTAGTCGTTCGAGAACGCCGTGGCCTCGGTGCGCCCGATGTAGCCCTGGGCGACGAGTGCGTCGAGCGCGTCGAGCGTGCCGCGCTGGCGGATGTTCTCGTCGGTGAGCCCGTGCACGAGCTGAAGCAGCTGCACGGTGAACTCGATATCGCGGATGCCACCCGGACCGAGCTTGATCTGGAAGGGCACATCGGCGGCCGGGATGTGCTCGGTGACGCGCTCGCGCATGCGCTGAACGGAGTCGACGAAGTTCTCGCGCGCGGCGCTGGTCCACACCTTGGGCTGAACCGCATCGACGTAGGCCGCGCCCAGCGTCGGGCTGCCGGCGATGGGGCGCGCCTTGAGCAGGGCCTGGAACTCCCAGCTCTTCGCCCAGCGGTCGTAGTACGACAGATGGGACTCGAGCGTGCGGACGAGGGCGCCCTGCTTGCCCTCGGGGCGCAGGTTCGCGTCGACCTCCCACAGCGGCGGCTCGATCTCCACCTCGGAGATGCCGCGCATCAGCTGCACCGCGAGTCGCGTGGCGATGTCGACCACGCGCGACTCACCCGGGTCCACCGGCGCATCCGGATCGGCGTCGGCGACGAAGATGACATCCACGTCGCTGACGTAGTTGAGCTCGCGCGCCCCTGTCTTGCCCATGCCGATGACGGCGAGTCGCGTCGCCGCCACCTCGTCACGAGGGAACAGCCCGGCCCCGGCGCCGCCCCGGGCCACGCGGGTGCGTGCGACGCTCAGCGACGCTTCGAGCGCCGCCGCGGCGGCATCGGCCAGTGCCGCGCCCACCTGGGGCATGATCTCCACGGACGACACGTGGAGCAGGTCGTAGGCGGCGATGCGGGCAAGCATGCGCCGATAGCGGACGCGCAGCGCGATCCACGACGTCTCTGCCCCGTCTGCGGCGAAGCCGTCCTCGTCGCCCACCGCCTCCAGCAGCGTCTCCCGCAGCTCGTCCGCCGTCGGCAGCCCGTGACCGCGCACGGCGAGATCGGCGACCTCCTCGGGGTGACGGAGGTAGAAGTCGGCGAACCCGCTCGACGCCCCCAGGAGCGCCCACAGTGCGCTCCAGGCGTCGGCATCCGTCCCCAGTGGGGCGAGTGCGGCGGGGTTGCGTCGCACGACGCGCTCGAGGGCCAGGAGCGCCGCATCGGGGTCCGCCGCGATCGGGGACCGGCGGCACAGCGCTTCGCGATCGATGCCCGTCGCGTCCGAGACCTCGGTCAGCAGCTGGTCGGCTTCGGCCAGGCGGCCGAAGCCCAGGCGCGCGAGCTGCGTGAGGGATGAAGAGCGATCGCCGGCAGTCATGTGCCCGCGATCAGAGCATCTCGAGGTTGCTCTTCAGCTCGAACGGGGTGACCTGGGCGCGGTACTGCTGCCATTCACGACGCTTGTTGAGCAGGACGTGGTTGAAGACCTGCTCGCCGAGCGTCTCGGCGACCAGTTCCGACTCCTCCATGTACTCCAGCGCGTGGTCGAGGCTCGCCGGAAGCGGCGCGTACCCGAGCGCGCGGCGCTCGGCGTCCGTCAGCGACCACACGTTGTCCTCGGCCTCGAGGGGAAGCTCGTACTCCTCCTCGATGCCCTTGAGGCCGGCGCTGAGCAGCAGCGCGTAGGCCAGGTACGGGTTGGCGGCCGAATCGAGGCCCCGGTACTCGACGCGCGAGGACTGCCCCTTGTTCGGCTTGTAGAGCGGCACCCGCACGAGGGCCGATCGGTTGTTGTGCCCCCAGCAGATGAAGCTCGGCGCCTCGTCGCCGCCCCAGATGCGCTTGTACGAGTTGACGAACTGGTTGGTGACCGCAGCGATCTCGTTGGCGTGGCGCAGGAGGCCCGCGATGAAGTGCCGGCCCACCTTCGACAGCTGGTACTGCGCGCCCTCCTCGTAGAAGGCGTTGACGTCGGCCTCGAACAGCGACATGTGGGTGTGCATGCCGCTGCCCGGCTGGCCGCCCAGAGGCTTCGGCATGAACGTGGCGTACACGCCCTGCTCGATCGCCACTTCCTTCACCACGGTGCGGAAGGTCATGATGTTGTCGGCCGTCGCGAGCGCGTCGGCGTAGCGGAGGTCGATCTCGTTCTGGCCGGGGCCGCCCTCGTGGTGGCTGAACTCGACCGAGATGCCGAGGTCCTCCAGCATCCGCACCGACCGACGCCGGAAGTCGTGCGCGGTGCCGCCGGGGACGTTGTCGAAGTAGCCGGCCGAATCCACGGGCACGGGGCCCTCGGGGCCGTAGGACGAGGACTTCAGCAGATAGAACTCGATCTCGGGGTGCGTGTAGAAGGTGAACCCCGAGTCCGCGGCCTTCGCCAGCGCCCGCTTGAGCACGTTGCGCGGATCCGCGACGGCGGGCTGGCCGTCGGGCGTCGTGATGTCGCAGAACATGCGCGCGGTGGGATCGATCTCGCCACGCCACGGCAGGGTCTGGAACGTCGTGGGGTCGGGGTGCGCCAGCAGGTCGGATTCATACGAGCGCGTGAGGCCTTCGATCGCCGACCCGTCGAACCCGAGTCCCTCGGTGAAGGCGCCCTCGACCTCGGCGGGCGCGATCGCGACCGACTTGAGCGTGCCCATCACGTCCGTGAACCACAGGCGAACGAACTTGACGCCCCGCTCCTCGATCGTCCGAAGCACGAAGTCCCGCTGCTTGTCCATCGCATCCTCTCTCGAGCCGCATCGGCTCCAGCCAGACTACTCGTCCGGCGCCCGCGCGGCCGACGCCCACGCGCGCCTGGCGCGTCAGTCCTCGCGCGCCTCTTCCTCGGCCCAGGCGCGCGCGCGCTCACGAAGGATCTCGGGCGCCCGGGCGGCTTCCTCGGCCGTGTCGAACGGACCGGCGCGGTCGATCGCCGGGGAAGCGTAGCCGAACTCCACCTCACCGGTGGTCATGTTGTACCAGTACTTCTCGCTGTCCGAAGTCACAGGGTCCTCCCGTCCGGGGGCGTCGTCGTCCCGGCCCCTCCGATCCTACTGATGACGGGGGCCCTGCTGGCTAGGCTGGGCACATGACATCACAGGGGGCTCGAGCCGTCGGCATCGACATCGGCGGCACCGGCATCAAAGGCGCGTTGGTGGATCTCGAGCACGGCGAGCTGCTGTCGGACCGCGTGAAGGTGCCGACCCCGCGGGGGGCCGAGCCGAAGGACGTGCTCGCGGCGGTCCACCTCGTGCTGGAGCGACTGCACGTGTCGGACGCCGATGTGCCCCTCGGCGTCGCCTTCCCGGCGATCGTCAAGCACGGCCGCACGATGTCGGCTGCCAACGTGTCCGATCGCTGGATCGACTTCGAGGCCGAGAAGTTCTTCGAGGACGGGCTCGGCCGCGAGATCCATTTCGCGAACGACGCCGATGTCGCCGGGGTCGCCGAGCTGCGCTTCGGCGCCGCGCGCGGCCAGCGGGGACTGGCGATCCTCACGACGCTCGGCACCGGGATCGGCTCGGCGCTGCTCTACGACGGTGTGCTCATTCCGAACTCCGAGCTCGGCCACGTCGAACGGGCGAAGCACGGCAAGGACGCCGAGGCGTACGCCGCGTACTCCGCGAAAGAGCGCGAGGACCTGTCGTGGGAGAAGTGGGCCAAGCGCCTGCAGTGGTACTACGGCCACATCGAGTTCCTGTTCAGCCCCGACCTGTTCATCGTCGGCGGCGGCGTCTCGAAGCACGCCGACAAGTTCCTGCCGCTGCTGAAGCTGAAGACCCCGATCGTGCCGGCGGTCCACCGCAACAACGCCGGGATCATCGGCGCGGCCGCACTGGCCCTGCACGGCTGACGGGACTCGGGCGGCGCGTCGGGAAGCGAATGGGCCGGCCTGTACGCCGGGTTCTGTCCGGGGGCTCACGCCCCGTGGACGGTCATCTCTCTCGGCGACACGTTGCCGTGCCGCTCCAGCGGCCTACCCGGGGACTCGGCGGGCCGCGTCGTCATCCCCTGTCTGGCCTTGCTCCGGGCGAGGTTTGCCGTGCGGGTCGCGTCACCGCGACCCCGGTGGTCTCTTACACCGCCCTTTCACCCTTACCGGGCGCTGCCCGGCGGTCTGCTCTCTGTGGCACTGTCTCGCGGATCGCTCCGGGTGGGTGTTACCCACCGCCCTGCCCTGCGGAGCCCGGACGTTCCTCGGCGCGAGGCGGCGCACCGCCCGCGACGCGACCGTCCAGCCGACCCATTCGCGGCGTCGAGTCTAGCGCCGCAGTCTGGACGCAAGCCCCGTCAGTCCTTGTCCGCCGTGTCGGAGACACGAACGTCCAGCGGGAAGTCGACGGGGAAGTCGCCGAAGAGGAGTCGCGCGGCCTCGGCGGCCGACGCCTGCACATCGCGCGCGACCTGCTCGGCGAGCTCCTCGGGAGCATGGACGATGACCTCGTCATGGAGGAAGAACGCCGCGTGCGCGCGTGTGCCGAACACCGGCCCCGACGCGGCGGCCGCGCGACGGGCCGCAGGAAGCGACCCCAGTCGCCCGCGCAGATCGGCGAGCCAGACGAGAGCCCACTCCGCCGCCGTGCCCTGGACGACGAAATTCCGGGTGAACCGCCCGCGGTCGCGACCTCGCCGGCGTGCGCGCGTGAGATCGGCCGTCGATGCGCCGGACTCCGTGGCTCGACGCTGGGAGCGAAGCCACGCCTCGTCCGGCGGGGGCGATGAGCGGCCCAGCCATGTCGACACCGTCCCGCCGTCCTCGCCCGTGCGCGCGGCGTCGTCGACGAGGCGCATCGCGCGGGGGAACGAACGCCGCAGATGAGGCAGCAGCCGGCCCGACTCCCCCGTGGTCGCCCCGTACATGGCGCCGAGCATCGCAACCTTCGCGTCGGCGCGGGTGGCGATGCCCGCCTGCTCGACGATGCCGGCATAGAGATCGCGCCCTCGGGCGGCGCGGGCCAGGGCGGCGTCCGCACTCATCGCGGCCAGCACGCGCGGCTCGAGCTGCGCGACGTCGGCCACGACGAGCTTCCACCCCGGATCGGCTCGCACGGCCGTCCGCAGCTGGCGGGGGATCTGCAGCGCGCCGCCTCCCGAGGACGCCCAGCGCCCCGTGACGACACCCCCGGGCACGTACACGGGGCGGAATCGTCCGTCCTCGACCCACTCGTGCAGCCAGGCCCAGCCGTTCGCGCTGAGCAGCCGCGCGAGCTTCTTGTACTCCAGCAGCGGAGCGACGACCGGATGCTCATACTGTGCCAGCTCCCACCGCCCGGTGGTGGCGACCGGGAGGCCCCCGCGGTGCAGGGCCCGGAGCAGCTGGGGCGGCGAGTCCGGGTTCAGGGCCGGGTCGCCGAGGGCGGCGCGGACGCGCACGGCGAGCTCCTCCAGTCGCCGCGGGCGGCCGGAAGCGCCGCGATCACCGAGCGCCGCCGCGAGCACGCGCTCGTGCTCGGCGACGCTCCAGGGCACGCCTGCCGCGGTCAGCTCCGCGGCGAGCAGGGCGCCGGCGGATTCCGCGGCCAGCAGCAGTCGCAGTCGCGCCGGGTCGGAAGCGCGACCGACCGCCTCGTCCTGCTCGCGCCACTGATCGACTGCCGCGTCGACGTCGGCCGGGATGCCGGCCGACATCGGGTCCTCGGCGTCCAGGTCGAACAGCGCGGGCCGGTCCGGCGCGATCACAGCCGGCGGAGAGGCATCCCATCGTCCGCGGACGCGGACGGGGTCGGTCGCGGGCACCGAGACGGCCAACCGGAGGATCGCACGGGCCAGTCGCAGGTCGCGGCAGCGCGACACCCGCACGCCGCGTCGCAGAAGCTCCGGGTACCACTGCGCCGTGTCGCTCCAGACCCACCGGACCGCCCCGGCCGCTTCGCGCCGGGCGATCCACGCCGCGAGATCGTCGTCGTCGTCGAATCGGGGCCGGTCGACGATGCGTCCGGTCTCGTCGAGAACGGCCGCGGTGATGCCCCCCGCGTCGCGCCCGAGGGCGACGGCGGTGGCTTCAGGCACCTCGCCGCGGCGGGGTCACCGCGCTCACAGCCCCGAGTCCTCGCCGCGCACCAGGATGCAGCCGCACTCCGGGCACGTCACGACCTCGTCGGGGGCCGCCCGGCCGAGCGTGCTCAGATCCGTGCCCGACAGCACCATGCGGCAGCCCTCGCACGTGCGCCGGACGAGCGGCGCAGCGCCCACGCCGCGCGCCGCGATGCGCTCGTACATCGCCACGAGCGCGTCGGGGATCGACGCGGCGACCGCCACACGGTCCCGCGACGCCGCGTCGGCGTCCGCGGAGGCCTGCGCCACCTGGCTCTTGGCGGCTGCGCTCAGCTCGGCCCCCTCGGCGTTGGTCTGCGCGATCAGCTGCTCCTGTTCGGCGACGGCGGCATCGGCGGCCTCGAGCTTCTCCATGACGACGAGCTCACCGTCCTCGAGATCGCTCTTGCGTCGCGCGAGCGAGGCCAGCTCGTGCTCGAGGCTCTGAGCCTCCTTGGGATTGGACGAGGCGGCGAGTCGATCGGCGTCGCGCTTGGAGCGCGCGTCGACGACCTCGACGTCCGATTCGATGCGCGACAGTTCCGTGCGCAGATCGTCGCGAGCTCCGAGCCGCACCGACAGCTCCTGCGACAGCGTCTGGCGCCGCGCGAGCAGCTCCTGGACGCGGCCGGCCTGAGGCGGGTTCTTCCGGGCGTGCTCGGCGCGGCTGATGCGCGCATCGAGATCGGCGAGGTCGAGAAGGCGGCGCTGGTCTTCGGGGCTGGCGTTCACGTCACCAAACCTACCCCGAGCCTTCGAGGACGGAAGTGGGCCCTGCCGGGATCGAACCGACGACATCCACGGTGTAAACGTGGCGCTCTACCAGCTGAGCTAAAGGCCCTCACCGGCGATTCTACGAGGACGCGCAACGATGGCCGCGCACCCCCGATGTTCTGACTAGGCTGAGTGCGGTGCGTTGTGCGTCCGTGACAAACGGAACGGCGCGCCGATAGCGAATCCCTGGCACGATCTGCCAGACGACGAAAGGTCTTCTGTGACTGTCAACGATCAGGATCCGTACTCCCAGGGGCCGCAGGACAGCGACCCCGAGGAGACCGCCGAGTGGCAGGAGTCTCTCCACCAGCTCGTCGAGGCCAAGGGCCGCGGCCGCGGGCGCGAGATCATGCTGAGCCTCCTGCAGTCCTCGCACGACCTGCAGCTGAACGTCCCCCAGGTGCCCACCACCGACTACATCAACACCATCACGCCGGACAAGGAGCCCGCCTTCCCCGGCGACGAGGAGCTCGAGCGCCGCTACCGCCGCTGGATCCGCTGGAACGCCGCGCTCACGGTGCACCGCGCGCAGCGCCCCGGCATCGGCGTCGGCGGGCACATCTCGACGTACGCCTCGTCGGCGTCGCTGTACGAGGTGGGCTTCAACCACTTCTTCCGGGGACTGGACGACCCGGGCGGCGGAGACCAGGTCTTCATCCAGGGCCACGCCTCGCCGGGCATCTATGCGCGCTCGTTCCTCGAGGGGCGCCTGAGCGCCGAGCAGCTCGACGGGTTCCGGCAGGAGAAGTCGGCGGCGCCCAACGGTCTGCCGTCGTACCCCCACCCGCGGCTCATGCCCGACTACTGGCAGTTCCCCACGGTCTCGATGGGCCTCGGCCCGATCAACGCCATCTACCAGGCGATGACGAACAAGTACCTCACCAACCGCGGCGTCAAAGACCTCAGCGACTCGCACGTGTGGGCGTTCCTCGGCGACGGCGAGATGGACGAGGTCGAGAGCCGCGGCCAGCTCCAGGTGGCCGCGAACGAGGGCCTGGACAACCTGACCTTCGTCATCAACGCGAACCTGCAGCGCCTCGACGGCCCGGTGCGCGGCAACGGCAAGATCATCCAGGAGCTCGAGAGCTACTTCCGCGGCGCCGGCTGGAACGTCATCAAGGTGGTGTGGGGCCGCGGCTGGGACGAGCTGCTCAGCCGTGACGTCGACGGCGCGCTGGTCCGCCTCATGAACACCACGCCCGACGGCGACTTCCAGACCTACCGGGCCGAGGACGGCGCTTTCATCCGCAAGCACTTCTTCGACCGCGACGAGCGCACCGCCGCCCTGGTCAAGGACTGGTCGGACGACGACATCTGGGGCAAGCTCCGCCGCGGCGGACTGGACTACCAGAAGGTCTACGCCGCCTACAAGACGGCGATGGAGCACAAGGGACAGCCGACCGTCATCATCGCCAAGACGATCAAGGGCTACGGCCTGGGGCACCACTTCGAGGGCCGCAACGCGACCCACCAGATGAAGAAGATGACGCTCGAGGACCTCAAGCACTTCCGCGACTCGATGCGCATCCCGATCACCGACGCGCAGCTCGAGGAGAACCCGTACCAGCCGCCGTACTTCCACCCGGGCGAGCAGGACGAGACCGTGGAGTACATGCTCGAGCGCCGCCGCGCCCTGGGCGGATTCCTGCCGGAGCGCCGTTCGCACCACGTCGGCCTGCAGCTGCCCGACGACAAGGCGTACGCGCTGCCGAAGAAGGGCTCGGGCACGCAGGAGGTCGCCACGACGATGGCCTTCGTGCGCCTGCTGAAGGACCTGCTTCGCGCTCCCGACTTCGGTCACCGCATCGTGCCGATCATCCCCGACGAGGCGCGCACGTTCGGCATGGACGCCTACTTCCCCACGGCGAAGATCTACAACCCGCACGGCCAGAACTACACCTCGGTCGACCGCGAGCTGCTCCTGGCCTACAAGGAGAGCCCGCAGGGTCAGATCATGCACGTCGGCATCAACGAGGCCGGCGCCGTGGCGGCGTTCACCGCCACGGGAACCTCGTACGCGACGCACGGCGAGCCGCTCATCCCGGTCTACGTCTTCTACTCGATGTTCGGCTTCCAGCGCACCGGCGACGCCCAGTGGGCGGCCGGCGACCAGATGGCGCGCGGCTTCATCATCGGCGCCACCGCGGGTCGCACGACGCTCACCGGCGAGGGGCTCCAGCACGCGGACGGACACTCGCACCTGCTGTCGTCGACCAACCCGGCGACCGTCTCGTACGATCCGGCCTACGGCTACGAGATCGCCCACATCGTGCGCGCGGGCATCGAGCGCATGTACGGCGGGAATCACCCCGACCCCAACGTCATGTACTACCTCACGGTCTACAACGAGCCGCTGGTCCAGCCGGCCGAGCCCGAGGGCGTGGATGTGGACGGCATCGTACGCGGCATCCACCGCATCGCGGAGGGTTCCGGCGACGGACCCCGCGCGCAGGTGCTCGCGTCCGGCGTCGGCGTTCCGTGGGCACTCGAAGCGCAGCAGCTGCTGCGCGAGGACTGGGGCGTGTCCGCCGACGTCTGGTCGGTCACCTCGTGGACGGAGCTGCGCCGCGACGGCCTCGACGCCGACGAGCACAACTTCCTCCACCCCGACGCCGAGCCGCGCACGGCCTACGTGACCGACAAGCTGGCGGGCTCCGAGGGCCCGGTCGTCGCCGTGAGCGACTTCATGCACGCCGTGCAGGACCAGATCCGCCCGTGGGTGCCCGGCTCGTTCGTGACGCTGGGTGCCGACGGATTCGGGTTCTCCGACACGCGCGCCGCCGCGCGCCGGTACTTCAAGATCGACGGTCCGTCGATCGTGGTCCGGACGCTCCAGGCGCTGGCCGCCGAAGGGAAGGTCGACCCGTCGCTGTCGGCGCAGGCGATCGAGAAGTACCGTCTGCACGATGTCACGGCCGGCACCAGCGGGAACGCCGGCGGCGAGAGCTGACCGACCACATGCCCACGGGTCAGCCGGCGATGGACAAGGCCGAGACGCTCGCCTGGCTGCGACGCATCTCGGGCGACATCGCCACGGTGACGATCAAGCGGCTCGAGGACACCCTCCCCTGGTATGCCGAGATGCCGCCTGCGCGCCGGTCCGCCGTCGGACTGGTCGCACAGGCGGGCATCACGTCATTCATCCAGTGGTACGACGACCCCGAGTCGACGCCGTGGATCGCCGCCGACATCTTCGCGGCGGCTCCTCGTGAGCTGCTGCGCAGTGTCAGTCTGCAGCAGACGCTGCAACTGATCCGGGTCACCGTCGAGGTCACGGAGGAGCGCGTCCGCGGTCGCGGCGCGCACCTCCGGGAGGCGATCCTGCTCTACTCGCGCGAGGTCGCGTTCGCCGCAGCCGACGTGTACGCGCGCGCCGCCGAGGCGCGGGGCCTGTGGGACGCACGCCTGGAGGCGCTCGTCGTCGACTCGATCCTCACCGGCGAGGCCGACGAGGAGCTGCCCAGTCGCATCGCCGCCCTGGGCTGGCACGGGCACGGAGAGGTGGCGGTGCTCGTCGGTACCACTCCCCCGCAGTTCGATGTCGACCAGCTGCGGAGGACCGCCCGAAAACTCGGGGCCGACGTGCTCATCGGCGTCCAGGGATCGCGCCTCGTGCTCGTCGTGGGCCGCTCGGACCCGCCGAACCGGCCCGACGACGGGACCGGCGATCTGCCGTTCCTCGAGATCACGAAGCGCCTCGAGCCGGGCTTCGGCGAAGGTCACCTCGTGCTCGGTCCGACGGTTCCGGCCCTCGTGGAGGCGGGCCAGAGCGCCCGCGCCGCCCTGGCGGGCTTCGCCGTGGCGCGGTCCTGGCGCAACGCCCCGCGGCCGGTGGAGGCCGACGACCTTCTGCCCGAGCGCGCGCTGGCGGGAGATCCGCTGGCCAAGCACACCCTCGTGGACCGCATCTACCGCCCGCTGCAGGCTCACAGCGCCGATCTGGTCACCACGCTGTGGAGCTACCTCGACAACGGCCGGTCGCTCGAGGCGACGGCGCGTGAGCTGTTCGTCCACCCCAACACGGTCCGGTATCGCCTGAAGCGGGTATCCGAGGTGATCGGCTGGGATGCGACGGGGCCGCGCGAAGCGCTCATCCTCCAGACAGCGCTGATCCTCGGCTCGATCGGAACCGACACGACACGCAGACGTTCGTCGTCGGCGCGCCGTACGCCGGCCTAGTCTGTGCAGTCGCCACAAAGGAGCTCCTGATTCTTGTGATGGCATAGCCAGAGGGGCCCTCCCGATCCTTGGCAGGATGGATGGGTGATCATCGCGGTCTTCCCTGGACAGGGCTCTCAGTCCCCCGGCTTCCTCACCCCGTGGCTCGCCCTCGACGGCGCCGCCGATCGTCTCGCGCGGTACTCCGAGTGGGCGGGCGTCGATCTCGTGGCCGCAGGCACCGAGTGGGACGCCGACGCCATCCGCGACACCAGCGTCGCGCAGCCGCTCATCGTCGCCGCGAGCCTGCTGTCGTGGAACGCCCTGTCGTCCAAGGACGACATCGCGGGCGTCGCGGGGCATTCGGTGGGCGAGTTCGCCGCGGCCGCGGCCGCCGGCATCCTCTCGGAGGAGGACGCCCTGCGGCTGGTCGGCATCCGCGGGCGCGCCATGGCCGAGGCGGCCACCGCCGAGCAGACCGGAATGTCGGCTGTCATCGGCGGCGATCAGGACGCCGTGGTCACGCGCCTCACCGAGCTCGGACTGACCCCGGCGAACTACAACGGCGGCGGTCAGCTCGTCGCCGCCGGCGCCCTGGAGCCGCTGGCCGCGCTGGCCGCCGAGCCTCCCGCGGCGACCCGCGTCATCCCGCTGCAGGTCGCCGGCGCGTTCCACACGTCGTACATGGCCCCCGCCGTCGAGACCCTGCGCGCCGCCGCCGCCGACGTCGAGGCCGGCGACCCGCGCGTGACGATCTGGACCAATCGCGACGGCTCGAGCGTGCCCGCCGGCCGCGCTTTCGTCGACGCGCTCGTCGCCCAGGTCGCGTCCCCCGTTCGGTGGGACCTCTGCATGGCCTCGTTCGCCGACGCCGGCGCGACGGGTCTCGTGGAGTTCGCCCCCGCGGGAACCCTCACCGGTCTCGCCAAGCGCGCGCTGCGCGGCACTCCCGCCGTCGCGGTCAAGACACCCGACAACCTCGAGGCCGCCGACGCGCTCGTGCGCCCCGCCGACGCATGACCGGAGCACCCATGACCGCCACGCTCGCCCAGTCCACCGGACCCGCGCACACGCGCATCTACGCGTACGGAGCCGCTCGCGGCGAGATCGCGGTGCCCAACGACGACCTGGTCGGGCCGATCGACTCCAGCGACGAGTGGATCCGTCAGCGCACCGGCATCGTCACGCGCATGCGCGCCGTACCCGAGACCGACGCCATCGACCTGGCCACCGACGCCGCACGCGAGGCGATCGAGCGCTCCGGTGTCCCGGCGGACCGGATCGACGCGGTGATCGTCGCGACGATCAGCAACCCCAAGCAGACGCCGTCGGTCTCGGCGATCGTCGCCGACCGGGTCGGTGCGAACCCTGCCGCCGCGTACGACCTCAACGCCGCGTGCGCCGGCTTCGCGTACGGCGTCGCACAGGCCGACGCGCTCGTGCGCGCCGGAGCCGCGAACTACGCCGTCGTCATCGGCACCGAGAAGCTCAGCGACATCGTCGACCCGACCGACCGCAGCATCTCCTTCCTGCTGGGCGACGGCGCGGGCGCCGTCGTGATCGGCCCGAGCGACACCCCCGGGATCGGCCCGACGGTGTGGGGATCGGACGGCTCCAAGGCCGAGGCTGTCGGCATGAACCACACGCTCACCGAGTTCCGCGACGGCCAGTCGCCGTGGCCGACCCTGCGCCAGGAGGGCCCGACCGTGTTCCGCTGGGCCGTCTGGGAGATGGTCAAGGTCGCCCGTCGGGCGCTCGAGGCCGCGGGCGTCGAGGCATCCGACCTCGCCGCCTTCGTCCCCCACCAGGCGAACATGCGCATCATCGACGAGTTCGCCAAGCAGCTCGGCCTTCCCGACACCGTCGTGGTCGGCCGCGACATCGAGACGACCGGCAACACCTCCGCCGCGTCGATCCCCCTGGCCACCCACCGGCTCCTGGAGGAGCACCCCGAGCTCAGCGGCGGCCTGGCGCTGCAGATCGGCTTCGGCGCCGGTCTGGTCTTCGGCGCCCAGGTGGTCGTCCTCCCGTAGCCGGATCCACGCCGACCCTAGACTGAGTCCCGGCCCTTCCCGGGACCGCGAACCCCGAAGAAAGCAGGAGAAAAATGGCATTCACCACCGACGAGGTCCTCGCCGGACTCGCAGAGCTGATCACCGACGAGACGGGCATCTCGGCCGACGAGGTCGCCATGGAGAAGTCGTTCACCGACGACCTCGACATCGACTCGATCTCGATGATGACCATCGTGGTCAACGCCGAGGAGAAGTTCGGCGTCACGATCCCGGACGACGAGGTCAAGAACCTCAAGACCGTCGGCGACGCCGTCAGCTACATCACGTCCAACCAGGCGTAGTCCGAACCGGTGGGGGCGCCTCGCCCCCACCGGACCGATCTCCATCCGAGGACCTTCGAATCGCATGAGCACATCCCGCATCGTCGTGACCGGCGTGGGCGCGTCGTCGCCCATCGGCGGCACCGCACCCGAGAGCTGGTCCGCCCTCCTGGACGGCGCGTCCGGAGCACACACGCTCGAGT
This sequence comes from Microbacter sp. GSS18, assembly GCA_029319145.1. Taxonomy (NCBI): domain Bacteria; kingdom Pseudomonadati; phylum Bacteroidota; class Bacteroidia; order Bacteroidales; family Porphyromonadaceae; genus Microbacter; species Microbacter sp. GSS18. The sequence continues at coordinate 987,971 of CP119753.1, read as the reverse complement.
ACGACTGGGTCGAGCAGTATCAGCTGCCCGTCACGTTCGCCGCCGAGGCGAAGGTGCGACCCGACACGGTGCTGGAGCGCCCGATCGCCAAGCGCCTCGACCCGGCGTCGCAGTTCGCCATGGTCGCGGCGATGGAGGCCTGGGCCGATGCGGGCGCGCCGGACGTCGAGCCCGAACGCCTCGGCGTGGACTTCGCGACGGGCATCGGCGGCGTCTGGACACTGCTGGACGCGTGGGACACGCTCCGCGAGAAGGGCCCGCGCCGGGTCCTGCCGATGACGGTCCCGATGCTCATGCCCAATGCCGCCGCCGGCAATCTCTCCCTGCACTTCGGAGCGCGCGCGTTCGCGCGCACCGTCGCCAGCGCGTGCGCCTCGAGCACCGAATCGATCGTCAACGCCGTCGAGCACCTGCGGGCGGGACTGGCCGACGTCGTGATCGCCGGTGGCACCGAGTCCGCCATCCACCCGGTCACGATCGCCTCGTTCTCCTCGATGCAGGCGCTGTCGCGCCGCAACGACGACCCGGCGACGGCATCGCGCCCCGGGAGCATCGACCGCGACGGATTCGTCATGGGCGAAGGCGCGGCCGTGTTCATCCTCGAGACCGAGGAGCACGCCCGTGCGCGCGGCGCCAAGATCTACGCCGCCGTCGTGGGCGGCGGCGTGACGGCCGACTCGTATCACATCACCGCGAACGACCCCGAGGGCCGCGGCGCCGCTCGCGCCGTGCAGCTCGCCCTCGCCTCCGCCGACGCGTCGCCCGACGACGTCACGCACATCAACGCGCACGCCACCTCCACCCCGGTGGGCGACCCCAACGAGTACCAGGCACTGAAGGCCGTCTTCGGCGACCGCATCGACGAGATCCCGGTCTCGGCGACCAAGGCCTCGACGGGACACCTGCTGGGCGGAACCGGCGCGCTCGAGGCGTTCTTCACGGTGATGGCGCTGCAGGAGCGCGTCGCGCCGCCGACGATCAACATCTCCACTCAGGACCCCGAGGTTCCCTTCCGCCTCTCGGGCGAGCCGACCGCGTTGGGATCGGGCGACCAGCTCGCGATCAGCAACTCGTTCGGCTTCGGCGGACACAACGCCGTCGCCGCGTTCGCCTCGGTCTGAGCCGACACGTCCAGACGCCCCCGGGCTTCGGCTCCGGGGGCGTCTCTCGTGCCAGGCGGTGAAACACGTTCCCGCATCCCGGGAAGTCGGCCTCCGAGCGTCGGTAGTTGCGCCTCGACCCGCCTGCGTCTGTCACCCGGCCCTGCGTCTGTCACCCGACCTTGTGCAGCCACACGACGGGTGCGTCGTCGCCCGCGTGGCGGAACGGCTCGAGTTCCTCGTCCCAGGCCGCTCCCAGGGCGATGTCGAGTTCGCGTCGCAACTCGATCGCGTCCCCTGCCGCCACTTCCATGGCGTAGCGGATGCGGTCCTCGCCGATGACGACGTTGCCGGCGGCATCCGTCTGCGCGTAGTGGATGCCGAGCCCCGGCGTGTGCAGCCAGCGGCCGCCGTCGCTGCGCGGCGTCGGATCTTCGGTGACCTCGAAGCGCAGGTGCTCCCACCCGCGGATCGAACTGGTCAGCGCCGCACCCGTGCCGACGGGGCCCTCCCAGTAGAACTCGGCACGACGACTGCCGCCGAGGACGGGCTGCTCGGCCCAGTCGAAGCTCACCGCTCGGCCGAGCGTCCGGCCGACGGCCCATTCGAGGTGAGGGCACAACGCGCGTGGCGCGGAGTGGATGAGTACCACCCCACGCGCCTGTGATGCCGCCATGATCTCTCCGTTTCGTCCAGGTACGTCTTCCCCTACGACCTGGCACGGATGCCGTGGCGATGTTCGGTTGTGTCGGGGCCATTATCGCCCAGGACCTGCGGGAATCACAAGCATGTCATTCGCGACACGCCAGAGCCCCGGCATTCCGGGCGCCCCCGAGCGGGGATCGAACCGGCACGCCGGGGCTCTCGCAGACGGGCGAGCGGGGTCAGGCCTCGCTCATGGCCCGGACCTCGGCCTTGCCCTTGGCGGCGTAGTAGGCCGCGCGCGCCGCGTCGCGCCGGGCCTGCTCGGCCTGGCCGGCGTCGATGGTCTCCTGGTCGACGGGGTACTGCGTGTAGTCCGCCGTGCCGTGGTACTTCTCGATGTACGCGTCGAGCTCGGGCCCCGAGGTCCACGACGTGATCAGGCAGTACCGCGGCTCGTCGCCGGAGTGGTGCACGGCGTGCCACAGGCGCTGCGTGTCGACGATCAGCTGGGCGCCGGCCGGCAGCGCGAGGCGGTACTCGATGCTGGGATCGGTGCGGTTGTCGCGCAGCACGAAGTAGCTGTCCTTGTCGTCGGTCAGGTTGAAGAAGCCGCGCACGACCCAGCCGGTGCCGTCGGGGTTGAGACGGTTGTTGTCGTCCTGGTGCAGGTTGTAGAGGCAGTCGGCGTACGAGTTCGGCTGCAGCTCGATGATGCGGCAGCGGCCGACGTTCGCACCGGGCTCCTGGGCGCGCTCGGTGAGCGTGGGCGCGATCGCCATCTGCGACTCGATCCACACGCCGTCCTTGTCGGTGCGGGCGGGTGTGTGATTCCAGAAGCCGTTGCACTCGATCTCGCCCTTGGCCGAGGCCAGCGGGGCGAAGCGGGTGTCGCCGGAGGACTTCCAGTCGACGTACTCGAGGTCGAGCCACTCCTTGGGGTCGATCGGCTTGTCGTAGGAGTCGAGGACGACGAAGCCGGTCTCTTCGAGGGCGGCGGACTTGATGTAACCCATGGTGAGGAATCATGCCTTTCGATCATCGGGCCAGCGCGTTTTCACAGGCCCGGCAACAGGCAAGCCTACTGGCCGACGATGCGAGGCACCCGAGTGCACCGGCGTGCATGGCGCGGCACCGCGCATCCTCGGCAGTCTGCGAGTGCTCGACTAAACTCGACGGCGGCGTGCCCGGCCGGGCCGTTCGCGCCGTGCGAAGCATCCGGAAGGCGATCCACACATGGTCACAGCCCTGACAGCCACCAACGTCGACGCGACCGCCGTCAACACGATCGGATGGCTGGCAGCCGGCGAGTGGACGATCGTCGTCCCGGTGTATCAGCGCCAGTACCGCTGGGACATCGGCGGATGCGAGCAGCTGCTGGCCGACATCCGCGCCGTCGCCGAGCTCGGCGATCGCCGTATGCACTTCATCGGGTCGGTGCTGTCGGCCGTCTCCCCGGGAGCGGACGGAGAGGAGCTCGTGCTCATCGACGGTCAGCAGCGCATGACGACGCTGATGCTGCTCGTCGCCGCGCTCGGCCACACGGTGCGCGATTCCGATCCGGAGCTGGCCGGCGAGCTGGAGCGCGTCCTGGAGCGCCCCACGAGCGCCGGCCGGACCAAGCTGCGTCCCCACCGCGCGTGGGCGGACGTGTTCGAGCGTGTCGTGCTCGACCTCCCGGCGTCCGACGGCCCCGGTCCGTCGCGCTTCGACGACAATTACGCGTTCTTCCGCAGTCAGATCAGCGCCGAGGAGGCTCCGCGCATCTGGCGTGGACTGCAGAAGCTCGAGCACGTGGCCATCACGCTCGGCGCCGGGGCGAACGCGCAGCAGATCTTCGAGAGCCTCAACTCCACCGGTGAACCGCTGCGCGACCACGAACTCATCCACAACTACGTCCTGATGGGTCTCTCGCACGCGCAGCAGCGCGATATCGAGGACCGCTACTGGCTGCCGATCGAGCAGAGCACGGGCGAGTCGATCGCGGCGTTCTGGCGCCAGTACCTCGTGATGCACACCGGACGCGAGGTCTCGGTCACGGGGGGACGCGGCGTGTACGACGTGTTCCGGCAGGAGTTCCCGCTGCTCGAGATCGAGGAGCTGCGCGGCCACGCGGAGGACTGGCGCGCCTACGCCGCGGTCTATCGCGTGCTCCTGGATCCGTCGACGGCGCTCGACGACGAGATCGCGCGGCACCTGGGCTACCTCAACACGTTCGGCTCGACTGTCTATCCGCTCGTGATGCGCGCGTACCGCGATCACGAGACCGGGCGCCTCTCCCGCACGCGGCTGCTCCAGCTGCTGGAGTCGCTGCAGTCGATGCTGCTGCGCCGCGCTGTCGTCGCCGTCCACAACGAGCGCCTCGTGGCACGGCTGTGCCGCGCCTACGACGACGGGCACGACGCGCTCGTGACGGCGATCTCGCGCGTCACGCCGTCGGACGACCGCGTCCGGGTCGCCCTGAAGTACTCCGACCTCGTACATCCGCACTACGTCCTGGCCCGACTGTCCGGCATCGGCCCCGACGCGCCGCTGGACGTCGAGCACATCGCCCCGGCGGCGCCGTCGGACGCGTGGTCGCCCGACGGCCGGCGGACCTGGGACGAACTGACCGAGGACGAGCAGAACAGCTTCCGCGCTGTGGCGGGAACGCTGGGAAACCTGACGCTGCTCGAGGAGGATCTCGCCGCGCAGGCCTTCGACAGGTCGTTCCGCGACAAGGCGGCACTGTACGCACGCAGCGGCGTGCCGGCGACGTGCGAGGTGGGCGCGCTGCCCGACTGGAGCACGACCCGTATCGCGGCGCGCTCGACCGAGCTGATCGCGCGCTTCGTCGAGGTGTGGCCGCGCACCGGCGGCCGCGTCATCGACGACGACGGGCTGACTCCGATCCTCGACGCGGTGCGCCGTCGCGGGTGGCCGCGCGGCTGGCAGCGCGAGTGGTCGTATGTCGAGTACCGCGGCGAGCACTGGGAGGTGCCCGACGTCAAGTACCTGTTCAACCGGATCTTCAAGCGTCTGTGGGCGGACGCGCGCGGCGCCGTGGTGTCCTACTCCGCGCGTCGCGGCGGCCCGGTTTACACGGCCCCGTCGTGGAACGGGCAATGGGATCGGCTCGACGAGGACAACCACCTCTACATGGGATGGGACTACAGCTACATGCTCGCCGCGGTGCAGGGCGTGCTCCAGGAGGCCGGCATCGAGTCCGAGGTCTTCGTGAAGTACTCCTACATCGGCGACGCCATGTGACACGCACCGCGTGGCCGCCCGCTCCGCGGAAGGCTCTCCCGCGCGCCGCGACGAACGGTCGCGGTCAGACGAAGCGGACCCAGTTCGCGCCGTTGCCCGTTTCGGCCCGCTGCAGCAGCTCCAGCCGTGCGCCGTCGACGGCGTACAGCGACACCGAGGTCGACCGCTCACCGGCGGCGACGAGCCGGGAGCCGTCCGGGCTGAGGGCGAAGCCGCGCGGCTGCGTCTCGGTCACCGTGAACTCCGTGGGGGGCATGAGCGAACCGTCGCCGCGGACGGCGACCGCCGCGAGCGTGCTCTCGGTGCGCTCGGAGGCCCACAGCGTGCGGCCTTCCGCGCCGGCGTGCAGGTCGGCCCCCCAGATGTAGTGGTTCGCGCGCGGATCGGCCCCGAACTCGCTTCGGCCCAGGCCCGCGCTCGTGTCGAAGGCCGTGACCGATCCGACCATGGACAGGGCACCCGTTGCGACGTCGCGCCGGTAGTGCAGCACCTCGCCGGTGAACTCGGTCAGAACGTAGACCGCGTCCTGCGCCTGCGAGAGCACGAGGTGACGGGGCCCGCTCCCCGCGGGCGCGGGCGCGGTCGCCGGGGTGAGCGGTGTGAGCGCCAGATCGTCCGCGATCGCGAACTGCGCGATCAGGTCGGCGCCGAGCGAGACGAAGTAGGCGAAGGCGCCGTCCGCGCTCGCAAGCACGGAGTGCAGGTTGGGGTACGCGATGCGCGACACCGGCTCGCCGACGCCGGACGCGTCCACCGGCGCGATGAGGCCGAACCCGCCGCCGTACGAGGCGCCGAGCAGCGCCGACCCGTCCCGGGTGAGTGCGACGTAGTTCAGACCCCCGCCCTGCACGTCTCGACGCGCCAGCGGCGTGAGCACGCCGGATCCACGGTCGAGCGACAGGGTGACGATCGCCGCGGGGTCGCCCTTCACCGCGGCGTAGACCCGGTCGCGTTCGGCGTCGACCACGAAGTTCGAACAGCCCGTGAGGCCGTCGGCCGTGGCGAGGAGCTCGAGTGCGTCGCCCGAGAATCGGAATGAGCTGATGGTTCCGTCGCCGGAGTTCGCGACGAGGACGAGGGAAGCTGTCACCCCTCGATCGTAGGAGACGAGCGAGGGCGCGGCTCTCGAATCCGCCTCAGCGTGCGTCGGCGCCGCCGAAGCCCTGCGGGCTCGTGAACACGACGTCGGTCATGTCCGCCGTGCGTGCGACGATCCGGATGACGGATGAGCGGCGGAGGTCGGGATGCGAGGCGAGGCGACCGTGCTGCACGCGGATCTCGACGCCTTCTACGCGTCTGTCGAGCAGCGGGATGCGCCCGCGCTGCGCGGCCGGCCCGTCATCGTCGGCGGCGGTGTCGTGCTGGCGGCGAGCTACGAGGCGAAGGCGCGCGGTGTGCGGACCGCGATGGGCGGCCGACAGGCGCGGGAGCTGTGTCCGGACGCGGTCGTCGTCCCTCCGCGAATGGATGCCTACTCGGCCGCGAGCCGCGCCGTCTTCGCGATCTTCCGCGACACCACGCCGCTGGTCGAGGGACTCTCGATCGACGAGGCGTTCCTCGAGGTGGGCGGCCTCCGACGCATCGCCGGGTCGCCCGCGGAGATCGCGGTGAGGCTGCGTGAGCGGGTCCGCTCCGAGGTCGGCCTGGCGATCTCGGTCGGCGTGGCGCGCACGAAGTTCCTCGCCAAGGTCGCGAGCGCCGTCAGCAAGCCCGACGGGCTGCTCGTCGTCGAGCCCGACGGCGAGGAGGCGTTCCTGCTCCCGCTGCCCGTGGAGCGGCTGTGGGGGGTGGGCCCGGCCACCGCCGAGAAGCTGCACCGGCTGGGCATCCGCACGGTCGGACAGCTGGCCGAACTGGAGTCGGCCGCCGCAGAGCGACTGCTCGGCAGGGCCGCCGGTGCCCACCTGCACGCGCTGGCCCGCCTGCGGGACCCGCGTCCGGTCGACACGACCCGGCGTCGCGGCTCGATCGGCTCGCAGCGCGCGCTCGGCAGCCGTCCGCGCTCGCCGCAAGAGCTCGACGTCATCCTCACCCAGATCGTCGATCGACTCGCCCGCCGCCTGCGCGACGGCGGGCGAGGATGCCGCACCGTGGTGCTGCGCCTGCGCTACGGCGACTTCGCGAAGGCGACCCGGTCGCGCACGCTGCGCTCCGCGACCGATCACACGGCCGTCCTCCTCGCGGCCGCGCGCGGGCTCCTCGCCGCCGCGGAGCCGGAGATCGCGGCCCGCGGGATCACGCTGATCGGCGTCTCGCTGTCGCAGCTCGTGCGCGCCGAGGGGCTTCAGCCCGAGCTGCCGATCGAGTGGGGCGACGGCGAGCGCCTCGATTCCGTCCTCGACACCGTGCGGGACCGATTCGGTGCGGCGTCGGTCTCTCGAGCGGCTCAGCTCGGACGTGATCCGGGCTGGTCCACGCCGCTGCTTCCGGAACACGAATGAGCACGTGCTGCGCCGGATAACTCCTGGGACACGTTCACGGCCGGAATGTGCGCGCCTCGCCGCACGGGGAGGCATACTGGCAGGATGACTCCCCCGGCACGCAAGACCGAGATCGGGCCTGTCCAGGCCGCGTAGGACGCAAGCGCGATGAACCCGTACAAGAGAACGCTCGCCGGTGTGATCACCGGCTTCGTGGGGCTCATCGTGCTCAGCGTCGTCGCCGCTCTGCTCGTCGTGACGCCCCTCGTTCCCGGTCTGGTGCTCGCGGGGAATGCCGGCTACAAGGCGGTCTCGCTCTTCGACGGACTTCCGGGCTACCTCGAGATCGACCGGCTCATGCTGCCGACGACGATCTACGCCCGTGATCCCGACACGGGCGACGATGTCGAGCTCACGTCCTTCTACGACCAGAACCGTGTGCCCGTCGACTTCGACGAGATCTCACCCGTCGTGTTCGACGCGATCCTGTCGTCGGAGGACCCGCGCTACTACGAGCACGGGGGCATCGACATCATCGGCACGACCCGCGCGCTCATCTCGAACGCGCAGGGCGGCGCGACGCAGGGCGGTTCCTCGATCAGTCAGCAGTACGTCAAGAACGTCCTCGTCCAGCGCTGTGAACGCGACGCCGTCGCCACCGAGGACCAGACCCGCGACGAAGTGCTTCAGGCGTGCTGGCTCGACGCCACCAACGCATCGGGCACCGACGGCTACCAGCGCAAGCTGCAGGAGATCCGCTACGCCATCGAGCTCGAGCAGGAGTACTCCAAGGGCGACATCCTGCTCGGGTATCTCAACATCTCCAACTTCGGTGGCACGACCTACGGAATCGAGGCGGCGGCCCGCTACTACTTCGGCTCGACGGCCTCCAAACTCTCGGTCGGCCAGGCCGCCGTCCTCGCCGGCATCGTCCAGAACCCCAACACCTACCGCATCGACCGGCCCGAGGGCTCGATCTTCGGAGCGGACGGCGCCGGCTACAACAAGGCGGCCGACGGCTCGGTCGACGATGTGGATCCCGGGACGCTCGCGGGGCTCGACACGCTTCTGGCCGAGGGCACCATCACCCAAGAGGAGTACGTCGCCGCGGGCGACCCCTACAGCGCGACCAAGGGCCGCCAGCTCTACGTCCTCGACCGCATGCACGAGGACGGCCGCATCACCGACGAGCAGTATCTCGCCGCGGCGGTCGAGCCCATCACCCCGAAGATCACGCCCGCGCGCATCGGGTGCGCGGCGACGAAGGCGCCGTTCTTCTGCCAGTACGTCGTGAACACGATGCGATCGGACCCGGCGTACGCCGACGCGTTCGGCGAGACCGCGCAGGAGCGCCAGCGCGCGATGACGCGGGACGGACTGCACATCTACACGACGCTGGACTGGCGCGTTCAGAACGCCTCGCAGTCGGCCGTGAGCAAGTACACACCGGCGACCGTTCCCGGCATGAGGTTCGGGGCGGCGTCGGTGAGCGTCGAGGCGACGACGGGGCGCATCCTCGCCATCAGTCAGAACAACAAGTTCTCGGAGGACGCCGAGCTCACGGCATCCGACCGGTCCTACACATCTCTCGTGTACGCCGGCGACTCGACGCACGGCGTGTCCGCGGGCTTCCCCACCGGGTCGACCTTCAAGCTGTTCACCCTGATCGACTGGCTCGAGAAGGGGCACTCGCTCTACGAGAGCGTCAACGGCAGCGTGCGCCCGATCCCCCGTCTCAACAATCGTTGCGACGGGCCCTGGATCAACGTCGAGAACGCCACCGTCCTCAACTTCGCGAAGGCACGCGGGTACACCGGCACACCGATGCAGTTCACCGCCCAGTCGCTGAACAGCGGCTACCTCGGCATGGCCGAGAAGCTCGACATGTGCGACATCGAGGACGTCGCCACCCGCATGGGCGTGACGCAGGGCAACGGCAGGCGCGTGGAGATCATCGGCGCCGCCTCGATCATCGGCACCAACAACATCGCGCCCGTCGCGATGGCGGCCGCCTACGCGACCGTGGCCAACAACGGCGTCTACTGCGTGCCCCGGGCGATCGAGCGCGTGGTGAACGCCGACGGCCAGGAGCTGTCGGTGCCCGGCGACGAGTGCTCGCGGGTGCTCGACCCCGACATCGCCGCCGCAGCGGCCTTCGCGCTGCAGGGCGTCATGCGGCCCGGCGGCACGGGATCGCTCGGCAACCCGAACGACGGCACGCCGCTGATCGGCAAGACCGGCACGCACGAGGCGTTCCAGACGTGGCTGATCGAGTCGAGCACGCGGGTCACCACCGCCTCGTGGGTCGGGAACACGCTCGGCGAGGCCGACCTCTTCCGCACGTGGTACGACGGCGCCCTGCTGTCGGGCGCCCGCTATTCGATCGGCCGCGACGTGCAGACCGCCGTGAACCGGTACTACGGAGGAGACGCGTTCCCCGCGCCCCCCAGCCAGTTCCTGCGACGTCCCTACGTGCCGCCGCCGCCGTCCCAGGACTCCGGCGACGACAACGGCGGTGGAAACGGGCAGGGCGGCGGAAACGGCGGCGGAAACGGTCGCGGCAACGACTGAGGCGCGCCACGCCGACACCGCACGGAAGGGCCGCTCCGCTCGGACCCGGTCGCGACTGCTCGGGTCGATCGAGCACACTCACAGTAGGGCGGGTGGGACTTGAACCCACGATCGTCGGGTTATGAGCCCGCTGCCTTCACCAGCTTGGCCACCGCCCCTCCCCCACGAGAATACCGGCCGACGAGCGCGCATCCCGCCATGGGACCATGGAGGAATGGATGCCGTCGCCTGGACCATCGCCGCCGGGACGGCCGTCGCCCTCGTCGTCCTCGTCGCGATGGCCCCGCGCATGAAGCGCACCCAACGGCGCCGGCAGCTCGAAGGCTCCGCGGGTGGCTCGATGGCGGGCGTCGTTGCGGGGCTCGACGCCGTGTGGCAGCCGACGGCCGAACAGGCGCGTGCCGACTGGGAAAGTCGGCTCGAACTGCCCGCTCCGGCACCGACACCGGACGGCGACAGCGGGATCGAGCACGGGCGGCTCACCATCGTCGTCCCGAACGGCGGTTGATCAGCCGTCGCGATCGGTCTCGCCGGGCTCGGGATCGGGATCGTGCACGGGCGGCTCGGGCCACACCTTCGACACCGCTTCGGTGATGCGGACGGATCCCGTGGTCGGGTGCGCGATGTCGCCCTCGCCCGAGCTCCCGCGCGTGAGCGGGAGCTCCTGACTGTCGCTGATGATCTGCGGGTGGTGCCTCGCGAGCTGGAACACGCCCCACACGGCGATCGCCCCCACGACGCCGAAGCTGATGTAGGCCCACAGCGGAGCGCCCGCGGCCTCGTCGAGGACCATGAGGCCGATCAGGATCGCGACGATCGGGTCGATCACCGTGAGTCCGGCGATGACGAGGTCGGGCGGTCCCGACGAGTAGGCCGTCTGCACGAAGTACGCGCCGATGATGGTGCCGGCGATCAGGGCGGCCAGACATGTCAGCGTCAGCCACTCGAAGTTGCCCGACTGGATGCGGTTGATGACGACCTTGGCGAGGGTGGCCACGAAGCCGTAGATCACGCCGGCGGCGATGATGTAGAAAAGCGCGCCCATGCGAGCCCGCAGCCATACCCACAGGATCGCGAAGACGATCGTCACGGCTGCCAGCAGGAGCAGCACGGTGATGAGCTGACGATCCGAAATCGGCTTCTCGGTCGCGAAGAGCGCTGCGATCGTGACGAAGACGAAGATCCCGCCGACGCAGGCGGCGATCGAGATCATGGAGCGGCGCGTCGGGCGATGACCGCTGATCCGAGCGTTCAGCAGGGTCGTGATGACCAGCGACACCGCCCCGAGCGGCTGCACGACGATGAGCGGCGCGAACGAGAGCGCCGCCAGCTGGCACGCGATCGCCAGGGCCAGCATCGCGGTGCCCAGCACCCACGACGGACGTGACATCAGCCGGCCGAGCTGGGCGAACGTCAGACCTTGCGACGCGGCTGATCCGGACATCGCCTCGACCTTGATCACGCCACGATGCTGGTACTGCGCACCGAACGACATGAACACGGCCCCGAGCAGGGCCAGCGGGATGCCGATGAGGATGCCGGGGTTCTGGAACGCGCCGACGAGCGTGTCGCCGACCTCTCCGATGTTGCTCGCAGCCCAGACCACGATGTCGACCCTATCCGCCCCGACGGCTCGGATAGGCTCGGCACGTGGCAGTTCTCCCGATTCGCATCATGGGCGACCCCGTGCTCCACGCGCCCGCCGCCCCCGTCGACGAGATCACGGAGGAGATCCGCACGCTGGTCGCCGACATGTACGAGACCATGGATGCCGCACCCGGCGTGGGTCTGGCCGCGCCTCAGGTGGGCGTCGCCCTGCGCATCTTCGTCTACACGTACCAGGACGACGACGGCGCGCCGTGGCGCGGCGTCGTGATCAATCCGCAGCTGTGGATGCGCCCGCTCGAGCCGGGTGCACCCGACCAGGACGAGGAGTCCGAGGGCTGCCTGTCGTTCCCCGGCGAGCGGTTCCCGCTGCGACGCTCGGACGACGTGCTCGTCACCGGAATCGACCTCGAGGGCGACCCCGTGCGCATCGAGGTCGACGGATGGCGCGCGCGCATCATGCAGCACGAGTTCGACCACCTCGACGGCGTCCTCTACATCGACCGCATCTCGGACGGTGACTGGAAGACCGCGCAGAAGGTGGCGCGAAAGCGCGGCTGGGGCCGTCCCGGCAGCTCGTGGATGCCGGGGGTCGACGACCTCGACGCGTAGCGCGCACCTGCGTCCGCCGACGACGAAAGCCCCGGGCGATGCCGGGGCTTTCTGCTGCTCCCCCACTTGGACTCGAACCAAGAACCTACCGGTTAACAGCCGATTGCTCTGCCAATTGAGCTATGGAGGAATACTCGCCGCCTCCGCGGAGGCAACTCCAATATCTTAGCAAAGCCGAGAGGGTGGTCTGTACCGCAGGGGCCGATCAGGAGGCTATGAGCCGCGGATCGGCATCCCCGCTGGGCGTCCACAGCAGATCGTCGGTGCTGTGCCCGTATGCGACCGGGTGCCCGTTGCGCAGGACCAGGACGTCGGCGTCGAGTTCGCGCACCGCGGCGGTGTCGTTCGTGACGATGAGGGCGGACATCCCGACGTCGCGGCGCCGCCGCAGCAGGGCATCGCGTGCGGCCTGGTGGACCTCGATGTCGAGATTCGCGAACGGCTCGTCCGCGACGAAGAGCCGAGGCTGGAGGACGAGCGCGCGGGCGATCGCCACGCGCTGACGCATGCCCGCGCTGAGTTCGTAGGGATACTTGGCGGCGCTTCCCAGCGGCAGCATGAGCTCGTCGAGCAGAGCGGCCACGCGAATGGAGAGCGCCCGCTGATTCACGCGCGAGTCGCGACTCGTGATGGGCTCGGAGATCGCCTCCGACACCGTCAGCCGCGCGGGCAGCTTCGCGCCCGCCGACTGCGGGAGATAGCCGGTCGCGTACGTGAGATAGCGGTGGGCGCGCCCGGGGCGCCGCACCGAGACGCCGAGTGCCTCGGCATCACCGCCCACGACGGCGATGCCGTCTCCGGCCGCTCCGGCCAGCACGGCCGCGAGCGTGGACTTGCCCGAACCGGTCGGCCCGAGAACGGCCAGCGCTTGCGCGTGCGGGAGGACGAAGGAGACGCCGTCGACGACCCTCTCGTCCGAAGCGCCCCGCGACGCGCGGGCGATCGAGAGGTCGGTCGCGCGGATCGCCACGTCTGGCTCGCTTCGTCGGGGCATGAGCTCATCCTGCCGTGACCGCGGCCCGAGCGCCACTTCGACACGGACCATCGACGCGCTCAGCGGTCGGCGATGATCTGCTGGCGCTCCTGGTCGAGCTGCCGCAGACGCACCCGGATCCGGCGCCCCTCCTCGGAGTCGGCGGGCACGCGCTGCACCGCGCCGAGCAGTTCGGACTTCTCGGAGTCGAGAGCGCGCAGCAGCAGCCGTCGCGCGAGATCCGCCGTCGAGGCCACCGCCTCGGCGTCGGTGAGCGCCGGGAAGTCCGCAGCCAGCAGCTCGCCGCCCAGCGACCGATACGGTTCACGCACGGCGGCGACCGCCTCGGTGGCCCAGCCCGCGCGCTCCAGGTCGCCCGCGTCGGCGACCGCCCGACGGACGGCCTCGAGTGCGGGATGACGGAAGGGGTGCGCCAGCGCACGACTCACCAGCTCCCGGTCGAGCCGGTGTCCGAACTGCAGGAAGCCCATGAGCGCGTCGCGCTCGAGCGAGACCTCGGCCGTGCGCGGGAGCCCCGCGAGGGTCACCCGCGCCACAGGCTCGGGAGCGGGCTCGTCCGGTCCCGGACGCGGCGTGGGTGCCGGACGTCGGTTCTCGGCGCGGCCAGCCCTCTCCACCTCGCGACGCACGTCCTCGGTGTCCATGCCCAGGCGCCGCGCAAGGACGCGGACGTACTCCGGCTGCAGCAGCGGATCACGCAGCTCGGCCACGACGGGCGCGGACTGCCGCAGAGCGCCGACACGGCCCTCGACGCTCGCGAGGTCGTACCCGCTGATGCGCTGATCGAGCACGAACTCGACCATCGGGGTCTTCTGCTCCACAAGACCGCGCACCGCCGCGTCGCCGCGGGCGAGACGCAGATCGCACGGGTCCAGGCCCTCGGGCCCGGTCGCGACATACGTCTGCGCATTGAACCGCTTGGCATCGGCGAACGCCCGCAGCGCCGCCTTCTGGCCCGCCGCATCCGGGTCGAACGTGAACACGACCTCGCCCGCGGCGGAATCGTCCCCCATGACGCGGCGCAGCACAGTGATGTGGTCGGACCCGAACGCCGTGCCGCACGTCGCGATGGCGGTGGTCACGCCGGCCAGGTGGCAGGCCATGACATCGGTGTAGCCTTCGACGACCACGACGCGGTGCTCCCGTGAGACCGCGCGCTTGGCGAGATCGAGCCCGTACAGCACCTGGGCCTTGCGGTAGATCGTGGTCTCGGGGGTGTTGAGGTACTTCGGACCCTTGTCGTCGTCGTACAGACGCCGAGCGCCGAAGCCGATCACCTGACCCGTCACGTCGCGGATCGGCCAGATCACACGACCGCGGAAGCGGTCGTACACGCCGCGCTGACCCTGCGACACGAGCCCGGCCGCGCTGAGCTCCTCGTCGGAGAACCCCTGGCCGCGCAGCGCCGTGTGGAGGGCCGACCAGCCCTTGGGCGCGTAGCCGACGCCGAAATGCGCGGCCGCGCCGGCGTCGAAGCCGCGTTCGCCCAGGAACCGGCGCGCGGTCTCGGCCTCGGGCGACGACAGCTGACCGCGGTAGAACTCCGCCGCGGCGGAGTTCGCCGCGTACAGACGGGCGCGACCGGTGCCGTCCGGGGCCGCTCCCCCGTCCTCGTAGTTGAGCGTGTAGCCGATGCGCCCGGCGAGCCTCTCGACGGCCTCGGTGAAGGTCACGTGGTCCATCGCCCGCAGGAACGAGTAGACGTCGCCGGATTCACCGCAGCCGAAGCAGTGGTAGAAGCCGGCCTGCGGACGGACGTTGAAGCTCGGGCTGCGCTCGTCGTGGAACGGGCACAGTCCCTTCATCGACCCGACGCCGGCGGGCTTGAGCGCGACACGCTCGCCGATGATGTCGGCGATGTCGGTGCGGGCCTTGACCTCTTCGACATCGGCCTGGCGTATCCGGCCCGGCATCAGCCGACCTCGGCGCGCACGGAGGGGCCGGGTCTGGCTCCCGGCGCCCAGATGCCGAGGGAGGCCGCATCGACATCGCCCACGAGACGACCGTGCCATGAGATGGCGAGCTGATCGGTCAGGCTCGCCACCTGGTCGACGACGACACGCCGCCGGTCACGATCGGACTCGGCCGCCCGGAAGTCCGCGCCGTGGATGGCATCGAGCTCTCCGGGCCGCTCCCACAGGGCCGTCGCCAGCCGCTTGAGGACGCGCCGCTGCTCCTTGTAGAGCTCCTTGCGGCCGTCGATCGAGACGACCACCGCGCCGATGATCCCCTTGAGCACGGCCATCTCGGCCTCGATGACGCGCGGGACGACCACATGGGCACGGTAGCGCGTGAGCGACGGAGTCGCGTACGACTCACGGGTCGCGTGTGTCGCGGCCCGCGCGAAGCGCCCGATGAGGTCGCTGGTGAGGTTCTTGAGGCCGGCCAGCGCCGGCCGAGAGCCGTCGAACCGGTCGATCCACACTGGCATCCGCATCAGACGGTAGAGCGAGTCGGCGAGCTCGTCGCGGGCGAAGTCGAATCCGACCCAGGACTGGATGGCGTCGAGCAGCGCCTCGTGCTCGGCGGGGTCGGCCAGAAGCGCCGGATCGAGATAGCCGTTCATGATGGCGTCCTCGAAGTCGTGCACCGAGTACGCGATGTCGTCCGAGAGGTCCATGACCTCGGCTTCGATGCAGCGCACACGACCGGGTGCGTCCTGGCGCATCCACCGGAAGACAGCCTCGTCGTCGGGGTACACGCCGTACTTGAGCCGGCCGCCGGGATCGGGGAGCGGATGCTCGCTCGTCCACGGATACTTGCACGTGGCGTCGAGGCTGGCGCGGGTGAGGTTGAGTCCCAGGCTCGTGCCGTCCTCGCCGATCACTTTCGGCTCGAGCCGCGACACGATCCGCAAGGTCTGCGCATTCCCCTCGAAGCCGCCGATGTCCTCGGCCCAGTCGTTGAGAGCGCGCTCGCCGTTGTGGCCGAAGGGCGGATGCCCGAGGTCATGGCTGAGGCACGCGGTGTCGACGACGTCCGCCGCGAGATCGAGCGCGGTGGCCAGTTCACGGCCGACCTGCGCGACCTCGAGCGAGTGCGTGAGGCGGTTGCGTGCGAAGTCCGCCGGGGAGGCGGGGCTGAGCACCTGCGTCTTGGCGGCGAGCCGCCGCAGCGCCGCGGAGTGCAGCACCCGAGCGCGATCGCGCGCGAAGTCGTCCCGCTGTGAGCGATGCCGCTCGGCGCCGAAGCGCTCGGCATCCCGGTCGTCGTAGCCGTCGGGTCGCCACGTCGCCGCCCCCGACGAGCGGGACTCACCCGCCACTGTGGTCGAGCTCCGCCTCGCACATGGCCGTCGACGCCTCCGCGCCCAGGTCGCGCGACTCCAGCCACCCGTGCGGGAGCGCCGGGCGCTTGGGCGTGCCGGCGCGTCCGCGCTGGCCTTCGGCCGCAGCACCGGGGTACGGCGCGTCGAGGTCGAGCGTGGCCAGGATCTCGTCGATCTCGGCCAGGCTCGATGCGGTCGCCAGACGCGCTCGCGTGTCGCCGCCGACGGGGTAGCCCTTGAAGTACCACGCGACGTGCTTGCGGATGTCGCGGCAGCCGCGGCCCTCGTCGTCGAAGAACTCCACCAGCAGCTCGGCGTGGCGCCGGAACGCGCGGGCGACGAAGCCCAGCGTCGCGTCGACGGGCTCGCCCGGGGCGGCACCGAGGGCACCGAGGGTGCGGGCGAGGTCGCCGAACAGCCACGGGCGGCCGAGGCACCCGCGCCCGACGACGACGCCGTCGCAGCCGGTCTCGGCCATCATCCGCTCGGCGTCGGCCGCGGACCAGATGTCGCCGTTGCCGAGCACCGGGATGCTCGTGACGGCCTGCTTGAGGGTCGCGATCGCCGACCAGTCCGCCTGGCCCGAGTAGAACTCCGCCGCCGTCCGCGCATGCAGCGCGACGGCGGCGACCCCGGCGTCCTCGGCGATGCGCCCGGCATCGAGGTACGTCAGGTGGTCGGCGTCGATGCCCTTGCGCATCTTGACCGTCAGCGGGATGTCGCCGGCCGCGCGCGCGGCGCGGGTCACGATGTCGCGGAACAGCTCGAGCTTCCACGGCAGGGCAGCACCGCCGCCCTTGCGGGTGACCTTGGGCACGGGGCAGCCGAAGTTCAGGTCGATGTGATCGGCACGGTCCTCCTCGACCAGCACGCGCACCGCGGACTCGACGGTCGCAGGGTCGACGCCGTACAGCTGGATCGAGCGGGGCGTCTCGGACTCGTGATGCGTGATCAGCCGCATCGTCGTGGCGTTGCGCTCGACGAGCGCACGCGACGTGATCATCTCGCTGACGTACAGCCCGGCCCCGTACTCGCGGCACAGGCGCCGGAAGGCGGTGTTCGTGATGCCCGCCATCGGCGCGAGCACGACGGGCGCATCGAGCTCGATCGGGCCGATGCGCAGGGTGCGGGCGGGTGCGAGGGCAGTGGACATCGCCCCATTGTCCCAGAACCCGCCTGGGCGGGAGCCCGATGTGGAGAGAGGTCGGGGCAGAAGGGTGCGTCGCCGGCGTCCGAGGGCCGGAACACCGGGGCGCGTCGTTCGGATGCGACCACGCACGGTCTGCCGGAGGGGAGGTCTGTTCGATCGTCCCGCCGCCGCCCGGACCTGTCGTATCCGTCGCCCGCCGTGGTGCCCGATCGTCGGGACACGGCCGCCGGGGTCAGCTGCCGGCGGGGCTGTCCGGGGTGTCGACGGCGCCGCCGAAGCGCCGGTCCCGATCGAGGTAGAGCGCTATCGCCTGCCACAGGTCGGTGCGCGAGAAGTCGGGCCACAGCGTGTCGAGGAAGACGAACTCGGCGTACGCCGACTCCCACAGCAGGAAGTTCGAGGTCCGCTGCTCGCCGCTGGAGCGGATGAACAGATCGACGTCGGGCATGTCCGGCTGATAGAGGTTCCGACGGATCAGCTTCTCGGTCACCGCCGAGGGCTTGAGGCTCCCGGCGGCGATCTGCTGTCCGATCGAGCGCATCGCGTCGACGAGCTCGACGCGACCGCCGTAGTTGATGCACATCGTGAGGGTCATCACGTCGTTGTCGCGCGTGAGCTGCTCGGCGAACTGCAGCTCCTTGATCACCGAGCCCCACAGCCGGGGCTTGCGGCCGGCCCAGCGCACGCGGACCCCCCACTCGTTCAGCTGATCGCGTCGCCGGTGCAGGACGTCCCGGTTGTAGCCCATCAGGAACCGGACCTCGTCGGGGGAACGGGCCCAGTTCTCCGTCGAGAAGGCGTAGACGCTCAGGTGCTTGACGCCGGCCTGGATCGCTCCGGCGACGACGTCCAGCAGCACCTCCTCGCCGGCCTTATGCCCCTCGACCCGCGTGAGGCCGCGCCGGTTCGCCCAGCGGCCGTTGCCGTCCATGACGATCGCGATGTGATTCGGAACGCCTCCGCGCGGAAAGGCGGGCGGATGCACGCCGGTCCAGTCGATGGGCCGGTACGGCACGGCGTCGCGGTGGGTGTAGGGCTTGGGGGTCATCGCGATGGCTCCGATGAGACGTGGGAGAGCGAGCGGATGCCGCGCTCGAGGTGCCACTGCGCGTACGCGGCGATGAGGCCCGACGCGGCGGCGGTCGCGCGCGGCGACGCGCCGTCGACGATATCCCACTCCCCCGCCATGAGCGCGGTGAGCAGGCCCGCCGTGGCATCGTCGACGCGTGCCGATCCGGCCGGTGCGCAGTCCGCGCACACCATGCCGCCCAGCTGGGCGACGAACGAGGTGTGGGCTCCCGTCGCGCCGCACCGCGCACAGCCGGTCAGCGCGGGAGCCCAGCCCGACAGCGCCATGGCGCGCAGCAGGTAGGAGTCCAGGATGCTGCGGGCGCCGTGCTCGCCCCGCGAAAGCGATCTCAGTCCGCCCACGAGCAGCAGGTACTGCTGGGGAGTCGCCTCGGCCTCGTTGAGCCGATCGGCGGTCTCGACCATGGCGCTCGCCGCGGTGTACCGGTCGTAGTCCACGACGATGTCCGCGCCGTACGCGCCCAGCGAGTCGGCCTGCTGGACGATGTCGAGGCTGCGGCCCTCGTACAGCAGCACGTCCGCGACCATGAACGGCTCGAGGCGGGAGCCGAACCGCGAGCCGGTGCGCCGAACGCCCTTGGCGACCGCGCGGACCTTGCCGTGGCGGCGCGAGAGCATGGTGACGATGCGGTCCGCCTCGCCCAGCTTGTGGGTGCGCAGGACCACGGCTTCGTCACGGTAGGTGGGCACCCCTCGATTATCGCCGCCCCGGTCGCGAACGGGCGGACGCCACGGCATCCGCGGACTGTAAGGATCTGCGGCCCCGATCGGGTGTTGCCTGGAGTCATGGCCAGTCTCACCGCACGTGCCTCCGATCGGCTGGAGCGCGCGTTCGGCGCCGCCCGGGCACGCACCCGCACACCGGGGCGCCGAACCCGCACGACGGTCGTGCTCGGCCGGGTGCTGGGTGTGATGCTGATCGTGTGCTTCGCCACCGGCCTCTACAGCCACGTGCTGCAGAACCCGCTGGACTGGCTGCCGCTTCTCCCGCGCCCGGTCCACCTGTATCGCGTGACCCAGGGACTGCACGTCATCACGGGCCTCGCGCTCATCCCCGTGCTGCTGGGAAAGCTCTGGAGCGTGTATCCGCGCCTGTTCGCGTGGCCGCCCGTCTCGGGGCCGGTCACGCTGCTCGAGCGGGGCTCGATCGCCCTGCTCGTCGGTGCCGCCGTGCTCGAGGTGGCGCTCGGGGTGATGAACATCGCCCAGTGGTATCCGTTCCCCTTCTCGTTCCGCGCTGTGCACTTCGTGCTCGCGTGGGTGCTGGTGGGGGCGATGATCCTCCACATCGGAATCAAGCTCCCGCTCATTCAGGCGTACTGGCGTCGTCGCCCGGACGGATCCTCCGAGGACGAACCGACCGAGCCGCGGACGTGGCCCGACGCGCCCGATCCCGACACCGAGCGGCAGCCGACCGTCGCCGAGGGCGTGTCGCGGCGCGGCGCGCTCATCGCCGTCGGCTCCGCGGCGGGCGTCGTCGCGCTCGCCACGGCCGGGCAGACCGTCGCCCCGCTCGCCCCGCTCGCCGTGCTCGCTCCGCGCCGTCCGGGCATCGGCCCGCAGGGGCTTCCGGTCAACCGGACCGCCGCGGAGGCCGGCGTCATCGCCTCCGCCCGCTCGCCGGAATGGCGTCTGACGGTCGTGGGCCCCGACGGTTCCGCCGACCTGTCGCTGATGGATCTGCGGTCGATGCCGCAGCACACCGTGGAGCTTCCGATCGCGTGTGTGGAGGGGTGGAGTCAGAACGCCGTATGGACCGGCGTCCGCGTGCAGGACGTCATCGCGCTCGTCGGAGCAGGCCCGGACAGCGATGTGCGCTTCACGAGCCTGCAGACGCGCGGCGCGTTCGCGACGTCGCGCATGCGCCACGAGTACGTCTCCGATCCCCTGTCACTGATCGCGCTGCGGCTGGGCGGCGAGACGCTCGACATCGAGCACGGCTATCCCGCACGCGTCATCGCGCCGGGCAGACCGGGCGTTCGCCAGACCAAATGGCTGAGCGCCGTCGAGGTGACGACATGATCATCGTCGACCCTCCGCTGCGGCGCACCGACATCGCGCGCATCGTCCTCGGCGCGTGCGGTGTCGCCCTCATCATCGCCGCGATCGTCATGGCGCTCGTCTCCATTCCTCCGGCCGACTACGTCGGCGTGCTCACGTGGGCGCTCGCCGCCATCGTCCTCCACGACGGCCTCCTGGCGCCGCTCGTGGTCGCGATCGCGCTCACCGGCCGTCGGGTCACCTCACGCATCGGACCCGCAGCGTCAGCCGTCGCGCGAAGTGCGCTCGTGACGGCCGCATGCTGCTCCCTCATCGCCGTGCCCGGGATCGTCGTGCGGTTCCTCGGACCCCGCAACGACACGGTCCACACCGTCGACTACGTGATGGTGCTGGCCGTCGGCTGGCTGGTCGCCATCGGCGTCGCCGTCGTGGCCGTGGTCGTCGGGTCCGTGCGCGGGCGGCAGGCGCGCACGATGTGACGCTCGGCCACGACCGAGTGCTCGCACCGGTCGAACCCGGCCGCGGCCAGGCACCGCTCCGCGGTCGCCCAGCCGATCCGCGCCCACGCGAACGGCGCGCTGACGCGACCGTGGTCGTCGTGCACCGTGAACACCGCCCGGTCGTCCAGGTCCGCCGACCCAGCGGTCTCGATCACCACGAACCCGTCGGGGGCGAGCAGGTCGCGACAGCGGCGCAGCAGCGCGTCGGGGTCTCCGCCGATCCCGATGTTCCCGTCCAGCAGCAGCACCGTGCGCCACCGCCCCTCCAGGGGCAGGCGCTCGAAGATCGAGCGGACGAGCGCCGGCGTTCCGGCCGCGCGCGCCCGCCACACCGCATCGGCCGACACGTCGATCCCGAGCGCCGCCGAGGACTTCGCAGCCGCGGCGCGCACCATGCGACCGGGACCGCAGCCGACGTCCAGCAGCGGCCCCTCGGCGGCGCCGAGGATGGACAGATCCGCCGCGTCGGCCGGCCCGCACAGCGCGTCGACCCACCACACCTCCTCGACGGCGTCGCCCGCCACGCGTCGCAGATGCAGCCGCCCGCCGCCCTCGCCCTGGAGCGCGAAGCCCCACGGTTCGCCGCCCCCGGCGGCGAACGTGGTCTCTCCGGGCCGCCCGGTCACTGCTCACCCTCCGGCATCGCCGACCGCCATGCCCGCGCGAAGCGCGAATGCGGCGCCTGATCCGCGACGCGGGCCGCCGCCCGCGCGTCGTCGACATCGGTGAGCTCGGCCAGGAACCGCACCCGGAGCCCCGCCGACAGCAGGCGCGACAGCTGCGCTGCCCCCGTGTCGGGCCGCGACATCGTCACGCCTCGCACGACGGTCCCGTCGGGCTCCCGCATGGCCAGCGCCCAGAAGCCGCCGTCGGCGGCGGGGCCGAGCCACGCGTCCACCTCCTCGGGCCAGACGCTGAGCGGTCCGTCGAGCAGCGGGGACGCGATCTGCGGGGTGTCCATGCCCACGAGGAGGGTCGGCCCGGCCATGTGGTCGAACAGGAAACCGAGTCGCTCGTCGAGCGTGCCGTCCGGCTGGCGGATCATCTCCCACCCGGCGACGTCGGCGTTCCTCCGAGGCGCTCCGTCCCAGAACAGGACGCGGCGCGCGGCGGGCATGGCCCCGAGAGCCGTCAGCGTGTCCTCCAGCGCCGCCTCGGCGACCGTCGCTGCCTGCTCGGGAGACAGCGGCGGCGTCAGTCGCGTCTTCACACGGCCCGGACGGCACTCCTTGGCGACGACGACGATCGTGGGAGGCTCACTCATCGCGACGCCTCCGACAGGATGCGGGACATGTCGCCGACCGCCGTCAGGGTTCCCCGCACCGTGCCGGTCACCTTCGACGCCCCCACGCGGGGACGGTAGGACACGTCCCGCTCGGCGATGCGCCATCCGGCCGCTGCGGCCCGCAGCACCATCTCGAGCGGATAGCCGCTCCGCCGGTCCCGCAGCTGCAGGGCGACGAGCGCCTCGCGGCGTGCCACCCGCATCGGCCCCAGGTCGTGGAGCCGGATGCCGGCGACCTTTCCGATGCGAGCACCCAGAACGCGATTCGCCGCGCGGGCATGCCACGGCCAGGCACCACGCGACGTGGGGCGCCGACGACCGAGCACCAGGTCCGCCTCGCCGGCCTCCACGACGGCGGCAAGGCGTGCGATCTCGGCCGGGTCGAGCGACGCGTCGGCGTCGCAGAACGCCACGAGCGGCGCGGTCGCCGCCAGCAGTCCGGCGTGGGCGGCCGCTCCGAACCCGCGACGAGGCTCGGTCACGACGATCGCGCCGTGGGCGCGCGCGATGTCGGCCGATCCGTCGGTGGAGCCGTTGTCGACCACGATCGCCCGGCACCCCTCCGGGACGCGCTGCAGCACCCAGGGCAGCGCCGCGGCCTCGTCCAGGCACGGAAGCACGATGTCCAGGGACTCCATGATCCGACCGTAGAGCGCGCGAGGCCCGCCGTCAGCAGGGCAACCATTACGGAACACGGAAGCGTCGCGTCGCCGGCGGGCGTTCACCCGACCGACTCGCCGCCGCGGTCGTAGGGTGAGAGCGTGAGCATCGCCGATTCGGTCGCACCCGCGGGAGACCTTGCGGGTCGCTGCGTGCTCGTGGTCGAGGACGACGACACGGTCGCCGAGGTGGCCACGACCTACCTTCGTGCGGCGGGCTTCATCGTCGACCGAGCCGCGGACGGCCGCGAAGCGCTCGAGAAGGTGGCGGCGCTGTCGCCCGACCTGGTGGTGCTCGACCTGATGCTGCCCGACGTCGATGGCATCGAGACCTGCCGCCGCATCCGCGAGCAGCGGGACACGCCCGTGCTCATGCTGACGGCGCGAACCTCGGCCGACGACCGCATCACCGGTCTCGAGGCCGGCGCGGACGACTACGTCACCAAGCCGTTCTCGCCGCGGGAGCTCGTGCTGCGGGTGCAGTCCGTGATGCGCCGCGCGCTCGCGGAGCCGGCATCCGAGGAGCCGGTCTCGGTCGGGCGCTTCTTCGTCGACCCGGCCGCGCGCATCGCACGCATGGACGGACAGGATCTCGCGCTCACGGTCCGCGAGTTCGATCTGCTGGCCTTCCTCGCGCGCCGACCGCATCAGGCGTTCGACCGCGAGACCCTGCTGCAGTCGGTCTGGGGGTGGACGTACGGGGATCTGTCGACCGTCACGGTCCACGTGAGGCGCCTGCGCGAGAAGATCGAGCCCGACACGGCGAACCCGCGGCATCTCGTGACCGTGTGGGGCGTCGGCTACCGGTTCCAGCCGGCGGGCGAACCCCCGCGCGAACAGGATCGTCCGGACTCGTGAACCTGCCCGACCTGCTCTCGGTCACCGCCGTCACCTCCATCGTGAGCCTGGCGGTCGGAGGCGCGTGCGTCCTCGTGCTGCTGATGCTGCGGCACGTTCGTCTGTTCGTCCAGCTGATCGTCGCGCTGCTGGCCGGGGTAGCCTCCGTCGTGATCAGCATGATCACCGTCGCGAACCTGATGTACCTGTCGGGTCACGACCTGGTCGTCGCGATCGCCGTCTCGATCACCGCAGGCCTGAGCTCTGCACTGGTCGGCGCGGCGGTGTGCTGGTGGATCGTCCGCAACTCCCGCGCGCTGTCGCGCGCCGTCGAGCGCATCGCGCAGGGCGAGGTCGTCACCGCGTCGCCGCTCACCGTCGGGACCGAGCTCTCGCGCCTCGAGGCGGCACTGGCCCAGACGAGCGCCCAGCTGAAGGACTCCCGCGAGCGGGAGGCGCGTCTGGAGGCGGCGCGGCGCGAGCTGGTGGCCTGGATCTCGCACGATCTGCGCACGCCGCTCGGCGGGATCCGCGCCATGGCCGAGGCACTCGAGGACGGCATGGCCGACGACCCCGACCGCTACCTGCGCCAGATGCGGGCGCAGGTGGATCTGCTGGCGGGGATGGTCGACGACCTCTTCGAGCTGTCGCGGCTCGAGTCGGGCTCCCGGCCGCTGACGCTCATGGACGTCTCCCTGCTCGACGTCGTCAGCGACGCCGTCGCCGCTGTACGTCCGGCGATCCGCGACCGTCAGGTCGTGGTGGACAGCACCCTCGACCATGACCTCGTCGTCTCGGTCGACCCGGCGGAGATGTCGCGGGCGATCGGGAACCTCGTCATGAACGCCGCCCAGCACACGCCGCGAGACAGCGTCGTCACCGTCCGGACCGAGGTCGTCGACGGGCGACCGACCGTCTCGGTCATCGACGAGGGCGACGGCATTCCCGACGCCGACCTCCCGCGGGTGTTCGACGCGGGCTGGCGAGGCTCCGCCGCCCGCACCCCGCACGCCGGTGACGGCGCACCGCCCGGTGCGGGTCTGGGGCTCGCGATCGTGCGGGGAATCGTGCAGGCGCACCGCGGCGATGTCGCCGTGCGGAATCTGGCGGCAGGCTGCCGCTTCGACATCCGTCTGCCCGCAGCGGGCGCGCCCGCCGTCTGACGCGCTCAGGCGCCCGGCATCGCGGCGAAGGACCTCAGGCCCTCCTCCAGCCCGATGGCGGCGGACCAGTCCAGTTCGCGCCGCGCCCGCGCCGCCGAGGCGGTGATGTGGCGAACGTCGCCGGCCCGGTACTCGCCGGTGACGACGGGGGCAGGGCCGCCCATGACCTGTGCGAGCGCGCGAGCGAGATCGTGCACGGTCGTGACCTGCCCGGTGGCGATGTTGAAGGGCCGCGCCGCACCACCGGCGCCCGCCGTCCAGTCCGCGGCCGCCAGGCCGGCGGCGGCGACGTCGTCGACGTGGATGAAGTCCCGGCGCTGCCCCCCGTCCTCGAACACCCTCGGCGCCTCGCCGCGCGCGAGCGCGGATCGGAAGATGGCCGCGACACCCGCGTAGGGGGTGTCACGCGGCATGCCCGCCCCGTAGACGTTGTGATAGCGCAGCATCGCCGCGCTGCCGCCCGTCTCGCGCGCCCAGCTGGCGGCGAGGTGCTCCTGAGCGAGCTTCGTCAGCGCGTAGACGTTCCGCGGATCGGTCGCGCCGGTCTCGTCGATCGACGCCGGCTCCAGCACCGCGCCGGTGCCGGGATCGCGCGGGTCGAAGACGCCCGCCTCGAGGTCGGCGATCAGGCGCGGCGCGGGACGGACGAAAGCCGTGCCGCCCGGCAGGCGGTACGCACCTTCGCCGTAGACGACCATCGAGGATGCGAGCACCAGGCGCCCGACGCCGCAGGCCCGCATCGCCGCCAGCACGACCGCGGTGCCGACGACGTTGACGGCGGCGTAGTCCGGCGCATCGTCGAAGTCCACCCCGAGACCCACCTTCGCGGCCTGATGGCTGACGACGTCGATCCCCTCGAGGGCCCGCTCGACCGCATCGCGGTCGCGCACGTCGGCGCGGATCAGCTGCACGTCGTCGCCGAGGTCAGGAGGGGCGGCGTGGACATCGGCGCGCAGCGCATCCAGCACGCGCACGCGCCACCCGCGCGCCCGCGCGGCCCGCACGACACGGGATCCGATGAACCCCGCGCCGCCGGTGACCAGCAGCGCCGTCATCGGCCGAGTCGCGGGTCGGCGTCCCGCGCGGGGCGGTCGAGCACATCCGGACGCGCGCGATCATCCAGCAGCATCCGGCCCGCGTAGTCGTGCGGGATCGCATCGACGGCGCGCTCGATCCCGGCGACGACGCGCGGCAGCGCCTCGGCGAAGCGCGCGTAGACGATGTCGGCGCTCACGCGTTCGGCGTCGTCGGCATCGACGCCCGCATCCATGTCCGTCACCACGCACACGGTGGCCACGCCGATGCCGAGCTCGCAGGCCAGGGCCACCTCGGGGAGCAGCGTCATGTTGACCAGATCGGCGCCCGCCGCCCGCAGGGCACGGGACTCCGCCCTCGTCGAGAAGCGGGGACCGGGGATCACCGCCACCGTCGCGCCGTCGGCGGCATCGGGCAGACCCGCCCGCACCGCCTCGCGGACGACCGGGCAGAACGGGTCAGCGAACGGCAGATGCCGAACCGGTCCGACGTCCATTCCGGGCTCGCCGTCGAAGTACGAGTCCGCCCGTCCGTGGGTGCGGTCCAGCAGCTGGTCGGGCACCGCGAGCGACCCGGGGGCGAAGGACGCGTCCAGCGACCCGACCGCCGCGGACGACACGATCGCCCGCACACCCAACCGTGCCAGCGCCCACAGATTCGCGCGTGCCGGCACCGCACCGGGCGGCAGCGCGTGCCCGGCGCCGTGGCGCGGCAGAAAGGCCACCGAGCGGCCCGCGAGCGTCCCGAGCGCGACCGGCGCCGACGTCGGCCCGTAGGGCGTCGGGATCGTCTCGTGCCGGTCGAGGGAGGCGAACGCCTCCTCGAGACCGGTGCCGCCGATGACGGCCATGGATGCATCGTGGGTCTCGGGCATGCGCTGGTCCTCCGATCGTCGGGAGTCGTCGCCTCACGATAGAACGGAGAAGCCGACGACCACGGTCGCGGAGCCGACGTTTCCTCGGTTCGTCACCACCCGACCCCGAACGCGCCGCTCCGCTCGCGGCGGCTCGAGAGCCTGCGCGAGCGGAGCGGCGATGGATCAGACGGCGGCGAGCTCGGCCGAGCGCTCCCGAGTGCGGATCGCCCGGTTGACACCCGAGACGATCGCCTTGAGCGACGCCGTCGAGATGTCGCCGTCGATGCCCACGCCCCACAGGCGCTCGCCGTCGACCTGGAGCTCGACGTAGGCGGCCGCCTGGGCGTCGCCGCCGGCGCTGAGAGCGTGCTCGACGTAGTCGTACACGGTCACGTCGAAGCCGTGGGCACGCAGCACCTCGAGGAACGCCGCGACCGGCCCGTTCCCGTGCCCGGACGCCGAGACGCGGTCGTCGCCGTCGCGCATGGTGACGTCGAGGCCGACATCGCCCGACATGTCGCTCTGTGTGCGCGTCGACAGCAGCTCGAAGCGACCCCAGCGGTCGTCGGCGACCGCCGAGGGCAGGTACTCGTCGGTGAAGACCGACCAGATCTGGTCGCTCGTGACCTCGCCGCCGTCGGCATCCGTCTTGGCCTGCACGACACCCGAGAACTCGATCTGGAGCTTCCGAGGCAGATCCAGCGCGTGATCGGTCTTGAGCAGGTAGGCGACCCCGCCCTTGCCCGACTGCGAGTTGACGCGGATGACCGCCTCGTACGAGCGCCCCAGGTCCTTGGGATCGATCGGCAGGTACGGCACGGCCCACTCCAGCTCGTCCACCGACACGCCCTCGACGACGGCGCGGGCCTCCATCGCCTCGAAGCCCTTCTTGATCGCGTCCTGGTGCGATCCGCTGAAGGCCGTGAAGACCAGGTCGCCCGCCCACGGGCTGCGCTCGTGCACGGGCAGCTGGTTGCAGTATTCGACGGTTCGCTTGACCTGGTCGATGTCGCTGAAGTCGATCTGCGGGTCGATCCCCTGCGTCAGCAGGTTGATGCCCAACGCCACCAGGTCGACGTTGCCGGTGCGCTCGCCGTTGCCGAACAGGCAGCCCTCGATGCGGTCGGCGCCGGCCATGTAGCCCAATTCGGCGGCCGCGATGGCGGTGCCGCGGTCGTTGTGGGGGTGCAGCGACAGGATGACGTTCTCGCGGTGGTTCAGATGCCGGTTCATCCACTCGATGGAGTCGGCGTACACATTGGGCGTGGCCATCTCGACCGTCGCGGGCAGGTTGATGATCACCTTGCGCTCGGGCGTGGGTTCGAGCACGTCCAGGACCTGGTTGCACACGTCCACCGCGAACTCCAGCTCGGTGCCGGTGTAGCTCTCGGGCGAGTACTCGTAGAAGACCTTCGTCTCGGGCACGCGCTTCTCGAACTCGCGGCACAGGCGCGCGCCTTCCAGCGCGATGTCGATGATGCCCTGGCGGTCGGTGCGGAACACCACGTCGCGCTGCAGGATGCTCGTGGAGTTGTAGAGGTGGACGATCGCGCGCTTGGCGCCGCGGATCGACTCGTACGTCCGCTCGATCAGGTGCGCACGGGACTGCGTCAGCACCTGGATCGTGACGTCGTCGGGGATCAGGCCGTCCTCGATCAGCTGGCGCACGAAGTCGAAGTCGGTCTGGCTCGCCGACGGGAACCCGACCTCGATCTCCTTGTAGCCCATGCGCACGAGCAGGTCGAACATGACCCGCTTGCGCTCTGGGCTCATCGGGTCGATGAGCGCCTGGTTGCCGTCGCGCAGGTCGACGGCGCACCACCGCGGCGCCTGCGTGATGCGGCGTGCCGGCCAGGTGCGGTCGGGCAGCTCGACCGAGATCTGCTCGTGATACGGCCGATACTTGTGGATCGGCATGCCCGAAGGCTGCTGGAAGTTCTCCATGATGTCGCTTCTACTCTCGTCTTCGAAGATGGGGGCCGACGACAAGCTCCGCGACGAGGAAGGCCCTAGATCGAGGCCCCGTCGCGGCGGCTAAGGAGAAGCAGCGAGTCGACACGCATAGCGCAAGAGTACACCCGGCAGCGACCCCGTGGCGAACGCGCTGCCGTTGCCGGTCCGCGCGAGACGATCGTCGCGCGCCCGACACTGTCGGAGTATGAGCCCTCTGAGTCGCCGCCGTCATGCCGCACCCCTCGCCGTCGCGTCGGCCATCGCCGTCCTCGCCCTGACCGGGTGCGCCACGCCCGGAACCGGGACATCGGGCGGCGCACCCACCGGGGGCTCCGCGCCGCCGCCGCCCGCGGGCGAGGTCATCGCGCAGGGAACGGTCATGGACGTCGGCGGGGATGTCGAACTGTGCCTCGGGGCGATCGCCGAGTCGTACCCTCCCCAGTGCTCGGGCATCCCGCTCGCCGGCTGGAGCTGGCAGGGCGTCGACGGCTTCGAGTCCGCGGGAGACGTGACGTGGGGCGCGTACGCGGTGCAGGGGACCTACGACGGAGAGCGGTTCACGTCGACCGCGCCCCCGATGCTGCTGGCGCTCTACGACCCGATGGCCCCCGAGGACCCCACCGGCGGCGAGCCGGGCGCCGGGACCGAGGACGAGCTGCTGACGATCCAGGAAGAACTGCCGGAACTGCTCGGCGACGCCTACCTGTCGTCGTTCCCCGACGACGGGCGGCTCCGGGTCCAGGTCGTCTGGGACGACGGGACGTGGCAGCGCGCGGCCGACGAGCGCTGGGGGCCCGACCGCGTCGCGGTGTTCTCGGCCCTGCGTCCCGTGGCCGGGTGAGCCGGGCCTAGAACCCCAGGCGCCCGAGCTGCTTGGGATCGCGCTGCCATTCCTTGGCCACGCGCACGTGCAGCGACAGGTAGATCCTCCCGCCCACGAGCGGCTCGATCTGGGCCCGCGCCCGCGCGCCCACGTCCTTGAGCCGGCTGCCTTTGCGGCCGATGATGATGGCCTTCTGGCTGTCCCGCTCGACGACGATGTCTGCGTAGACGTCGGTGAGGTCGGAGTCCTCGCGAGGCGCGATCTCCTGCACGACGACCGCGATCGAATGGGGAAGCTCGTCGCGCACGCCTTCGAGCGCAGCCTCGCGGATGATCTCGGCGATGCGGTCGTCCTCGGACTCGTCGGTCACGACCCCTTCGGGGTACAGCGCCGGCCCCGGGGGCATCAGTGCCAGCACCTCGTCGGTGAGCACGTCGAGCTGGTCGCGCGTGAGCGATGAGATCGGGATGACGGCCGCCCAGTCCTCGCGCAGCGCGTCGACCTCCATGAGCCGCTCGGTGACCTGATCGCGCGTGGCCGAATCCGTCTTGGTCACGATCGCGACCTTCTTCGCGCGGGCGTACCCGTCGAGCGACTCCGCGATGCGCCTGTCCCCCGGCCCGACCTTCTCGGTCGCCGGGACGCAGAACCCGATGACGTCCACGTCGCCGAGCACCTGCTCGACGAGGTCGTTCAATCGCTGGCCGAGCAGCGTGCGCGGCCGGTGCAGGCCCGGCGTGTCGACCACGACGAGCTGTCCCGCCGGACGGTTCAGGATTCCGCGGATCGCCCTGCGCGTCGTCTGCGGCTTGTCGCTGGTGATGGCGATCTTCTCGCCCACCAGAGCGTTGGTGAGCGTGGACTTGCCGACGTTCGGCCGTCCCACGAACGTCACGAAGCCCGAGTGGAAGTCTCCGGCCTCCGCCGGTGCATCCTGGTCGCTCACGCTGCGCCGCCCTTCTGCTTGGCCTTGCCACGGTCCTTCGCCGCCTTGACGACGCGGATCTCGGCCGTCCGGGGACGCACGGGTTCGGCGTCGCCGGCGCGGGGATCGGCATCCTGGTCGTCCTCGGCATCCGGTGCGCGCTCCACGATCACCGTGGCCAGGCGCCCCCGCCCGCGCGACGCGCCGCCGGTCATGATCAGTCCGGACAGCTCACCGGTCGCGCCCGGCTGCGGGATCCGGCCGAGCGCCTTGCCCAGCAGGCCGCCGACCGAGTCGACGTCCTCGTCCTCGAGCTCCAGGCCGAAGAGGTCTCCGACCTCGTCGAGACTCATGCGCGCGCTCACGCGGTAGCGGCCGGCGGCCAGTTCGACCACCTCGTCGCCGCGCGGGTCGTACTCGTCGACGATCTCGCCGACGATCTCCTCGATCAGATCCTCGAGCGTGACCAGGCCCGACACGGCGCCGTATTCGTCGATCACCATGCACACGTGCACGGCGTCGCGCTTCATCTGCTGCAGGAGCGTCTCGGCCTTCATCGATTCGGGCACGAACACCGCCGACCGCGCGATCCGCAGGATCGGCTCGTCGCGCCACCCCGCTTCGCCCTGGAACCCGAACTGAACGAGGTCCTTCAGATACAGCAGCCCCACGATGTCGTCGGCGTCGGCGTCCACGATCGGCATGCGCGACACGCCCTTCTCGAGGAAGATCGCCATCGCGTCGCGGGTGGTGGCCGTCGCGTCGACGGTCACCATGTCCGTGCGCGGCACCATGAGCTCGCGCACGAACGCGTCGGTGAAGTCGAACACCGAGTGGATCAGCTCCCGGTCGTCCTCCTCGATCAGCTCGTTCTCCGCGGCGTCGTCGATGATGCTGAGCAGCTGCTCCTCGGACGCGAACGCGCCGCTGCGGGAGACCCCGGGCGTCAGCGTCGTGCCGACCGCGGCCAGACCGTGCGCGAGGGGACCGAGCAGCACGCGCGTGCCCCGCACGATCGGGGCCCCCGCGCGCAGCAGACCGCGCGCGTGCTGCCGCCCGACGTTGCGCGGGCTCACGCCCACGACGACGTACGACACCGCGGTCATGATGAGCGCCGCGGCGAGCATCGCCCACCAGATGTTGTCGAAGATGAGCGTGAACGCGACGGTGACCAGCACCGCCGCCGTCGTCTCGGCGAGCACGCGGATGAAGGCGACGGCGTTGGTGTGCGCGTCGGGATCGTGCGCGATCCGCC
Organism: Microbacter sp. GSS18; assembly: GCA_029319145.1. Taxonomy (NCBI): domain Bacteria; kingdom Pseudomonadati; phylum Bacteroidota; class Bacteroidia; order Bacteroidales; family Porphyromonadaceae; genus Microbacter; species Microbacter sp. GSS18. Next base: position 955,979 of record CP119753.1, on the reverse strand, counting down.
GCAGGCTGACGGCGTTGCGACCCGACGCGCCGAGGTCGGCGAGGTCGGCGCGGGACGTCACCGACAGTGCGGCGTCGAGCGCGACCATGAGGGCGCCGAAGGCGAGCAGGACAGCTGCGACGATGAGCAGGAGTGCTGCGGTCATGAACGGCCGCGCCGCCTTTCCGAAAGGGTGAACGAGGCGATCAGGTCGCGCTGCAGGGCGAACATCTCGCGCTCCTCGTCAGGCTCGGCGTGGTCGAAGCCGAGCAGGTGCAGCAGGCCGTGCGTGGTCAGCATGATCAGCTCGTCCAGGGTCGAGTGCTTCGCGGCGACCGCCTGGGTCTCGGCCACCTGCGGGCACAGCACGATGTCTCCCAGGAGGCCGGGCGGAGCAGGCTGGTCCTCGGTGCCCGGACGCAGCTCGTCCATGGGGAAGCTCAGCACATCGGTGGGGCCGGGCTCGTCCATCCACTGGACGTGGAGCGCCTCCATCGCACCCTCGTCGACGGCGAGGATCGCGACGTCCGCGTCGGGGCTGACGTGCAGCTCAGCGAGGTTGTGCTCCATGAGGCGCAGCAGCACGGCCTCGTCGACCGGCGCGCCGGACTCGTTGCTGATCTCGATCGTCATGAGCGTCCTCGCTTCGGAAGATGATCGCGCGGCCCGCTCGGCCGCATGTGGCCGCGACGCTCCGCCCGGTTCGCCAGCTCCGACGCCTCGTCGCGCTCGCGCCGGGCGGCCAGTCGCCGCTCGTCGTACTCGCTGTACGCGTCGACGATGCGTCCCACGAGCGTGTGGCGGACGACGTCGTCGCTGGTCAGGTAGGAGAAGTGGATGTCGTCGATGTCGCTCAGCACGCGCGTCACCAGCCGCAGTCCGGATGCCCCCTGAGGCAGGTCGACCTGGGTGATGTCGCCGGTGACGACCATGCGGGTGCCGAAGCCGAGGCGCGTCAGGAACATCTTCATCTGCTCGGGCGTGGTGTTCTGAGCCTCGTCGAGGACGACGAACGAGTCGTTGAGGGTCCGGCCGCGCATGTACGCCAGCGGAGCGACCTCGATCGTTCCGGTCGCGATCAGCTTGGGGACGAGCTCGGGATCCATCATCTCGTTCAGCGCGTCGTACAGCGGCCGCAGGTACGGGTCGATCTTGTCGGTCAGCGTGCCCGGGAGGAACCCGAGCCGCTCCCCCGCCTCGACGGCGGGACGCGTCAGGATGATGCGGCTGACCTCCTTGCGCTGGAGGGCCTGCACGGCCTTCGCCATCGCCAGGTACGTCTTGCCGGTGCCGGCGGGGCCGATGCCGAACACGATGGTGCTCTCGTCGATGGCGTCGACGTAGCCCTTCTGGCCGAGCGTCTTGGGGCGGATCACCTTGCCGCGCGAGGACAGGATCGCCTCGCCGAGGACCTCGGACGGCCGCGGACCGCCCTCGGCGCGCAGGATGCGGCTGGAGCTGGCGACGTCGGTCGGCTCGAGTCCGTGGCCCGAGCGCGTCATCGCGAGCAGTTCGTCGACGAGCTCGCGGGCGGCGCTGACGGCGCGGTGCTCACCGGTCAGCGTGATCTCGTTGCCGCGCACGTGGACGTCGACATCGGGATGCTCGCGCTCGATGACGCGCAGCAGGCGGTCCTGGGGCCCGAGCAGCTGGACCATGGCGACCCCGTCCGCGTAGATGCGTTCGACGGCAGGCGTGTCGTCAGCCACCGAGGGTCTTCTCCTCGAGCGAGCCCGCGAGCACATGGGCGTGCACGTGGTACACGGTCTGCCCGGCATTCGGTCCGGTGTTGAACACGAGGCGGAAGTCCCCGTCGGAGTGCTCCGCCGCCAGCGTGTCCGCCAGCGAGATCATCTCGGTCAGCAGCCCGGGATCGCCGGCGGCGAGCTCGACGACGTCGCGATACTGCCCGGACTTCGGGATCACCAGAAGGTGGACCGGCGCCTTCGGCGCGATGTCGCGGATCGCGAACACGTTGTCGGTCTGCGCGATGATCTCGGACGGGACCTCGCCCGTGAGGATGCGCGTGAAGATCGAAGGTTCGCTCATGCCCATCAGTCTACCGACGGGGGTCACCAGCGTCCGAGGCGGGCGCTCATCACGGCGATCGCGGCGGGCCCCGCCGTCGACGTGCGCAGGACCGTGTCGCCCAGGCGCACCGAGCGGGCGCCCGCAGCGGCGAGGGCGGCGAGCTCTTCGGGGGCGATGCCGCCCTCGGGACCGACGACGAGCAGCGTCTCGGCCCGATCGCCCGCGTCGATTCGCGTGAGCGGCTCGTCGGCGGTCGGCTCCAGCACCAGCACACGGGACTGCGCGGCCCGCTTCACGATGTCGGCGGTGCCCGCGATCGGCTCCACCTCCGGCAGCCAGGCGCGGTGCGCCTGCTTGCCGGCCTCGCGTGCGATCGTGCGCCAGCGCGCCAGACCCTTCTCCCGCTTGGGGCCCTCCCACCGCGAGATGCTGCGCGCCGCCTGCCACGGCACGATGCCGTCGACGCCCAGCTCCGTCGCCGCCTGGATCGCGAGTTCGTCGCGGTCGCCCTTCGCCAGTGCCTGCACGAGCACGAGCCGCGACGTCGGCGCCGGCACGTCGCGCCGCTGCCGGACGGCCACGACCACTTCGCGCGCGGCGGCGGCCTCGCAGACCCCCTCGAGCCACGCGCCGCGGCCGTCGCCGACCGTCACGTGCTCCCCCGCCCGGAGTCGGCGGACCGTGGCGGCATGATGCGCCTCCGAGCCCGCGAGCACGAGCGTGTCACCGGGCTGCGCGGAGGCGGCCTCCTCGGCGACGAAGTGCAGGACCATGTCAGCTGTGGCGGAACCGGTCGCGGAGCTTGGCGAACAGACCCTGCTGGAACTCGCCCAGTCGCGGCGCCGGTGCCTTGGTGCGCCGGGCGAAGTCCTCGATGAGGGCGCGCTCCTTGGCGTCCAGCCGCGTCGGAGTCACCACGTGGACGCCCACGCGCAGATCACCGCGCTGCGTCGAGCGCAGGGGCGTGATCCCCCGTCCCTTGATCGTGAGCACGTCGCCGGACTGGACGCCGGGACGCACCTCGAGGTCGACGGGGCCGTCGAGCGATTCGATCGTGGTCGAGGTGCCCAGGATCGCGTCGGGCATCGAGACCTCGAGCGTCGCGAGCAGGTCGTCGCCGTCGCGGCTGAAGACGTCGTGGGGCGAGACGGTGACCTCGACGTACAGGTCGCCGTTGGGGCCGCCCGCCGGGCCGACCTCACCCGACCCCGGCAGCTGCAGGCGGAGTCCGCTCTCGACGCCGGCCGGGATGTCGAGGGACACGGTGCGGCGCGCGCGCACGCGCCCCTGACCCTGGCACGTCGCGCAGGGGTACGGGATCGTCGTTCCGTAGCCCTGGCAGACGCCGCAGGGCTGCGACGTGACCACGTTCCCCAGGAGACTGCGTACCTGCCGCTGGACGTGACCGGAGCCGTGGCAGATGTCGCACGTGACGGGCGACGTGCCCGGCTGGCAGCACGAGCCCTCGCAGGTCTCGCACAGCACGGCCGTGTCGACCTCGATGTCGCGGTGGACTCCGAACACGACGTCGCCGAGGTCGAGCGTGACGCGCACGAGGGCATCCTGGCCACGCTCGCGCCGCGATCGCGGGCGACCCGCGCGACCGCCGCCGGCGGCGGCGCCGAAGAAGGTCTCGAAGATGTCGCTGAATCCGCCGAATCCCGCGGCACCGCCGCCGAACGCGGTGTCGCCGCCCATGTCGTAGCGGGCGCGCTGGTCGGGGTCGCTCAGGACGTCGTACGCGTGCGTGACCAGCTTGAACCGCTCGGCGGCCTCCTCACCCGGATTGACGTCCGGGTGGAGCTGGCGTGCGAGCCGTCGGTACGCCTTCTTGATCTCGTCCGGGCTCGCATCGCGCGAGACCCCGAGCACTTCGTAGTGGTCAGCCACTGTCGCCTTCCCGGCCGCCCGCAGGCGGCATCCGTGTCGTCGGCCCGCCCGTCACCGGGCGGCCTCGTCCTCGTCGAGCAGACGGCTCAGGTAGCGCGCCACCGCGCGCACCGAAGCCAGATTGCTCGGATAGTCCATGCGTGTGGGCCCCAGCACGCCGATGCGGGCACGGGCCACCGTCGAGTCGTAGTCGCTGGCGAGGACCGACGCCTCGGTGAGCCCGAACGCCTGGTTCTCACGCCCGATGCTCGCCGCGAGGCCCTGCTCGTCGGCGACCATCTCGCCCATGAGCCGCAGCAGCGTGACCTGCTCCTCGATGGCTTCCAGCAGCGGCGAGATGCTGCCGCGGAAGTCGGCCTCGCGCCGGGCCAGGTTCGCGCTGCCCGCCATCACCAGCCGATCCTGGCGGAACTCCTCGAGCTCTTCGCCGACCACGCGCAACACGGCCGCCGTCGCCTCCTCGAGCGGCGCCGGAAGGCTGGCCGTCGACGAGAGGTGGTCCCCGATACGCTGCAGTCCGTCGCGCACCGATCGACCCACGAGCATCGTCCCGAGCTCGGCGCGGATGCGCCCGAGCTCGGCCTCGTCGAACTCGTCGCGCACGAACGCCAGCCGCTGCGAGACGCGGCCGGTGTCGGTGACGACGATCACCAGCATCCGCCCGCCCCCGAGCTGCACGAGTTCGACGTGGGTTACCGTCGCGCGCGCGAACGACGGGTACTGCACGAGAGCGACCTGCCCGGTCAGCTGCGACAGCACGCGCACCGTGCGGGCGAGCGTGTCGTCGAGATCCCCCGGCGCTTCGAGGAACGAGGCGATCGCCTGCCGCTGCGCGGTGGTCAGCGGCCGGATCTCGGCCAGGTGGTCGACGAAGACGCGGTAGCCCTTGTCGGTGGGCACGCGCCCCGACGAGGTGTGCGGAGCCTCGATGAGCTCCTCCTCCTCGAGCAGGGCCATGTCGTTGCGGATCGTCGCGGCGGACACGCCGAAGGCGTGCCGGTCGACGATCGACTTGCTGCCCACCGGCTCGCGGGTGTCCACGTAGTCCTGGACGATCGCCCGCAGCACCTGGAGTCCCCGTTCGCTGACCATCATCCCCCTCGCTGGCACTCGTTGGTCGTGAGTGCCAATCTTACCGGTACCGTGCCGGGCGGGTCCTCCCGGGCCCGCGGCGATTCGGCAGGCCTCACGACGTGAGGGTGCGCGCGATCACATCGGCCAGGAGTCTTCCGCGCAGGGTCGGGACGATGCGCCCCCGCATCGCCGCCGGGCCCTCGACGAGGCCGTCGGCGATCAGACCCGCCACGCCCCGGCGCGCCGTCGCGCTCAGCGCCGCGATCGGATACCCCTCGCGGATGCGCGTTCCCAGCAGCACGCGCTCGAGCGCACGCGCGTCGTCGTCCGGGCGCTCCCTGCCGGCGGCCGGGGTCTCTCCGGCCGCGAGGCGCTGGGCGTAGGCGGCGGGATGCTTGACGTTCCAGAAGCGGACGCCGCCGATGTGGCTGTGCGCGCCGGGTCCGAAGCCCCACCAGTCCGTTCCCCGCCAGTACGCGAGATTGTGACGCGACCGCGCGTCGTCGGACCGCGCCCAGTTCGAGATCTCGTACCAGGAGTACCCGGCGTCAGCGAGCATCCCGTCCGCCAGCTCGTACATGTCGGCCTGCAGATCGTCGTCCGGCGCGGGCACCTCGCCCCGGCGGATCCGCCGGGCGAGACCCGTACCGTCCTCGATGATGAGGGCATAGGCCGACACGTGATCGGGGTCGTGCGCGAGCGCCGCCGTGAGCGAGGTCCGCCAGTCGTCGAGGGACTCGCCCGGCGCGCCGTAGATCAGGTCGAGGCTCACGTGGAGCCCCGCCGCCCGCGCAGCCGCCACCGCCGTCCCGATGGACTCGGGGCGATGCGTGCGATCCAGGGTCCGCAGGACGTGCGGCACGGCGGACTGCATGCCGATGGACAGGCGCGTCACGCCGGCGTCGGCGAGGACCTGCGCCACCTCATCGGTCACGGTGTCGGGGTTGGCCTCGACGGTCACCTCGGCGCCCGGGTCGATGCCGAAGGCGTCGCGGACGCCGTCCAGCATGCGCGCGAGATCGCCCGGCGCCAGCAGCGTCGGGGTGCCGCCGCCGAAGAAGACCGTCGACGCGGGGCGGATGTCCCCCGCGTGCTCGAGCACCCCGCGCGCCAGCGCGATCTCGCGGAGCACCTCGTGGGCGTAGTCCTCCTGCCGAGCGCCCCGCAGCTCCTGCGACGTGTACGTGTTGAAGTCGCAGTACCCGCAGCGCACGCGGCAGAACGGGACATGGAGGTACACGCCGAAGGGCGAGGCCGGGTCGACGCGCGTGCCCGCCGGCAGCGAGCCGTCGGGCGGGACCGGCTCGCCGAGCGGAAGTGCCGAGCCCACGGTCAGGACGGAGTCGCGTACAGCGGCGAGATCGCGCGCAGGTACCCGGTGAACAGCTCGCGGCGACGTCGCCGGACGAGCGCGGGCAGCATCCGGTACAGCAGACCGGTGGGCGCGTCGAAGGCGCGCACGGTGAACCAGACCTCGTCGTTGTCGCGCCAGTCGAGCATGAACGACTCCTCGCCGCTGACGACCGAACCCGAGACCGTGCCGAGGGCGAAGCCGACCCGACGCGGCTCCTCGACGGCGAGGATCACGCGCAGGTCGGCGTCTGCGCGGTAACCGCGCACGCGTCCTGCGAGCGAGACCGTCGCGCCGGCGGCGACGTAGGGGGTGCCGTTCTCGTCGTAGCGGAGATCCGCCTCGCTGCGGCTCGGGGCGATCGGGGTGCCGTCGTCGGCGAAGCTCACGCCGGAGTACATGGGTCCGGATGCGGGACGGACGTCGAGGACCGTCAGGCCCGCGCCGCGCTGGGCGCCCCACGACAGCAGAGACTCCGATGCCGTGTGGAAGCGTGCCTCGCCGCTGCCGATCCGCCAGGATTCCTGCGCGGGGATGCTTCGCTCGGGCGGGTAGTGCATGAGGTCGGGCGCCTGAGTGGCGCCGACCGCTGCATAGTCGACCGTCTCGTCCTTGAAGGTCCCGCGACGCATGATGTCCACCCTAGTGGCGGCCCCTGCACGCTCGGTGTGAGGCGCCGGCCGCCGCCTGCTACTTCTTGTCCTTGCCCTCGACGTCCCCCGACAGCGCCGCGATGAACGCCTCCTGGGGGACCTCGACGCGACCCACCATCTTCATGCGCTTCTTGCCCTCCTTCTGCTTCTCGAGGAGCTTGCGCTTGCGGGTGATGTCACCGCCGTAGCACTTGGCCAGCACGTCCTTGCGGATGGCGCGGATGTTCTCGCGGGCGATGATGCGCGCGCCGATCGCCGCCTGGATGGGGACTTCGAACTGCTGACGGGGAATGAGCTTGCGCAGCCGCTCGGTCATCAGCGTGCCGTACGCGTAGGCCTTCTCGCGGTGCACGATCGAGCTGAAGGCGTCCACCTTCTCGCCCTGGAGCAGGATGTCGACCTTGACCAGGTCGGCCGTCTGCGAACCGGACGGCTCGTAGTCGAGGCTGGCGTAGCCCTGCGTCTTGGACTTCAGCTGGTCGAAGAAGTCGAAGACGATCTCGCCGAGGGGCATGCTGTAGCGCAGCTCGACCCGGTCCTCGCTGAGGTAGTCCATGCCCTGGAGCGACCCGCGCCGCGACTGGCACAGCTCCATCACGGTGCCGACGTAGTCCTTGGGGAGCAGGATCCCCACCTTGACGACGGGCTCGGACACCTCGGCGACCCGGCCGTCGGGGTACTCGCTCGGGTTGGTGACCGTGACTGTCTCGCCCGTGTCGGTCGTGACCTCGTACGTCACAGACGGGGCCGTGGTGATGAGGTCGAGGCCGAACTCCCGCGACAGGCGCTCGGTGATGATCTCGAGGTGCAGCAGTCCCAGGAAGCCGCAGCGGAAGCCGAACCCCAGCGCGACCGAGGTCTCGGGCTCGTACTGGAGCGAGGCGTCCGAGAGCTTCAGCTTGTCGAGGGCCTCGCGCAGGTCGGCGTAGTCGCTCCCGTCGATCGGGTAGATGCCCGAGAAGACCATCGGCTTGGGGTCGGTGTAGCCCGGAAGCGGGTCCTGGGCGGGCTTGCGGTGGGTCGTGATGGTGTCGCCGACCTTGGACTGGCGCACGTCCTTCACACCGGTGATGAGATAGCCGACCTCGCCGACGCCCAGTCCCCTGGTGGGGATCGGCTCGGGGCTGGAGACGCCGATCTCGAGGAGGTCGTGCGTGGCCTTCGTCGACATCATCTGGATGCGCTCGCGCGGCTCGAGCTTGCCGTCGACCATGCGCACGTACGTCACCACGCCGCGGTACGAGTCGTAGACGGAGTCGAAGATCATCGCGCGGGCGGGGGCGGTCGCATCGCCGACGGGCGCCGGGATGCGGTCGACGATGCGATCGAGCAGGTCCTCGACACCGAGTCCCGTCTTGCCGCTGACGCGGAGGACGTCCTCGGGCTCGCCTCCGATGAGGTTCGCCAGCTCGGCGGCGTACTTCTCGGGGTCGGCCGCGGGCAGGTCGATCTTGTTCAGCACCGGGATGATCTGCAGATCGTTCTCGAGCGCGAGATAGAGGTTCGCGAGCGTCTGCGCTTCGATGCCCTGTGCGGCGTCGACGAGGAGGATCGCTCCCTCGCACGCGGCGAGCGACCTGCTGACCTCGTAGGTGAAGTCGACGTGGCCGGGCGTGTCGATCATGTTCAGTGCGAAGGTGCCCTCAACGGTGGCCCAGGGCATGCGCACGGCCTGCGACTTGATCGTGATGCCGCGCTCGCGCTCGATGTCCATGCGGTCGAGGTACTGCGCGCGCATGTCACGATCGGAGACCACGCCGGTGATCTGCAGCATGCGGTCGGCCAGGGTCGACTTCCCGTGGTCGATGTGGGCGATGATGCAGAAATTGCGGATGCGCTCGGCGGGCGTGGCAGCGGGCTCGAGCGAAGTGAGGGCGCGCGGTGACATGTCCGCAGAAGTCTACCGGTGCCCGCCTGTGACCCCGCCGTCCCGCCCGGCTCACCGAGGCGGGGCCGTCCGCGCCGCCCGCGGCGCCTCGGACGTACGGTGGAGGTGTGAGCGTGCAGGTGGTCCTCGTCCACGGCATCCGCACGTCCGCCACGATGTGGCGCTCGCAGGTCGCCCACCTGCACGAGCAGGGAACGGCGGTCGCGGCGGTCGATCTGCCCGGCCACGGCCGGCGGCGCGACGAGCTCTTCACGCTCGAGGGCGCGTTCGCGACGATCGACGCGGCGGTGCGCGATGCCGCTCGTCGCGGACCGGTCCTGCTGGCGGGCCATTCGATGGGCGGCCTGCTCTCGATCGAGTACGTCGGCGCCTCCGATCCGCCGCCGGTCGCCGCCTTCATCGCCGCGTCGTGCACGGCGATCCCCCGCGGCGCGGGCCTGGCCGCCTACCGGCTGCTGGCGCGCGGATTCGACGCGCTCCCCGGACGCGGGCAGTGGATGACCGATCGGGTGCTCGATCGGACCCTCCCGGCGGAGACGCGCAGTGACTTCGGCGCGGGCGGCTACGCGTACGACGCCCAGGACGACGCCCTGCGCAGCCTGTCGGTGCTCGACCTCCTGACGGCGCTGCGCCGGATCGATGTTCCGCTGTGGTTCATCAACGGCCAATACGATCAGCTGCGCGTGAACGAGCGGCTCTTCGCCCGCGAGGCGCCGCAGGCCGAGCTCATCGTCGTCCCGCGCACGACGCACCTCGTCACGGCGATGCGACCACGCGTGTTCAACGCGCTCCTCGACCTCGCGATCGCAACGGTTCGACAGACCTGATAGAATCCTTGTTTGGCTTGCGTGTGGGTTCTCCCTCACGACCGCCGTGCGGCATCCCTCTCCTGCCACCCGGCACCTTCCATCGATCACCTCAGAACGAAAGAACGTCGACACGTGGCGAACATCAAGTCGCAGATCAAGCGCAACAAGACCAACGAGAAGGCCCACGAGCGCAACAAGGCCGTCAAGAGCGAGCTGAAGACCGCGGTGCGTCGCACCCGCGCGGCCGTGGCAGCCGGCGACAAGGCCGCCGCCGAGAAGGCCCTCACCTCGGCCGCCAAGAAGCTCGACAAGGCCGTGAGCAAGGGCGTCATCCACAAGAACCAGGCCGCGAACCGCAAGTCGGCGATCGCGAAGCAGGTCTCGGGCCTCTGAGCCCCACTTCTCTGACGAAGGCCCGTCCCGCAGGGGGCGGGCCTTCGTCGTCTCTGTGCGCCGAAGCGGCCCGTCAGCCCGCTGCGTAGGCGGATCTGGTCGCGACGACGGTGACGAGGCGCTCGAGCGAGAAGACCGCATCGCGGGAGCCGCCCTTCACCTCGGCATCGGCCCGTGCCGCCGCCTGGATCGCCATCCCGAGCGTCGCATCCGACCAGCCGGCGAGATCGCGCCGCGCGCGGTCGACCTGCCAGTCCTTGAGCCCGAGGCGGGCCGCGAGGGCGCGCGACGGCTCGCGGCTGCCGGCGACGCGCGCCATGGTGCGCAGCTTGGACGCGATCGCCGCCACCATCGGAACGGGATCCGCGCCCGACGCGAGGGCGTGGCGCAGGGCCACCAGCGCGTCGCCGTAGCGACCGGCGATGGCGGTGTCGGCGACGGTGAACGCCGAGATCTCGACGCGGCCGCCGTAGTAGCGCTGGACGATCTGCTCGCCGATGTCGCCCGGGACGTCTGCGATCAGCTGCTGGCAGGCTGCGGCGAGCTCGGTGAGGTCGTCCGAGAACGCCGAGACCAGCGCCCGCAGGGCGGCCGGGGCGATGCGTCGTCCGACCGAGGTGAACTCCTCGGCGGCGAAGTCGTACCGATCGCTGTCGCGCTTGAGCGCCGGGCACGGCACCTCGACGCCGCCGCCGGTGCCGGCGCGCACCGCCTCGAGGAGCTTCTTGCCGCGCACGCTCGCACCCGTGTGGCGGAGCACGACCGTCGCGCCCTCCTGCGGCGTATCGAGGTAGGCGATCGCCTCGGTCAGGAACGCGTCCGAGCACTTCTCGACGCCCGTGATCCGCACGAGCCGTGGCTCGCCGAACAGGCTCGGCGACGTCAGTGCGAGCAGCGACCCCGGCTCGTAGTCGTCGGCTCGCAGATCCGACACCTCGAGACTCGCGTCCTCGGCGCGCAGGTAGTCGCGGATGCCGGTCATGGCGCGCTCAGCGCACACCTCTTCTGGTCCGGACACCAGCACGACGGGAGCCGGCTGCGGCGACCGCCACGACAGCTGCGGGATCGCGGAGCGGGACGCGGCCGGCGTGCGTCGACGCGGGGAGGGTGCCATATGACCAGCCTAGCCAGGGGCACCGACCTCGCCGCGCTCGCTCCAGACGCGAACGCGTCCGCCCTCCTCCCACAGGGCGAGGGCGCCGAGCCGGTCGGTGCGGAGCACGCGCACCCCGAGCTCCTCGAGCAGGTCGAGCGCAGCGGCCCGCGGGTGACCGTGGGGGTTGCCCGCACCGACCGACACGACGCCGACCGGTGCGCCGATCAGCTCGTAGAGGGCGGCATCCTGATCGGCGCTGCCGTGGTGCGCCACCTTCACGACCACGGCGGGGCCGCCGAGCGCGCCCGAGCGGGCGAGCGCGCCCTGCGGTGCGGCGGACAGATCGCCCAGGAGCACGGCCGGCGGCAGCCCGCCGCCCCGGACGTCGAGGACGACGCTCGCGTCGTTGCCCGCGCCGAACACCCGCGAACCGGCCCGTGGCCACAGCACGCGCCAATGCGCGGCTCCCAGGCGACCGCTCATGCCGGCGGCGGCCTCGCTGTGCCGCGCTCCCCCGGCGGCCAGGGCCGCGAGTGTCCTGCGGCCGCGGTCGTCGACCGGGCCGTGCAGCACGAACCCGACCCGCCCTGCCAGCGACTCCGCCGCCCCGGCGTGGTCGGCGTCGAAGTGCGTCAGGACGAGCATGTCGATCGCTGTGACACCGGCCAGCCGCAGACAGGTCCCGAGAGCCCGGGGATCCTCTCCGGTGTCGACGAGGGCGACGGCACCCTCCGAACGCAGCAGCAGGGCGTCCCCCTGGCCGACATCGCACACGAACATGCGCCACGCGGCCGGCACACCCGCTCGAGCGCCCCAGGCCGCCAGCGCCGAGGCCCCGGCCACGGCCCCCAGGCCGCCCAGCACGGCGACGACCGCCGCCGCCCGGATCGCACGCGCCGCACGCGCGCGCCCGAGGGGAACGGCGGCCACGACCACGATCGCCCCCGCCAGGGCGAGCCCCAGTGCGCCGGGTATCCCGCTCAACCACGCCAAGGTGCTCCCCGGAAGGCCCGCGAAGGTCTGAGCCGTCACGGCGACCCACGTCGCCGGCACCCACGCCAGCGCCGCCAGACCGTCGGCCAGAAGCGGCAGCGGGGCGGCCAGGCAGGCCAGGAGCCCCAGCACGGTGGCAGCGGGCGCGGCGGGGGCGGCCAGCAGATTCGCCACGATCCCGTAGGCCGAGACGTTGGGGTCGATCAGCACGATGAGCGGGCCGCACGCGATCTGCGCCGCCGCCGGCACCGCCAGCAGCCACGCGAGGACTCGCGGGAGACTCCGCTCGAGCGAGTGCCCCAGCGGTCGCGCGAGGACGAGGAGCGCCGCCGTCGCGGCGACCGAGAGGGCGAACCCGAGCGACGCGGCCAGCCAGGGATCGACCGCCAGCACGAGCGCGACCGCGAGCGACAGGATCGATACCCCCGCCGCGCCGCGGCCGGTGAGCGCGGACAGCATCGCGATGGCCGCCATCGTCGCGGCCCGCACGACGCTCGGCTCCGGGGTGACCAGGCACACGAACCCCGCGAGGGCCAGCGCCCCGCCGGCGACCCGGCCCCAGCGCGGCGCGGAGACGGCGGACAGCAGCGCGTACGCGAGCCCCACCACGAGTGCGCAGTTGGCGCCCGACACGGCGGTCAGGTGCGACAGCGACGACGTCTTCATCGCGCGGTCCAGGTCCGCGCTCACCGCCCCGGTGTCGCCGACCGCAAGCCCGGGGATGAGCTCCGCCCCCGCCCCCGGCAGCGCCGCCGCGCGTGCCGTCAGTCCGCTGCGCAGGCCCGACAGGACGGCGAGGAAACCCCGCGGCGCGCGCACGACGGTGATCGTCTCGTCGCCGGCGACCTCCAGCACGGCCCGGTCGGGCCCCGAGAGCGGCCTCAGGGTGCCCGGGACGCGCACCACGGCGCCGACGTCCAGCGAGGTCGCGGCATCCGCGGCGCCCCGGCTCACCGTCACGACCGCGCGGGCGCCCACGGCGAACGACCGCTCGCCGGAGTCGACGCGGGAGACGACGGCGTCGAAGGCACGGGAGTCCTCGCCCCACGGCTCGACCTTGCCCGCGACCGTCGCCGTGACCACGACCGGGCGCCCGCCGTAGACCGGCAGGTCGCCGATGGCGTCGCGCCCGGGAGCGACGGCGGCGACCTGCGTCGCCGCGGCCGCCGCCAGCGCAAGCGAAAGCGCGGCGATCGCCCACGCGCGACGAGGGCCCGCGCGCGCCGCGAGCACCGCGGCGCCCGCGGCGCCCCCTGCGGCGCACCACCCGCCGATCGCCACGGGGAGCGCCCACGCCGTCCAGGCGGTGCAGATCGCGGCGGCGACCCACGCCAGCGCGGCCGCCGGGATCAGACGATGGACGCGCACGCGCGGATCACACCGTGACGAGGTCACGCAGCGACGCGACCATCTTCTCCCCGAACCCCGAGACCGCCAGCAGGTCGTCGACGCTCGTGAAGCCGCCGTTGGCCTCGCGCCACTCGATGATCCGCTGGGCGAGCGCGGGCCCGACACGCGGCAGGGTCTCGAGCGCGGCGACGTCCGCCGTGTTCAGGTCGACCCGGCCGTCGGGGTCCACCCCGGCGTGCCCCGACCCCGTGTCGGCTTCGCCCTCGCGCGGCACGCGCAGCTGCTCGCCGTCGGAGACCGATCGCGCCAGATTCACACCGTCGGGGTCGGCGTCGGCGGCGAGCCCGCCCGCTGCGGCGACGGCGTCGACGACGCGGGATCCGGAGTCCAGGACGTACAGTCCCGGCTGGGCGACGGCGCCGGAGACATGCACGTAGACGCCCACGGGAGCGACCGCGTCCCCCGGCGTCGCCTCGGGGGCGTCGAACTCGGCCACCGGGACGAACGCCGAGCGGACGACGCCGACGACCACCGTCACGGTCAGCGCCGCGAGCACCAGCGCCACGGCGGCGCCGACGCCCAGGCGACGACGTGCGTGCGGAGGCGCGGCCCCGGAATCGTTGTCCACGCCCGCACGCTACGGCGGGCGCCTACCCCCGCCGGTCCCGCCGCAGGCGATCGGTGGATCGCCCTCGGCGAGATGCGGTTGGGGAGGAGACTCAGCGGGTGCTGAAGCTGACGACCTTCGGGGCCCGGACGATCGCACGCACGATCGGCCGATCGCCGAGCGAGCGGAGCACGCGCTCATCGGCGCGCGCGAGGCGCTCCAGCTCGTCGGAGTCGATGCGCGCCGGAACCTGCATCGTCGCGCGGACCTTGCCGTCGATCTGGACCACCGCAGTCACCGACTCCTCGACCAGGAGGGTCGGGTCGGGGTTGCGCCACGGCACGAGTCCCACGAAGGGCGGGTAGCCGAGCATCTCCCACATCTCCTCCGCCGTGTGCGGCGCGACGAGATCCAGGATCATGGCGGTCGCCTCGGCGGCCTCGCGCACGGCGGGGTCCGCGGCGCCGGCGCCGGAGTCGATCGCCTTGCGCGTCGCGTTGACCAGCTCCATGAGGCGTGCGACGACGACGTTGAACTTCGTCTGGTCGATGAGTCCTGCGACGTCGGCCAGCAGACGGTGCGTGACGCGCCGAAGCGACGCGTCGCCCTCGGCCCACACCGCGTCGGGACCGCTCGTGACATCCGCCGCGACGCGCAGCGCACGCGCCAGGAACTTCTGCGCGCCGGTCGTCGAGACGTCGTTCCAGTCCTTGTCGTCCTCGACGGGGCCCGCGAACGCGAGGGCGACGCGCAGCGCGTCGGCGCCGTGAGCGTCCAGCTCCTCCTGGAACAGCACCAGGTTGCCCTTGCTCTTGGACATCTTGGCGCCGCCGAGGATCACCATGCCCTGGTTGATGAGGTTCGTGAAGGGCTCGGTGAAGTCCACCAGGCCCATGTCGCACAGGACCTTCGTGACGAATCGGGCGTACAGCAGGTGCAGGATCGCGTGCTCGACGCCGCCGATGTAGAAGTCCACGGGAGCCCACTTGGCAGCCTCGCGGACCGGGAACGGCTCGGTGGCGCTGCCCGGCGCCAGGAAGCGCAGGAAGTACCACGAGCTGTCGACGAACGTGTCCATCGTGTCGGGGTCGCGCAGCGCCGGCTCGCCGGTCTCGGGGTCGACGGTGGCCATCCACTCCCCCGCGCCCCCGAGGGGCGACGTGCCCTTGGGCGTGAGGTCCAGGCCCTTGGCGTCGGGCAGGACCAGCGGCAGCTGCTCGTCCGGGACGGGCACGATGCGCCCGTCCTCGGTGTGCACCATGGGAATGGGCGTTCCCCAGAAGCGCTGGCGCGAGATCAGCCAGTCGCGCAGCCGGTACGTCTTGGCCGCACGCCCGGCCCCGGCCGTCTCGAGGATGTCGATCATGCGAGCGATCGCGTTGCGCTTGGACAGGCCGTCCAGGGCGCCCGAGTTGACCATGCGCCCTTCACCCGTCAGGGCGACGCCGGTGCGCGACGGGTCGATGTCGTCCAGACCGTCGCCGCCGAGTGCCGGATCGATGGGGTCGCCGTTGTCGTCGAGCTCGATGACCGGGATCGCACCGGTGATCGGCGCGGTCGTGTCCACGACGACCTTCACCGGCAGGTCGAACGCGCGCGCGAAGTCAAGATCGCGCTGATCGTGAGCGGGCACCGCCATGACGGCGCCGTGACCGTACTCGGCGAGGACGTAGTCGGCCGCCCAGATCGGCAGGCGCTCGCCGTTGACGGGGTTCACGGCCCAGCGCTCCAGGAACACGCCGGTCTTGGGGCGATCGGTGCTCTGGCGCTCGATGTCGGTCTCGCGCTGCACGGAGTCCAGGTAGGTGCGGAACCGCTCCTGCACCTCGGCGGAGCCGCCGGCCACCAGCTCGGCGGCCAGGTCGCTGTCGGGCGCGACGACGAAGAACGTCGCACCGTGCAGCGTGTCGGGGCGCGTGGAGAAGACCGTGACCTTCTCGTCGCGTCCCTCGATCTCGAAGTCGATGTCGGCGCCGACCGAGCGGCCGATCCAGTTGCGCTGCATCTGGATGACCTTCTGCGGCCAGAACCCCTCGAGCTGGTTCAGGTCGTCGAGCAGACGGTCGGCGTAGTCGGTGATCTTGAAGTACCACTGCGTGAGCTTCTTCTTCACGACCTCGGCGCCGCAGCGCTCGCAGTGCCCATCGACGACCTGCTCATTGGCGAGCACGGTCTGGTCGTTGGTGCACCAGTTGACCGGGCTCTCCTTGCGGTAGGCCAGTCCGCGCTCGGCCATCCGCTGGAACAGCCACTGATTCCACCGGTAGTACTCGGGGTCGCTCGTGCGCAGCACGCGGCTCCAGTCGAACGACACGCCGTAGGCGCGGAAGCCCTCGGCCTGCTGTGCGATGTTGGCGTAGGTCCACTCGCGGGGGTCCGCGCCGCGCTTGATCGCCGCGTTCTCGGCGGGCAGGCCGAACGAGTCCCAACCGATCGGGTTCAGGACGTTGTAGCCGCGGTGACGCCACGCACGCGCGACGATGTCGGAGTAGAGATAGTTCTCGGCGTGCCCCATGTGGAGGTCACCCGACGGGTAGGGGAACATCGCGAGGACGTACTTGCGCGGGCGCGCATCGTCATCCCCTCCGGCGCGGAAGGGATCGGCCTGTTCCCAGCGCTCCTGCCACTTCGCCTGCAGGGCGTGGGGATCGAAGGCGGCGTCGGCGGGCGCAGAGGTGTCGGGCATGGTCTGGCTCACGGGTGGGGTACCAATCGTGGGGTGCGGGGAACACGCGAAGGCGCACCTTCCAGGTTACCCGACACCCACCTCCAGCCAGGCGTCCGGAAGCCGCGCTCCGAGGGCGGCGAGCGGCCCCCGGGCCTTCAGCGCGACCTCGGCGACCTCGGCGCGGGCCACCGACCGCCACGTGATCCCGCCGCCCGCCCCCACCGAGGCCCCGTCCGCGCCGAAGACGATCGAGCGGATCACCATCCCGAGATCGACCGAGCCGTCGCGGCCCACCCAGCCGAAGCAGCCCGAGTACACGCCGCGCGGGGCCTGTTCGAGGCCGCGGAGCAGGTTCATCGCCGCCAGCTTCGGCGTGCCGGTCATGCTGCCCGCAGGGAACGCCGCGTCCAGCAGTCCGCCGACCGTGGTCCCCGGCTCCAGCGCGCCCGCGACGACGCTGACGAGCTGGTGGACGGCGGGATGCGTCTCGACCTCGAACAGCCTCTCGACGGCGACGGTGCCGGCGAGGCAGACGCGCGACAGGTCGTTGCGCATGAGATCGACGATCATGACGTTCTCGGCCCGCTCCTTCGGGTCCGACACGAGCTCCTCGACGAGGCGCGCATCCTCGGCGTCGGTCGCCCCGCGGCGCCGGGTGCCCTTGATCGGCGACGTCGAGACCCTGCCGCTGCGCACGCGCAGGAAGCTCTCGGGGCTGGCACTGACCAGCGCGTCCCCGTCGGAGCGGATGAGCGCGCCGAAGGGCGCGGGGTGCGCCGTCCTCAGGCGTGCGAAGACCTCGTCCGGGTCGTGCGCGCCGGGCACCGAGAACCGCGTGGTCAGGCACAGCTGATACGCGTCGCCCTCGCGGATGGCGTCTCGGCACGCCTCGATGAGCGCGGCGTACTCGTCCGGCCGGTGACGGGCCGACGTCGCCGGCTGCGGCGCGACGCCGTGCCGCGGTGCCGCGGCGCCGTCGCGGGCGGGCAGTCCCGCCGCCTCTTCTGCCAGCCCGCGCGCCCGGCCCGCGGATGCGACGGCCCACACGCGCCCGCCCGCATGATCGAACGCGAGCCACTCCTCGGCGCGGATCCACCGCTCGCCCACGCCGCCGGCGGGGGCCGCGAGGACCTGCGCCCCCGCCGCGGCGGCACCCTCCTCGTAGGGGATCCAGCCGACCCATCCGCCGCGGAAGGGACCGGCCGGCCACGGCGCGGCACCGGCGGCGTCGGCGAGCACGACCGAGCGCACAGCCTCGTTGTCCGACTCCGCCGTCCCCGTGCCCAGGTAGCTCCATCCGCGTGCCGCCGAGGGCCCGGCGTCGAGCCAGAAGACGTCCGTCCGCCGTGCGAACAGGCGTCCGTGCGCGACCGCGGGCTCGACCCATGCCGGCAGCGCCACTGCCACCACTGCGTCCGCCATCTTCCCAGGCTACGATCTGGCGGCTCGATCTAGGCTCGTGACGTGAACGAGTTCCTCACCTGGCTGCTCGACGGGGTGCAGAGCGTCGACCCCGTGCTGCGGACGGTTCTCGCGGGGATCGCGATGATGCTGGAGACCAGCGTCCTGATCGGGCTCATCGTGCCGGGCGACACGATCGTCATCGTGGCGGGTACCGCGGTGGCATCCCCCCTCGAGGGCGTCGTCCTCGGCGTGGTCGTGGTGCTGGGTGCGCTCGCGGGCGAATCGATCGGCTTCTGGCTCGGGCGCCTCCTCGGCCCGACCATCAAGCGCTCCGCGCTCGGCCGGCGCATCGGCGAGCCGATGTGGCAGCGCGCCGAGCGGTATCTGGAGCGGCGAGGCGGCATCGCGATCTTCCTCTCGCGGTTCCTGCCGGTGCTGCACTCGCTCGTGCCGCTCACGGTCGGCATGAGCCGCTACGGCTACCGCCGATTCCTGGCCTGGACGCTTCCCGCATGCGTGCTGTGGGCGGTCGTCTACGTCTCGGTCGCCGCTGCCGCCGCCGAGACCTATCGCGAGCTCTCCGACCGCCTCCACTTCGCCGGCTACATCTTCGTCGGCATCATCGTCCTGTTCCTGGTCCTGGTCTGGCTCGCCAAGAAGGCGATCGAGCGCGTCGAGCGCAAGCACTTCGAGGCGCACGAGCTTCCGATCCAGGAGCGCCCGGACGACGTGAAAGACTGAAGGGGATGCCCGAAACCGACATCTCCGAGCCCCCGAAGGTACTGTGGCTGGCGCGCCTGGAGCGCCAGTTCCACGCGTGGCGAGAGCGCGGCGCGCGCACCCGCGGACTCGTCCCCACGATCACGCCCTTCGCCGGATACGCCGGCGCCGACTGGGTCCGCGTCCTGGGACGCGTGCTCATCGTGCCGCCGCGCCGGCGCAACGGCTCCGGCGAGTACGCGGGCGTCCGCGGCTGGCGGAGCTTCGCCGCGATCCCGATCGGCTATGCGCAGGTCTCGGTGACGATCGCCGGGGTCACGCACGAAGTGGTGGCCGATCGCGGCGGCGTGATCGACGCGGTGCTGCCCGCGAAGCTCGAGCCGGGCTGGCAGACGTTCACGATGTCGGTCGAGGACGGCGACGAGGTCGAGTCGCGCACCTTCGTCGTGCCACCGGGCAAGCGTCTGGGGGTCGTGTCGGATGTCGACGACACGGTGATGGTCACCGCGCTGCCGCGCCCGCTCCTGGCGGCGTGGAACTCGTTCGTGGTCAACGAGCACGCCAGGCAGCCGGTACCCGGCATGGCGGTTCTGCTCGAGCGGATCGTCCGCGAGAACCCGGGGTGCCCCGTCGTCTATCTGTCGACCGGCGCGTGGAACGTCGCCCCGACCCTGGTGCGCTTCCTGCGGCGGCATCTGTTCCCGCCGGGGGCGATGCTCCTGACCGACTGGGGGCCCACGCACGAGCGCTGGTTCCGGAGCGGACGCATCCACAAGGCGACGAACCTGCGGCGCCTCGCACGCGAGTTCCCCGACGTGACGTGGCTGCTCATCGGCGACGACGGCCAGCACGACGACGACCTGTACACGACTTTCGCCAGGGAGCACCCCGCCAACGTCGCCGGCGTCGCCATCCGCCGCCTCTCCCCCGCCGAAGCGGTGCTCGCAGGAGGCCGCACCGCCGTCGACGACCACACGGCGGCGACGGTGCCGTGGGTGACCGAGTCGGACGGTGCGGGTCTGGTGGACCGGCTCGAGGACGTCGGCATCCTGACGTCCTGACGCTGTCGGAGCCACCGCCTATGCTGGCGGCGTGTGCGGACGATTCGTGGTTGCCGAAGTCGGAAACGAACTCGTGGGCGTCCTGCGGGTCGACGTCGAGGGCGACGATCTGCCCGCCCCGTCGTTCAACATCGCCCCCACCGATCGCGCGGCGATCGTCCTGGACTCCGCCAAGTCCGAGCCCCCCACGCGGCGTCTCGAGGCCGCCCGCTGGGGCCTCGTCCCGCCGTGGGCGAAGGACGTCAAGATCGGCGCGCGCGCCTTCAACGCCCGTTCCGAGGAGCTCGAGGACAAGCCCATGTTCCGCTCGGCACTCCACAAGCGGCGTGCCATCGTGCCCGCGTCGGGCTACTACGAATGGTCCGCGGTCGCCGGGCAGAAGATCCCCCACTACATCCACCCCGCCGACGGGTCCCCGCTGCTGTTCGGCGGCCTGTACGAGTGGTGGCGCGATCCGGAGCGCGGCGACGACGATCCGGAACGCTGGCTGCTGAGTTTCACGATCCTCACGCGGGACGCGATCGGCCCCCTGGGATCCATCCACGATCGCATGCCGCTGTTCATGGATCCCGACCACGCCGATGCGTGGCTGGACCCGACGACGGACAACGTCCGCGACGTCCTCGACGCGGCGATCGACGCGGCGCCGGCCGTGGCCGAGACCCTCGCGCACCACGAGGTATCGCGTGCGGTCGGCAACGTGCGCAACAACGATCCGTCGCTCATCGAGCCGGTCGCCGGCTGAACCGGCTCCCAGCCCCCCGTCGTATCCTCGACCGGTGCACGCAGCATCCGGATCCCCCGTCGCCCTCGACGAGGATCAGTGGCGCGACGCCGAGGCGGTCCATCGCGGAAGGGCGGATGTGCTGACGGCCGGTCACCGCAAGCGCGCGGCGCGCGGGGAGAAGCATCCGGTCGAGGACTTCCTGTTCACGTACTACTCGTACAAGCCTGCGCTGCTTCGGCGCTGGCACCCGGGCGCCGACGTGGTGCTCCGCGGTGCCGCGAACTCGGAGCGTGCCGGCTGGAGGTGGTACCGGCCCGGGCCCGGCGACGGCACCCTCGTCGTCGACGCGGCCGGGTTCGTTCGCGAGAGGCCGATGCTGGTCGACGCCGTCGCGCGACTGCTGGGTGCGACCGCGTCGCGGCCGGCCGGATTCGGCTGCTTCGGGCTGCACGAATGGGCGATGGTGTATCGCGAGGGCGTGCCTCGACACGACGTGCCGCTGCGCCTCGGCCGCGACGGGACGGATGCCGTCGTGCGAGCGAACGAGCTGCGGTGCACGCACTTCGACGCCTTCCGGTTCTTCACTCCCGCCGCCGTGCCGCTCAATCGCACTCCTCTCACACGCGCGGACCAGCCCCGCACGGAGCAGCCCGGGTGCCTGCACGCCGGCATGGACCTGTACAAGTGGGCGGTCAAGCTCGGCCCGCTCGTGCCGGGGGCGCTTCTGCTGGATGCCTTCGAGCTCGCGCGCGACATCCGCGAGCTCGACATGCGCGCCTCGCCGTACGATCTCCGCGGCTGGGGGTACGAGCCGATCCGGATCGAGACCCCCGAGGGGAAGGCCGAGTACGTGCGGCGCCAGCGAGCCTTCAGCGTGCGGGCCCAGCCCGTGCGCGCCGCGCTGCTGGCCGCTGCGGCGCCGGCGTGATCATCCGACCGCGGCGCAGTCCGTGCAGGGCAGGAGCGCCTCGCCGGCAGCCGCCAGCGCGAGCCTCAGGGTGGTGACGCGTCGGGCAGCCTCGTCGAGACGCTCGACGGGGAGCGAACCGTCGTCGACCGCGGCCACGATCCCGTCGACGATCCGCGGCGCCGTCGAGGCGTCGGAGTAGAGCACGGTGAGCACCATGTCGCTGCCCGCCGCGAGGGCCTCGACGGCGTTGGCGACCGGGTCGCGGTACTCCGGGATCCCCGATGCCTCGAGCATCCCGAGATCGTCGGTGATCGCGACGCCGTCGAACCCGAGATCCTCGCGGACGATGCGATGCCACGTTTCCGACAGCGATGCCGGTGCCGCGTCCACCTCCGTGTAGGCGAGATGGCCGAACATCACCAGCGGTGCCCCCGCCTCGATGCCGGCCCGGAACGGCGCCGCCTCTGCGCCGGCCCATGCGGACTCCGGCATCGACGTCGAGGGGATGCCGACGTGCGAGTCGCCCGGCGCCGCACCGTGTCCCGGGAAGTGCTTGAGTGTGGACAGCGCCGAGCCGGATTCGGCGTCGACCGCCGCCGAGACGCGCTCGGCACCGGTTTCCGGGCTCGTTCCGAGGGCGCGACGGTAGATGAACGATCCCGGATCCGCGGTGACGTCGGCGACGATGCCGAAGTTCACGCCGATCCCAGCCCGCAGGACGAGCGCCGCGCGACCCGCGAATGCCGAGCGCGTCGCAGAGGCCGGCTCGGACTTCAGCGTCGTCGCGGCTTCGAAGTCGTCCCACGGCAGCCGTGAGACGTCGCCGCCCTCCTGGTCGATCGCGAGGAGCGGTGGCAGTGCGTCATCCGGCGTCAGGGCGCGCGTCACGGCGCGCAGCGCTGATTCGTCGCGCGGGACGTTCGCACCCATCAGGATGAAGCCGCCGATCCCCGTGTCGCTCATGTACGCGCGCAGCGCGCCGGGATCCGTCGTGGGGAGGTGCCCCATGACCACGGCCGCCGCCTTCTGGCGCGTGCTGAGCGACGCCACGAGATCGGACGCCGAGGCCGCCGGAGCGTCCGGCGGCGCGGCCACCACGCCGACGGAGGGCATCGCGGGCGTCGCCGCCTCAGCGGTCGTCGCCCACGCGGCGCCGTCGCCCACGGCGACCGCCGCGACCGCGGTCAGGACACCGCAGACGACGATCTCTCTCAGGCGACGCTTCACGCTCCCACCCTAGGCGGCGTCGGCGGACGCGGCTCCGGCGGGCGACGACCGCGGTGGGATCGGCGCGCCCCGCGGTGCCATACTGGCGGCGTGTCGTTGGCGATGATCATCTTCCTGTCCGGCTTCTTCTTCGGTGCGTTCGTGATCCCTTTCGGCATCCAGGCCGGAATGGCCTCCTGGCTGATCTTCCTCGTCGTCACCGTCGCGCAGCTCGTGCGGACGTACATCATGTACGGGGTGGGCGTGGCGGCTTCGGGCACGCTCCAGCGCAGAGCGGCCCGCCGAGGCCGGCAGTATCCGCCCGCCGCCGTCAACCGGGTGGCCGACATCGCCAAGGACCGCGGCCTGCGAACGGCCGGTCTGGTCGCCCCCTGGATCCTCGCCTCGACCGCGGGACTCCTCATCGCGGTGGCGGCCCCGGCGGACCGCAGCAGGTACATCGGATGGATCATGATCGGCACGGCCGCGAAGTTCGCGGTGTTCACCGCGGCCTGGGTCGTCGCGATCGTGGTGGGCGGTGCCCTCGCCGAGCAGTACGTGTCGCGGTGACCAGGGCCGCACGGACCCTCCAGAGCACGAAGAAGCGCCCCGACGGATCGGGGCGCTTCTCGATGAGTGGACCTGAGGGGACTCGAACCCCTGACCCCCTGCATGCCATGCAGGTGCGCTACCAGCTGCGCCACAGGCCCTTGTTCTGTTCTCTCCCCTCGCGGGGCAACCCCATCAGCTTACTACATTCCGGGGCGCGCTCCGAATCGACGGCGCCCTCCGCGCGTGTCAGTCCGCCGACGAGTGGGCGGGCAGTTCGAAGGGCACGAGCGGGCAGTCCTTCCAGAGCCGTTCGAGCCCGTAGTACATGCGCTCCTGCTCGTGGAAGACGTGCACCACGAGGTCGCCGAAGTCCAGCAGGATCCAGCGCGACTCCTCGCGGCCCTCTCGGCGCAGCCGACGGTGTCCGGCCGCCAGCAGCCGGTCCTCGACCTCGTCGGCGATCGCCGCGACGTTCCGCTCGCTGCGCCCCGTGACGACCAGGAAGACATCGACGAGCGGAAGCGGCTCGGACACGTCGAGGGCGACGAGGTCCTCGCCGCCCTTCGCGTCCGCGGCGGCGACGGCGATCTGCAGCATCTCGAGTCCCAGCGGGCTCGCGGTCACGAGAAGACCCCCGTGACGAACGCGAGGATCAGCACGCCGACCAGCGCCAGCGCCAGCACGCCGGCGGTGATGGCCAGCACCATCATCAGGCGGCTGCCCTGTTCCGGAGTCGGCGGGCTGATGACCTCGCCGGCCGACTTGGACGTGCTCACCGCGGCGCTGGCCGCGATCGGCGTCGGAGACGAGTGCGCGGGAAGCTCACCGTCGACGAGCACCGCGTCGACCTCCTTGCCGTCGGCGGTGCCGGTGGCGTGGCCCGTGGAGCCCAGTCCGTCGGGCAGGTTGAACGTGCCCGTGAGGATGACGTCTCCGGCCGCCGTCACCGGTGCCACCAGCGGGGCCGCGCTGGGGGTCTGCGACAGGATCAGCGCGTTCGGCGTGCTCGACGAGCCCGAGGAGGACGGCGACAGCAGCTGATCGAACGACGGTGGGACGTCGGCGCCGCCGCCGGTCGCCAGCGCCGCTCCGAGGCGCGGGTTCACGACGCGCTCCTCGGCGGGCGCGGCAGGCTGCGCGTCGGCGACGGCGTCCGGCTGCTCGTCCTCGGTCGCCGGATACGCGAACGCCGGCGTGTGGGACTCGTATGCAGGCGCCTGCTCCTCGTGCGCGGGAGCCTGCTCCTCGTGGGCGGGAGCCTGCTCCTCGTGGGCGGGAGCCTGCTCCTCGTCCGCGGGAGCCTGCTCCCCGACCCCGGCCTCCGCCTCGGCCACGGGCGGCGCGGCGTTGGCGGCCGTGTGGGCCGCCGCGACCTCGGGCGTGATCACGGGCACCGACGCAGTGCGGATCCGCTCCTGCTGGCGCGCCTGACGGCGGGTGAGGGGTGCGACGCCCAGATCCACCGAGGAGTCCGGTGCCGGCGGCTCCGAGACCGGGGCGGGCGCGGCGGCACGCGGAAGCGGCGCCGGGTTCGCGGGTGGTGCCACGGGCGGCCCGGACGGCGGCGCGGGCTGAGAGGCGTTGGGGTCTTCTTCTTCGGCGGGTTCCTCGGTGGCGACCGCCGGCACGATGGGGGTCGCCCCCGTGTTGCGCAGCTCACGAAGTTGTTTGCGCGTGAGCGGAGGGCTCGCCGGCTGCTCGGGTGTGTTCATTCCTTGCTCCGGTAGAGGTGATGCTTCGCAATGTATTGCACGACCCCATCGGGAACCAGGTACCACACCGGGTGGCCACGTTCCACACGGTCACGACAGTCCGTCGAAGAG